>NZ_UHIY01000001.1:1883575-2197504 GCF_900460525.1 Yersinia kristensenii
GATTCAATTGTTGTTGAGTATCGTGACCCGCACCACCTATCTGGAATTGCTGGTCGAATACCACGCGGCACTGAAACATGTTATTCGCTTATGTTCTGCCTCCCCGATGGTCGCCAGTCAGTTAGCTCGCTACCCGCTGTTATTGGATGAATTACTCGACCCGCAATCGCTCTATCAGCCGTTGGAACCCAGCGCTTATCGTGATGAATTACGTCAATATTTGTTGCGGGTGCCACCTGATGATGAAGAGCAACAACTGGAAGCATTACGCCAGTTTAAACAGGCACAACAATTGCGTATTGCCGCCGGAGATATCACCGAGGCGCTGCCGGTAATGAAAGTGAGCGATCACTTAACCTATCTGGCGGAGGCCATTATTGATGCGGTTATCCAGCAAGCCTGGAATCAAATGGTGGCGCGTTATGGTCAACCTAGCCATTTGCAGCAGCGCGAGGGCCGTGGTTTCGCCGTGATTGGCTATGGCAAATTGGGCGGCTGGGAGTTGGGTTACAGCTCAGATTTGGATCTGGTGTTTCTGCTCGATTGCCCGCTTGATGTGATGACCGATGGCGAGCGCAGCATTGATGGCCGCCAATTCTATTTGCGTTTGGCTCAGCGCATCATGCATTTATTCAGCACTCGTACCTCCTCAGGGATTCTGTATGAAGTTGATGCCCGGCTAAGGCCATCCGGGGAAGCGGGTATGTTGGTGAGCACTGTCGAGGCTTTCGCTGATTATCAGCAGAATGAAGCTTGGACGTGGGAGCATCAGGCGCTGGTACGCGCCCGCATTGTTTATGGTGACCCTGAGTTGCATCAAGAGTTTGACGCCATTCGCCAACACATCCTTTGTCGCCATCGCCAAGACCCGCAATTACAACAAGAAGTGCGCGAAATGCGCGAGAAGATGCGCAATCATTTGGGCAGTAAACAGCGCGATATCTTTGATATTAAAGCCGATGAGGGCGGGATCACTGATATTGAGTTTATCGCCCAATATTTGGTATTGCGCTATGCCGCCAGTGAGCCGCGTTTGACCCACTGGTCTGATAATGTGCGAATTTTTGAGTTAATGGCCAATTACGGCATTATGCCGGAGGTGGAAGCCGCAGCATTGACCCGCGCTTATGTCACCATGCGTGATGAGATTCACCATCTGGCTTTGCAGGAGCAATCAAGCAAAGTCTCCGCGGATAGCTTTACCGCAGAAAGAGCACAGGTGGCCGCCAGCTGGCGTAAATGGTTGGTTGCAGCGCCCACAGACGCATAGATTCCCGTTATTAATAGTATGCAAGGTGTCTGTGATATTATCCGGCACCATATAACAAACACAAAATTGGAGCGAAGGGATGTGTGTTTTCGGGGTTAATAACAGCTCACTTTGGGGGGCTAACGTATGAAAGTCACGCTGCCTGATTTTCGCCGCGCCGGTGTATTAGTCGTTGGTGATGTCATGTTAGACCGTTATTGGTATGGCCCAACCAGCCGGATTTCACCTGAAGCACCGGTGCCGGTAGTCAAAGTTGATACCATCGAAGAACGCCCTGGTGGTGCCGCGAACGTCGCGATGAACATCGCCTCCCTTGGCGCTATTTCCCGATTAGTGGGGTTGACTGGGATTGATGATGCCGCGCGCGCACTGACCAGCAAGCTAAATGAAGTGCAGGTGCGGTGTGATTTTGTTTCGGTACCGACTCACCCGACTATCACCAAGTTGCGGGTGCTTTCCCGTAACCAGCAGCTTATCCGTCTGGATTTCGAAGAAGGTTTTGATGGTGTTGACCCTCAACCTATCTTTGAGCGCATTCAACAAGCGCTACCACAGATTGGTGCTCTGGTGCTGTCCGACTATGCCAAAGGCGCACTGAATAGTGTGCAGGCGATGATCCAACTGGCGCGAAAAGCCAAAGTTCCGGTGCTTATCGATCCTAAAGGCAGCGATTTTGAACGTTATCGCGGCGCCACTTTGCTGACACCAAACTTATCCGAGTTTGAAGCAGTGGTCGGCCATTGTAAAAACGATGAAGAATTGGTGAGTCGTGGTATGAAGCTGGTGGCCGATTTTGAGCTTTCAGCTTTGCTGGTAACCCGCTCTGAACAAGGGATGACTTTGCTACAGCCGGGCAAACCACCATTACATTTACCGACCCAAGCACAAGAAGTGTTTGATGTGACCGGTGCCGGTGACACGGTGATTGGGGTGCTGGCTGCCGCATTGGCCGCTGGAAACACACTCGAAGAGTCTTGCTTCCTGGCAAATGCCGCTGCCGGTGTGGTGGTGGGCAAATTGGGGACATCGACGGTTTCTCCAATTGAATTGGAAAATGCTATCCGTGGCCGTGCTGAAACTGGTTTTGGCGTGATGGATGAGCAGCAACTGAAAAAAGCGGTGGCGCAAGCTCGCCAGCGCGGCGAGAAAGTCGTGATGACCAACGGCATCTTTGACATTCTCCATGCTGGTCATGTTTCCTATCTGGCGAATGCCCGCAAACTGGGTGATCGCCTGATTGTGGCAGTGAACAGTGATGCCTCTACCAAACGATTGAAAGGCGAAAAACGCCCTGTGAATCCACTGGATCAGCGCATGATTGTCTTGGGCGCACTGGAAGCGGTGGATTGGGTCGTGCCATTTGAAGAAGATACCCCGCAGCGCTTAATTGCCGATATTTTGCCGGATTTGCTGGTGAAAGGGGGGGATTATAAACCTGATGAAATTGCCGGTAGTGCAGAAGTGTGGGCCGCTGGTGGTGAAGTGAAAGTGCTGAATTTTGAAGATGGGGTTTCGACCACTAATATTATTCAGTCCATCAAGAATGGTTTGGGTTAAATCTCCTTCGGCCTTGAAGTGCGGGGGGGTTAGCTGCGTTCACTTACCCGAATCACTTACTTGAGTAAGCTCATCGGGATTCGTTTGCTTGCTGCCTACCCGCAACAGCAATGACTTTGGGTATTCGGTATATCGATATAGAAAAGGTGAGGATGTGGGGGGACTAAAACAGGAGTTGAGTCTGGCACAGGGAGTCGGGTTGCTGTCCACCTCATTGCTGGGAACCGGTGTCTTTGCCGTGCCAGCACTCGCGGCAATGCTGGCGGGGGCGGATAGTTTATGGGCCTGGCCGCTATTGATTGCGTTGGTTTTCCCTATTGCTATCGCCTTTGCTGCTTTAGGTCGCCATTTCCCCAGTGCCGGTGGCGCGGCCCATTTTGTTACCATGGCATTCGGGCCTAAACTTGGGAAAGTCACCGGTTGGCTCTTTTTGTCCGTCATTCCTGTCGGCTTACCTGCTGCGTTACAAATTGCGGCTGGTTTCTGGCAAGCCACTTTTGGCTGGAGTGATACCGGGTTATTAATGGTGCAATTGGCGACCTTACTGATTATCTGGCTACTGGGGACTCGCAGTGCGGGGTCTAGCGCTAATGTGCAAACATTGATTGCCTTGCTGGTTATCGCGCTGGTGGTGGCTATTTGGTGGCAAGGCGACATTCAGTTATCACAGATACCTTGGCCCGCACCTCCAGATATTTCCCCCTCAAATATGTTTAGCGCGCTGGCTGTGATGTTCTGGTGTTTTGTTGGGCTGGAAGCTTTCGCCCACTTGGCGACAGAGTTCCGTCACCCAGAACGTGATTTCCCGCGCGCCCTGTTGGTTGGGTTATTAGTTGCGGGGGTGGTCTACTGGGGATGCACAGTGGCGGTGCTGCATTTCCATGCCTATGGTGAACAGCAAGCCGCAGCGGCCTCTTTGCCGGGCATTGTGGTGCAATTGTTTGGTGAACATGCGCTGTGGATTGCTTGCATTATTGGCTATTTAGCCTGTTTTGCCAGTGTGAATATTTATACTCAAAGTTTCGCTCGTATGGTGTGGTCACAGGCGCAGGTGCGCCCACAAAGCAAGCTGGCACAGCTGTCTGTCGGGCAAACCCCGGTCAATGCACTGACGGCGGTGGTCGGCAGTTGTCTGTTCTTTACTCTGTTGACCTACTGGCTGTCCCTGCCATTGGATTTACTGATTGTTTATGCCAATGGCATTTTTGTGCTGATTTATTTGTTGTGCATGCTGGCGGGTATTCGCTTATTAAGTGGGCGCTCGCGGGTGATGTCGGTGATGGGCAGTATTCTGTGTTGTGTATTGCTGGTAATGATTGGTTGGAAAAGCTTATACGCCTTATTGATGTTTTCACTGTTGTGGATGCTGATGTCCAGGCGGAGAGGGTCAGTCATACAGCCATAAAAAAGGGCGCCATACGGCGCCCTAATGATAACTGGTGACTGACTTATACCTTACTCGCCCGTTTTATCATCAATAGCGGCTGTGGTATCAACAGCGGCTGGAGCACTGTTAAATTTGGCCTCCAGTTCACCCATGCGTTGTTCCAACAACGCCAGTTTTTCTCTGGTGCGCAGCAGCACTTGAGTTTGGACGTCGAACTCTTCACGATTAACCAAATCCAGGCGGGTTAACTGCGATTGCAGCACTAGCCGAATTTTCTTTTCGACGTCTTCCCCGAATTCGCGAATACCTTTCGGCATAGACTCATGCACCTGGCGGGCGATTTGTTCAATTTTTTTCGGGTCAATCATGGTATTTCCCTAATTAGATGTGAAGTTACTCCTACTAGTGTAATGCTTGATGCCGAATGTATAAACCTCCGCACATCACCATTTTGGTAATTGCTCCGACGAATCAATAGCGTTATAGTCATGGGGCTTATTCTCAGGGCGGGGTGCAAGTCCCCACCGGCGGTAAATTGTGTTGCGGCATTCCGTGTCGTGGTGCAAAAGCCCGTGAGCGCTCACGTTGTTTCTCTTGTCAAAGAGAGCAGGGTAGAGGTCAGCAGACCCGGTGTGATTCCGGGGCCGACGGTTATAGTCCGGATGGGAGAGAGTAACGGTATCTGCCGAGCTTATTTATTAAATAGCTCGCTTGCGTTATTTCGGCTATTTCTATTGTTAGATGAAAAATGGCCTTTTACTCCTCAAGACCGCCCTGATTCTGGTAATCCATAATTTTAATGAGGTTTCTTACCATGAATCAGACCCTTCTATCAGTTTTTGGCACGCCTGTTGAGCGTGTAGAACGTGCTATTGACGCGCTGCGTCATGGCCGTGGTGTTATGGTGTTGGATGACGAAAGTCGTGAAAACGAAGGCGATATAGTATTTGCTGCGGAAGCAATGACTGTAGAGCAAATGGCACTGACTATCCGCCACGGCAGTGGCATCGTGTGTCTGTGTATCACTGATGAACGCCGCCAACAGCTTGATTTACCTATGATGGTGACCAATAACTCCAGCCAATTCCAAACGGCTTTTACCGTGACCATTGAAGCGGCTAAAGGCGTGACGACCGGCGTTTCTGCCGCTGACCGTTTGACGACAATCCGTGCGGCAATCGCCGATAACGCGAAACCTGCCGACCTTAATCGGCCGGGCCATGTATTCCCGCTACGCGGACAGCCGGGCGGCGTATTATCCCGCCGTGGTCATACTGAAGCTTCTATCGATTTGGCTACCCTGGCAGGCTACAAACCTGCGGGCGTATTGTGTGAACTGACCAATGACGACGGTAGCATGGCACATGCACCAGAAGTGATTGAGTTCGCCAAATTACATGATATGCCAGTCGTGACTATTGATGATTTGGCTGAGTACCGCCAGTCGCAAGAACAAAAAGCCAGCTGATTTCTGATGGCAATATCTGCGGATATTGCCTATTGATAACGCGGTTTACACTCCGGGTTGCTATTATTCTACCGAATAGGTCGCCGCCCGGTTATTTGGTACTTATCCCTCTCTATCCTTGGTATTTTCCCGCTATTCATCCTCTTCAAATTTATTGAATATCTTCATCACTGTTATCCGGCTGTGTAATGAAAAAAAAGCGCGTAATGTACTCGTTATGGTTTTAGCGCCACATTTTTCTTAACAGTAAGGATTATCTATGAACACCTCTCGTATGCCTGCACTGTTTCTCGGCCACGGTAGCCCGATGAACGTGCTGGAAGAAAACAGTTACACTCAGGCATGGCGTGCGTTGGGTGAGACGTTACCTCGCCCTAAGGCGATTTTGGTCATTTCTGCCCACTGGTACACCCGTGGCACCGCAGTAACAGCGATGGAAAAACCTCGGACGATCCATGATTTTGGTGGCTTTCCACAGGCATTGTTTGATACCGAATATCCGGCCCCAGGTTCTCCAGAGTTGGCAGCCCAGATTCAGCAATTGTTGGCACCTATCGCCGTACAGGCTGATACCAGTGAATGGGGGCTAGACCACGGCAGCTGGGGGGTGTTGATCAAAATGTACCCTGCTGCGGATATTCCTGTGGTGCAATTGAGTATTGATGGCACCCAACCGGCAGCGTATCACTATGAATTAGGTCGTAAGCTGGCGGTACTGCGTGAGCAAGGTGTCATGATTGTCGCCAGCGGCAACGTAGTACATAACTTGCGTATGGTGAGATGGCAGGGCGAAAGCAACCCCTATCCATGGGCGGAGTCCTTCAACCAATTTGTGATAGATAACCTTAACTATCAAGGAGATAATCACCCATTGGTCAATTTTATGCAGCATGAAGAGGCTGCACTGTCCAACCCGTCACCTGAGCATTATCTGCCATTACTGTATGTATTGGGGAGTTGGGATGGTAAAGAGCAGATTTCGATTCCAACCGATGGGATTGAGATGGGTTCGCTGAGTATGTTGTCGATTAAGCTTGGTTAGCATTGACGTTATAAAAACTTAAAACCAGCGAGCCAAGGGTTGACCACTCCTACGGGCGCTCTGACGGTTTACACCGTTACGGCCCCAACGGAGTGTTTCCCCTTGGTTCAGTTTTATCAATAATTTTACGGTATTAGCCTTTATACCTATTCTTGCGCAGGCTTAACCCAAAATAATATGTGGGTAAAAACGTGACAGATCTTGGGTGATCAATTCACGATCTTCGCGCAAACCAATACCACAAGGCTGATCATTCACCAGCCAGCTACCAATCAGCGTATAGCTATCGCCGAACTTAGGTAGTGGGTGGAATTGCTGAACAATCATGCCTTCCTCACCATATGGCCCATCAACCCGCGCCACTTCTTTACCGTTTTCCACTATCTGAATATTGGCACCTTCCCGCGAGAATAGCGGCTTGGTGACATAATGATCCATGGCCGGATGATCATCTTCAGCAAAATAAGCAGGCAACAGATTAGGGTGATTTGGGAACATTTCCCACAGCAATGGCAGTAAGGCTTTATTGGAGATAATGCTCTTCCAGGCTGGTTCCAACCAGCGTACGCCAGCATCTTCCAATTTAGTGGAGAACATTTCGCGGAACATAAATTCCCACGGATAGAGCTTGAACAAATTACTGATAACCTGATTATCCAAGTCGGTAAATTGCCCTTTTTCCCCTAAGCCAATTTCCTCCATAAACATGAATTCAGTTGGCAGACCGGCTTCCAACGCACAATCTTGCAGATATTGCACAGTACCACGATCTTCTTCACTGTCCTGGCAGCAAGCCAGATGCAGCAAGCTAAAACCATGGTTATCGCGCAAATCAACAAAACGTTCAATTAGCTTCTCTTGCATGCTATTGAATTGGTCTGAATCCTGGCTCAAATTACCCGCATTGATCTGGTCTTCCAACCATAGCCATTGGAAAAAAGCGGCTTCATATAGTGAGGTCGGGGTATCTGCGTTGTTTTCCAGCAGTTTGGCCGGATTTATGCCGTCATAGGCCAGATCAAGACGCGAATAGAGCGAAGGTTGATTAGACTTCCACGAGCTACGCACAAAATCCCAGCAATGTTTCGGAATGCGGAATTTTGCCATCAGTTGATCGCTATTCACTACTTTTTCAACCACTTGCAGGCACATTTGATGCAACTCTGCGGTGGTGTCTTCCAACTCTTCAATTTGTGCCAGTGTGAATTCGTAATAGGCGTCTTCACACCAGTACGGCTCGCCATACATGGTGTGGAAACGGAAACCAAATTCGGTGGCTTTTTCGCGCCAGTCCGGGCGTTCGCTAATCGCTAAACGTTTCATTAATCAGACCTTAGCCACCCATGCTGCGCGTGCTGGTTTTAGATGATGTCGCGGCACTACGTTGCATAGAAGACTGTTTAGCTACTGACTCACCAAAACCGCCACGGGTGATGGTATTGGTCACGGCAGGTTTCGGCGCCATGGCGGTTCTTGGCACAGTCATAGTGCGGCCAGTGGTGGCTGAACCGAAGTTTTTGCCGGTTGCGTCGACAAACTTACCATTGGCCGGGCTGTTTGGTGCTTTGGAGGTAAACAATGGCTGGCTTGCGCCACCGCCCATCATGCGGCCCATCATATAACCTGCCATCAGCGGCATCCACATGCTACCGCTTTGCTGCGGTGCAGCGGCGGTGGTTTCAGTAGATGATGAGGATGTTGGGATCATACCGGCTTGTGCAGGAGCCTGGGTACACTGCGATTCACCAAATTCAGCCACGCAATCTTCACGGGTTGAATACTTAGGCGCAGTTTTAGCCGCTTCCTGCAAGGCTGTGTTGTATGCAGTGGTACATTCCGCGCTCTTGGACGGATTTGCTGCAGAGCAGTCATCAGCATTTTGATACAAAGAGACGGTTTCATCGGTTTTTTCGCAGCCAGCCAGCATAAATACGGCACTGACAGCTAAAGCTACTGGCGCAAGGCGGTAGCTGCGCCAGGATTTACGGAAAGTCTCTTGATGGATGTTTTGAGTCCGTTTCATCATTATTTGTCTCATTTCCGGGCGTTCAATGCCCTTTCCCAGTAAGTGTCCTAAGAATAGGGGAAATGTGTATGAAATTAAAGCTTGAGGGACGATGAGTAGCAGACTTTACAAAGCTATACGAAATGCTGCGAGTCACTTCGCTTTTTTCATTGACGAAAAATGCTGGGGAGTAAAAAAGAGGAAATGAAGAAAAATAAACCGGGCACAGCTTGACGCTGTACCCGGTGAGTTCACATTCGTAAAAATCAGTTACGGAATGGATTACCGGCAGCAGCGGTAGTCGGCTGGCTAACCGTTGTTGCTCGCGGTGCAGTCCGAGTGCTAGTACCATCAGCATAAGCATTCTGGTTAGCATCATCCGGTGCCAAGCTGGTGGCAGATGTTGGGACGGGTTTATCCAGTACGCCATTCAGTGCCATCAGATCGTTCATGTTCAGTGTACCCAGCGCTGACTGGATATTTAACTGATTAATCAGGTAGTTATAACGTGCATCGGCGAGTTGCTGTTTAGATTGATACAAGTTAGTTGTTGCAGTCAACACATCCAGAATGGTGCGAGTTCCCACTTGATAACCTGCTTCCATCGCATCTAATGAGCTTTGGTTAGAAATAACCACTTGTTCATAAGCCTTAATGCTACTGATGGAGGCTGAAATATTATTAAATGAGGAACGGACAGTTTGCACCACACTACGGTGTGCGCTTTCCAACTGCTCACTGGCACCGACGAAATTGTATTGTGCCTGTTTCACTGAAGAATTAGTCGCTCCACCGCTGTACAGCGGTAAGCTCAGTTGCACGCCAATTTTGTTCTGACCAGCATCCATGTTTGCTTGCTGGGTACTTGGCGTGCCGCCGCTGTAGCGAGTATTGGTGACTGAAGTTGAAGCCGTCAAATCGATGGTTGGCATATAGCCTGTTTCTGCCGACTTAATCTGCTCACGGGCTAAATCTTGGCTCAAACGAGCAGAAAGCAACGAAAGGTTACGTTTTTCAGCTTCTTTCAACAGGTTATTGACGGCCTGTGGGCGTTCTGTCTTCAAGCGAGAGACATTCAACGAGGCCAGTTCAGGGTAATAAACACCGGTAATTTGGCGCAGGTTTTCCAACGCGTTATCCAGGTTATTACGGGCCGTCACTTCTGCTGCTAACACGGTATCGTAACTAGCTCGGGCGTTTTGTACGTCAGTAATTGCCACTAAACCCACATTAAAACGCTGGGTCGTTTGGTCTAACTGGCGATAAACAGATTGCTTCTGCGCTTCGGTATAAGACAGGCTATCAATGGCTCTGAGAACATTAAAATAGGCAGTTGCCGTGTTCAAGATAAGCGCTTGTTCATTGGTCTGGAAGGTTACATCCTGAATACCCGCGGCCTTCTCTTGCAAAGTCAGAGCACGCCATTTAGACATGTCGAAAATGGTTTGAGTCAGTTGCAGAGAGCCTGATGTTGCATTGCTATCCGGGCTGTCAGAGGCATCACGGAAACCATTAGTATGGGTGTAACCGGCACCTAAACCCAGCTGTGGTAACAGCGGGCTACGGGCTTCATTAATTTTTTCATATGCAGCATCGCGGTCAGCCGCTGATTTGCGTAAATCCGGGTTACTATCCCTGGCTTGCTTATAAACTTGCAGCAAGTTCTCTGCCTGGCTCATGCTACTGAAACCAGCCAGACTCAGCCCGATAAGAAGGGGGAGCAGTTTCTTCATTTGCAGTCCTTGTTGTGCAGCAGTTGTGCGGCAATATTACTATGGTAGCTGTCGATAGACGAATTGTTGCCGATTCTATCAGAGTCTGCCAATGGGATAAGGTGGCAGATTGTGCCATCTCGCCTAAATTTACTTAAATCTATCACAAAGCTAAATGACTATTCAGACAACTAACCTGTATCACACTATTTTTGTCAAATAATCTTTATAAAACCGCCTTTATAAAATTGCCAACCTCTATTAGCCTGACTGGCATTCATTCATGCTGTCATTAAAAGTCACTATTCAGGCTAGATACTTAAGTAAGGAAAGACGTTATGACATCAAAACAACCCTCACCGGTGACCTTCGGCAAGAAGGATGTGGAAATTATTGCACGTGAAACGCGGTACAGGGGTTTTTTTTCACTGGATTTATACCGGTTTCGTCATCGTTTGTTTAATGGCGAAATGAGTGGGGAGGTTAAACGCGAAATTTTTGAGCGCGGCCATGCCGCCGTGTTATTACCTTATGACCCGGTGCGTGATGAAGTGGTGCTGGTTGAACAATTACGGATTGCCGCCATTGACAGCAGCCGGTCGCCTTGGTTATTAGAAATGGTGGCTGGAATGATCGAAGAGGGCGAAACCGTCGAGGAAGTGGTACGTCGCGAAGCGGAAGAAGAAGCGGGGATTCAGGTTGGCCGCTGTAAACCGGTGCTCAGTTATTTAGCCAGCCCTGGTGGCACCAGTGAGCGCTTATCTATCATGGTCGGGGAAGTCGATGCGACGACCGCGAGTGGGATTCATGGGCTGGCCGATGAAAATGAAGATATTCGGGTGCATGTTGTCAGCCGTGAGCAAGCTTATCGTTGGGTTGAAGAAGGTGTTATTGATAATGCAGCCTCAGTCATTGCATTACAATGGTTGGCGTTGCACCATCAATCGCTAAGAGCAGAATGGCAGTCGTAAAGAGAGAAAATAATGAGCAAGCGCTACACACCTGATTTTCCTGAAATGATGCGGATATGCGAAACTAACTTCGCGCAATTGCGTCGTTTGATACCGCGTGTCGATGAAGTGGGTGAAAGCGTGGCTTATCAGGTCAACGGCGCCAGTTATCAACTGACAATTATTGAGTCAACCCGCTACACTTCTGTTGTCGAAATTGTGCAAACTGCGCCTGTTATCAGTCATTGGAGCCTGCCATCTATGGTCGTGCGGCTTTATCATGATGCGCAGGTCGCGGAAGTGTGTGCCAGTCAGCAGATCTCCCGCTTCAAAGCAAGTTATGATTATCCGAATAAAAAGTTGCATCAGCGGGACGAAAAGCATCAAATTAACCAGTTTCTTGCTGACTGGTTGCGCTATTGCTTGGCGCATGGAGCGATGGCAGTTCCGGTTTGTTAGACAGACTTATAGCCTGACCTACTGAGAGACAGAGATGTGATGAATCTGGTTGGGAAAGGTGCAAAAACAAGGACACCATTTGGAAAGCCTGTTTAAACTGCCTATGGCGAGTGGGGCCAGGGTTAGAATTTTACAAATAACAGATACCCACCTCTTTGCGGGGGAACATGAGACCTTGCTGGGTGTAAATACTTCTCGCAGTTATCGCGCTGTGTTAGATGCGATTATTGCTGAGCAACACTCCTTTGATCTTATTGTTGCGACCGGTGATTTGGCTCAGGATCATTCCGTTGCGGCTTATCAGAATTTTGCTGAGGGCATCTCCCGTTTGCCAGCACCTTGTGTCTGGCTACCCGGCAATCATGATTTCCAGCCTGCGATGGTGGATGCTTTAGCAAATGCCGATATTGCACCGTCAAAGCATGTTCTGGTGGGTGATAACTGGCAAATACTGTTATTAGATAGCCAAGTTTTTGGTGTCCCTTACGGTGAACTGAGTGACTATTAGTTGGAGTGGATGGAGCGCTGCCTGGTCGCGTATCCAGAACGTTACACACTGATATTATTGCACCATCACCCGATGCCTTCGGGTTGTACTTGGCTTGATCAACATAGTTTACGCAACGCGCATATGCTTGCAGCCGTGCTGACTCGCTATCCGCGCGTGACCACCTTGTTGTGCGGCCATATTCATCAGGATTTAGATCTCGATTGGTATGGTAAGCGCCTGTTGGCTAGCCCTTCTACCTGTGTGCAGTTCAAACCGCACTGTACTAATTTTACACTTGATACTGTGGCACCGGGATGGCGCTACCTCGACTTACTGCCTGATGGAAGACTTGAAACTGAGGTTCGTCGGTTAGCCAGTGATGATTTCTGCCCGGACATGGACTCGGATGGTTATTGAATGAGTACGCTTCTATATATTCACGGATTTAATAGTTCACCCAGCTCGGCCAAGGCAACCACTTTCAAAAGTTGGTTGCAGCAACACCATCCTCATATTGAGATGCAGATACCGCAATTACCGCCTTATCCGGCGGAGGCCGCAGAAATGCTGGAAAGCATCGTGATGGATAAAGCGGGGCAATCCCTCGGCATTGTAGGTTCTTCCCTTGGTGGTTATTTTGCTACCTGGCTTTCCCAGCGCTTTAGTATTCCCGCCGTGGTGGTTAACCCGGCAGTGCGGCC
Organism: Yersinia kristensenii; assembly: GCF_900460525.1. Taxonomy (NCBI): domain Bacteria; kingdom Pseudomonadati; phylum Pseudomonadota; class Gammaproteobacteria; order Enterobacterales; family Yersiniaceae; genus Yersinia; species Yersinia kristensenii. The sequence continues at coordinate 1,896,617 of NZ_UHIY01000001.1, forward strand.
ATTTGAGCTGCTCAGCGATTATCTGGGGGAAAATGAGAACCCCTACACTGGGCAACAATATGTGTTAGAGTCTCGACATATTTATGATCTGAAAGCCATGCAGATTGAACAGTTGGGATCACCGGATTTACTCTGGTTATTGCAACAAACCGGGGATGAAATCCTCGATTACCGTCAAGCGGTTGCCTATTATACCCCTTGTCGGCAAACAGTAGAATCAGGTGGGAATCATGCCTTTGTTGGCTTTGATCATTATTTCTCCCCGATTGTAACTTTTTTAGGGCTAGCAACCGCTTGATATGGCAGTTTAAGCATCACCCGATACAGTCGGTTTTGTTACTGCAGTGGGTATTGTACCGTAGGCCGTGATGGCCTGCCGGGCATGTTACCGCTAGCCTTCCAACCATTAGCCGAATATTAATCAAACCATGACTGAATCCAGCTATAACGCTGATGCCATTGAAGTACTCAGCGGTTTAGAACCAGTGCGTCGTCGTCCGGGAATGTACACGGACACCACGCGGCCAAACCACCTTGGTCAAGAGGTGATTGATAACAGCGTCGATGAAGCACTGGCAGGCCATGCCCGCCGCATTGACGTCATTCTGCACGCCGATCAATCACTGGAAGTAATTGATGATGGCCGTGGAATGCCGGTTGATATCCATCCAGAAGAAGGTGTTCCTGCGGTTGAACTGATCATGTGTCGTTTACATGCGGGCGGCAAATTCTCTAATAAAAACTATCAGTTCTCTGGTGGTTTGCACGGTGTTGGTATTTCGGTTGTTAACGCCTTATCCAAACGGGTAGAAGTGACGGTGCGCCGTGATAGCCAAATCTATAGCATCGCCTTCGAAAATGGCGATAAAGTGCAGGATTTACAGGTTATCGGCACATGTGGTAAGCGCAATACCGGGACCAGCGTACATTTCTGGCCGGATGTTTCTTTCTTCGATAGCCCACGTTTCTCTGTCTCCCGTCTGTCACATTTGCTGAAAGCGAAAGCCGTACTCTGCCCTGGCGTAGAAATCGTCTTTAAAGATCAGGTCAATAATACTGAACAACGCTGGTGTTATGCCGATGGTCTGACTGACTACCTGATGGAAGCAGTTAACGGCTTGATTACTTTGCCAGAAGTGCCGTTTGTCGGCTCTTTTGCCGGTGATACTGAAGCTATTGACTGGGCGTTGTTATGGTTACCAGAAGGTGGCGAGCTGCTGACTGAAAGCTACGTCAACCTGATCCCTACCATGCAGGGCGGCACTCACGTCAACGGCTTACGTCAGGGTTTACTGGATGCAATGCGCGAATTTTGTGAATATCGCAATATTCTGCCACGAGGCATCAAACTCTCGGCGGATGATATCTGGGAGCGCTGTGCTTACGTGCTGTCAGTCAAAATGCAGGATCCACAATTTGCCGGCCAGACGAAAGAGCGACTTTCCTCACGTCAGTGCGCGGCTTTTGTCTCCGGCGTGGTAAAAGATGCTTTTAGCCTATGGCTGAATCAGAACGTACAAGCGGCTGAACAGTTGGCTGAGTTAGCTATTTCCAGCGCCCAGCGCCGTATGCGTGCGGCAAAGAAAGTGGTGCGTAAAAAGCTGACCAGCGGCCCGGCATTGCCTGGCAAACTGGCCGATTGTACTTCGCAAGATTTGAGCATGACTGAACTGTTTCTGGTGGAAGGGGATTCTGCGGGCGGTTCTGCCAAGCAAGCGCGTGACCGAGAATATCAGGCGATCATGCCGCTGAAAGGGAAGATCCTGAATACTTGGGAAGTCTCTTCAGATGAGGTTCTTGCTTCGCAGGAAGTCCATGATATTTCAGTTGCTATTGGTATTGATCCAGACAGCGAAGATCTAAGCCAACTGCGCTATGGTAAAGTTTGTATCCTCGCGGATGCGGACTCCGATGGTTTGCATATTGCCACTTTGTTGTGTGCGCTATTTGTTCGCCACTTCCGCGCTCTGGTGCGCAATGGTCACGTGTATGTGGCGATGCCGCCGCTGTATCGTATTGATTTGGGTAAAGAAGTGTTTTATGCGCTGGACGAAGAAGAGAAAGCCGGTGTCCTGGAGCAACTGAAACGTAAACGCGGTAAACCGAATGTGCAGCGCTTTAAAGGGCTGGGTGAAATGAACCCGTTGCAGTTACGTGAAACCACTCTTGATCCTAATACCCGCCGCTTGGTGCAGTTGACCATTGGTGATGACGATATTGATAAAACAATGGCCATGATGGATATGTTGCTGGCGAAGAAACGCTCCGAAGATCGTCGCAATTGGCTACAAGAGAAAGGGGATACCGCCGAGATCGAGGTTTGATCGATAACAGGATCTGAGCGATGAAAGTGACCTTAGAAGAGCTGCAGGCGTTTACCTCGGTAGTTGACTGTGGCTCAATCACGGCGGCTGCGGAGCAGCGTAGTCAGACCACATCAGGCATCAGCCGGGCATTGAGCCGGCTGGAACAAAAGTTGGCGACCACCTTACTGCGCCGTACCACACGGCGGCTGGAGCTGACGGAAGAGGGCGAATTGTTCCTCAAACATGCGCGGCAGATCCTCGGTGCGGTCGATGATGCTGAAGAGCAGATTGCTCTACGGCGGCTGAAACCGGCTGGGCGGTTGCGGGTGAATGCGGCAGCGCCTTTTATGCAGCATGTGATTGTACCGATGATTCCCGGTTTTCGCGCACTATATCCGCAAATCATCCTTGAGCTGAATACCGACGACCTGAATATCGATTTGCTGGAACAACGCACTGATATCGCGATCCGCATTGGCGCGCTACGCGATTCAACTATCCATGCGCGTTTGTTGGGTGCCAGCCGGGTGCGTATCCTCGCTAGCCCAGATTATCTACAACTCCACGGCACTCCCCATACGATTGAGGAGCTGGCAAATCACAGTTTGCTTGGTTTTACTCAGCCCGAGTTTCTTAATCAGTGGTCACTACCTCATTTGCCGGGTGGACGTTCGTCAATCATTCCTAATCTGGCTGCATCCAGTGGCGAAACACTGCGTTTATTGGCTTTACAGGGCGAAGGGATTGTCGAACTCTCAGATTTTATGACTCGAGAGGATCAACTGGCGGGGCGCTTAGTTGAGGTGATGGCCGATCAAACTCTGGAAACCTGGCAGCCGATTAATGCAGTTTATTATCGTAATACTCAGCTTGCCGCGCGCATTACTTGTTTTCTGGATTATGTCAGTGAGCAGATTAAGTTGCAGGGTAGTCATTGGCTCAGAGATCCCCTTCGTACTTGAAGCCACAGGGTTAGCTGCGCTAATTACTCGGCCCATCCGTAGACCTCGCCTTTGCGGGGTGCTGCAAGCAGCGTTCAAGTCTGTTCCCGACAGATTTGTTCTCCGAATCACTTACTTGTAGTTGACCCTACATGAATAAGTTTATCGGAATTAATGGGCCTCAAAGAGGCTCTTGAGGTTGATGACAAACCCATTTTGTCGCATTGAGGCTGACGGGGCGACTGCGCCGATGGGCGCTCCGACGGCTCACGCCGTTACGACCCATTCGGCACATTTCCCCTTTTATCAACTTTGTCAGCAGTCTGATAAGCCTCAAAGAGGCTCACCCTACGGGCTGGCATAAATGCTGTTCAAATCGATTTTCAACCGATTAGTCATTCGCTTGCCGCCTACCTGCAACTCCAATGACTTTGGGGATAGGCTGATTAAGCGTTATCAAGGATATGAATGTTCACATCCAGCACATCATCTTTAACCACTTCACGATGCATCTGCATATGTTGCATTTGCAGATGCAGTTCCAAGTGATGCACACTTTGCCACTTTTCCAGCATGAAAATTGAGTCTGGCGAATTCTTTTGCCAGTCAAGCTGGGTTGGTACGTCAATCATTGGCACGTAGCCACCACAGCCCTCTTCTGCCAGCACCGCCGGTATTAGCTTCTCAATAGCGTCCAACACGGTCTGACGACGCCCTGGTTTGACTTTTATTTCTGCAAAAACAGTAATCATGGCTACCCCAATTTAGATGTGATGGTGTGATATCAAACTGCTTGATGCTTAAAGTTTTCGGCCAAATGCTGACGATAACGATTAATATCACCTTCAATATCTGGTTGCTTAATCACATCATTGCACATAAATGTTGGCAAGGATTCCATTCCAAGGAATTGATTTGCCTTATGGAAATGCAGGTAAACGCCATCAACACCGACCCCTTCAAAGAACTGATTCGGATCAGTAAAGGCTTCAAATGGTGCATTCCAGGTCACTGAAAGCATATAGGTTTTACCTTGAATCAAACCGCCAGAACCATAGCCTTTAGTGGCATCGGAGCGCGTACGACCATCACTTTGATACAGGCGGCCATGGCCATAGGTAAAGACTTCATCAATGTATTTTTTCAAAATCCATGGTTCGCCCATCCACCAACCTGGCATTTGATAAATGACGGTATCAGCCCAAAGATAATTTTCAATTTCATTTTCAATATCATAGCCCTGGTCAACAGTAGTGATTTTAACCTGATGGCCATTCTCTTGTAGAAAATCGGCAGCCACATTAGTGAGAGTGAGATTAAGCGCCCCTTTGGAGTGCGCAAATTCCTTCATTGCGTTAATAATTAATACGTTACTCATTGATATACCCTTTTAAAGCTATACCCCTATTTAAATAATAGAGGTTCGATGCTGCCTAACCCGGAATAGTGAGTATGCTAACGGTTTCATTACCAGAGAAAAATACACAATGATGCATAACACTATTGCTTAGTAAGCAACAAAACACCGCAATTAAACTGTTTTAGCTGCAAACTTGCGAAGCTCCCCGCATTGAACTTCATATCACCGAAACAACAGGGCAACAGTTTTGAGGCCGCTCGCAGAATGTAGTTAAAACCTCGCCTCATATAGCTGCACACTGAGTTATAGCGGTACACTGCTTGCCTATCAGCGACACTCGTTTACTCAGGTCAGCGCCATTATGTCCCCTCATACTTTGCTCGTAATTGATGATGACGAAGAGATCCGTAGCTTGCTGACGGAATACTTCACCAAAGCGAATTTTCGTGTGCTTTCGCTACCTGATGGTGAACACTTGCTGGCAACATTGAAGCAGGAATCCGTGGATTTAGTCATTTTGGATGTCATGCTGCCTGGCGATGATGGCTTCACCCTTTGTCGTAAAGCACGGCAAGTCTCGGCGGTGCCGATCATCATGCTGACGGCGGCATCTGATGAAAGTGATAAAGTGATTGGGCTGGAGTTGGGTGCAGATGACTATCTGGCGAAACCCTTCAGCGCTCGTGAGCTACTGGCGCGGGTTAAGGCATTATTACGTCGTAATCAAATAGTACAAAGTCCTGGCACGGAGGCGCGTTTTTTGTGCTTTAACGGCTGGAAACTGGATTTAGTCCGGCGCGAGCTTATTGATCCGCAAAAGCAGAGTGAACCCTTGTCGGGGATTGAGTTTACTTTACTCTCGCTATTCTTGCGCCATCCGAATCAGATCCTCGACCGAGACCAGATTTCTGAAATAACCCGCCGCCGGGAAAATAACCCGCTGGAGCGGGGGATTGATGTACAAATCAGTCGCTTGCGTCAACGCCTGCAAGATAGCCAGCGTTTGCTGCTGCGCACTCTGCGTAATCAGGGCTACATGCTCTGTTGCGATGTCAGTCGTGAATATTGATTCGGGCCGTTATATCCGCTGGCTGCAGGACATGTTCCGGCTACTGTGGCCCCGTTCACTGCTGAGCCGCATGCTATGTATGCTGGTGATCGCCCTGTTGCTGGCAGAAAGTATCTCTGGTTCAATCTGGTATCGCCAGTTCAGCTTGCGGAATCAGGCCAGCCTGGAAAGTACAATTAAAGGGCTGGTGCAGGGCATGTTGACCAGTTACAACTTTATGTCCTCCCTCCCTTATAATTATCGCCATTTGGTGTTGCAACAACAGCTAGCATTAGGGGGATCGCAGTTTTTTATTTCGATCAATAATCATGTGTTGGACGAAGTGCAATTACTCAGCAGCCAAGCAGCCAAAACAGTTGTCTCGCAAGCAAAACAGGAACTGCGAACACAACTAGGGGAACGGCAGGCGGCGATTATTTCGTTGACACCTGCGGATCAACTGAAAGTTTTTAATGCCGGAGTATTGGTCGAAAATTTGCCCCCGGCATGGGCGCGCTTTGGTATCACGACATCCCACAAAGATGCGCCGGTATTAGTCATTCAGTTACAACTTAATACCAATGAATGGCTATTTCTCGCCGCTCCTCTGCCGCCCCCTTATGACCAGCTGGAAAGCCCATTATTTAGCTTACGTCAGGTGGGTTTTACCTTGTGTAGCTTGCTCTTGGTGCTGCTTTTCACTTGGTGGTTGATTCGTCGTGAGCTAAAACCATTAGCGCGGTTAGCCCATGGTGCACTTGAACTCAACAGTTCATTGGACAGTGAACCTTTACCGGAAGAAGGCAGTGCAGAGCTGGTTACGGCTACCCGCTCTTTTAATCAAATGCAAAGCCGCCTGAGAGCTTATCTGCATAACCGGGAAATGCTGTTTACTGCTATCAGCCATGACTTGAAAACCCCACTTACACGGCTGCGGTTACGGGTAGAAATGCTGGAAGATGACAAATTAGGGAAAAAGTTTGAGCAGGATGTTGCTGACTTAGAAATGATGGTCAAAGGTGCGCTGCAAAGTATGAAAGACACTGATTTACATGAGAATTTGGAATCCATAGATATCATGAATTTACTAAGAAAAACAATGGATGCCTATCTTAATGTCAATGTTTCCGGTAAAGCCAGCCCCATTTTTGGTCGCCCGCTGGCGATTAAACGCCTACTGAATAATATCGTGGATAATGGGCTGAATTATGGTCGGCGGGTAGAAATAGTTTTATCAGACCATCGGGATTACATCATGCTGTTTATCCGTGATTTTGGTCCAGGGATCCCTGAGGATCAGTGGGAGAAAGTCTTTAAGCCCTACTATCGTTTGCAGCAGGACAATCGTGGCAGCGGATTGGGTCTGGCTATTTCACGTAGCATTGCCAGAGCGCACGGTGGGGAAGTGACATTACACAATCATCCCTCCAGTGGCCTGATAGTGGAAGTCCGTTTACAACGCTATAACTGAGTCTATTCACTATGTTGAAGACGCTATTTGTCATTACTTTACTGCTGGTCACGACCCATGTTGCTGCAATAAATGTGGAAGTTTTACATTATTGGACTTCGTCTAGTGAGCAGGCGGCATTACGCTCGGTAAAACAGGCGCTGGCCGAAAAAGGGGATAATTGGCAGGATTTTGCTATTGCGGGTGGCGCGGGAGAGAGCGCCTATAGTGTTTTGCAAACCCGTGCTATCGCCGGTAACCCGCCAGGGGCTGCTCTGCTTGAGGGGAAAGCTATTGAAGAGTGGGCCAGACTTGGTTTTCTCTCCAGCCCTTATACACCGGAGCAAACTATTGAGTGGGATCAGGTTTTGCCTCCCGCCCTCAAAACTAATATTAAATACCACGATGAATATGTCGCTGTGCCGGTAAACATACATCGAATCAATTGGATGTGGATTAACCCCAAACCATTCGCCAAATTGAAATTAGCTGTCCCTACCACTTGGGATGAGTTTTTTGTTGTGGCGGATAAGCTACAAGCTGCGGGATACATTCCACTAGCCCATGGTGGGCAAGCATGGCAAGACGCTACCGTGTTTGAGAATCTGCTATTAGGCATGGAAGGTGGGGAATTCTACCGTCAGGTGTTTATGGAACAGCGTAGCAGCGCAATTACGAGCGCAAAGATGATGCTAGTGCTGGAAAAGTTTCGTCAAATTAAAAGATATATTGACCCAGATGCCGCTAATCGTCCGTGGCATGAGTCGGTAGAAATGTTGCGCAGCGGCAAAGCTGCGATGATGATTATGGGTGACTGGGCTAAAGGCGAGATGATGCAAGATGGTGATCGACCTGGTAAAGAGTTTCTATGTGTGTTGGCTCCCGGCACTCAGGATTACTTTATTTATAACACTGACAGTTTTGCTATTTTGCAGCAAAACGGTAACCCAGTGATGGTCTCTGGTCAGCGCCATTTAGCTGACGTACTGATGGATAAGCAGTTCCAGGTGACTTTTAATCAATTAAAAGGCTCAATCCCCGCGCGGATGGATGTTTCATTGCAGGATTTTGACTCTTGTGCCCAGCAGTCGAGCAAAGCATTCCGCCAAGCTGAAGCATCGGGGAAATTGCTGCCAAGTATGGCGCATTCAATGGCGACAGATGCCCAAACTAAAGAGATTTTTTTCCACGTCCTGAACTACTTTTTTACCCATCCAGAGCAGACACCGCAGCAGGCTGTGCAACAGTTGAATACTGCATTAATCGCGGTGAAATCTTAAGAGTGGCGCATCAAATAAAGTGGCTGAGTTTATAGAGGGATATTGCAGGTTAGATTATTGCGGCTTTCATGGAGCAGAAGGGCGAAGTGCCCTTCTTTAAAATGGGAAATCACAAAATATCAGAGGGTTACTCCTAGATTCCTTCCGGTTCCTCATTGCTCTCATTATCTGGTGTGTCACTCTCAAGCACAAAATGAACGATTCCTCTGCTCCCGGCAGCCAGTGCTTGCTGGACAAACTCGCTCGCAGTGGGGATTTCATCTCTATCTAACACCGTTTCTGCCAGCATCTGCATATTTGTGCCAGCAATAACTTCAAATTGAGGTTGCTGCACACTCAATTGGACTGCACTGCGAAAAGGGGAACCACCCAGTAAATCGGTGAAGAATATGACTCCCTGCTCCACAGGTAATGCATCCAGTGCTTGTTGTAATGCTTGGTCTAACTGTTGAGTACTCATGCCGACCGGAAAATCGATAGCAATAATCTGTTGTTGGGGGCCAATGATTTGCTCCAGGGCGCTATACAACCCACTGGCAAAACGCCCGTGGCCCGTGATGATAATGCTTACCATAAAAGGTCCTTGGGCGCTGGCAATTAGCCAGCGCAGTAAAGATTAAAACGGATTGCGGAGTTACAACACACCAAGCCATGACAGCGCGATAGACAAGACGAACGTCACCAGAATGAGTGTCACCGGGCTGACTTTCTTGGCTCGCAGCAAGTAATACATCAGCAAGGTGTAGACCATCGGCAGTAGGTTAGGGAAGACTTTGTCAAAGAATGCCTCCTGAATGGAGACCTCATGTCCCGCTGTCACCGCGACTTTCGCCGCCACTGTTATATGAACATATGAAGCAATCAGTCCACCAACGACGGTCACACCGAGGATGGTCGCTGCTCTGGAAATAGCCCCCGAACTGGCCCTCAGTTTATCAATGGCTTTTACCCCCAAGGTGTAACCCAGATGAGTCCACACCACGCGCAGTAAAAATAGCGCCAGATAAACCACGAAGAAGATAATAGGTCCTAATATACTGCCCTGACTGGCAAAAGAGGCGCAAACCCCGGCGACAATCGGCAGTAAGGTGAACCAGAAAATCGCGTCACCAATACCTGCCAGTGGCCCGAATAATGCCACTTTCAGCCCTTTTATCAGATCACGACTTTCGTGGCGTTCTTCCAGAGAAATCAATAACCCCATCAAGAAACCAACGGCGTTGGTATTGGTATTGATAAACTCCAGATTGTCTTTCATGGCTGCCGACAGCGCCGCTTTGTCATTGCCATAAATTTTTTTCAATAATGGGGCTTGAGCACTGGCAAAGCCGGTGGCCTGCATCCGTTCGTAGTTAAAACCTGACTGTAACAGCGCCGAGCGGAAACCTAACTTGGTGATATCTCGGCGCGTCAACTTGGTGGTTGGCTCTGCGCTGACATCGGTTGTTGTTGGCAAGATATTAGATTCCATCATTCATCTCCTCAGGTGCGGCAGCGGCTTGGGCGGCTTTTTTCTGTTGGTTGTAATATTCGTAGATAGCGAAAGCTGTCCCCAGTAGCGCGACAGGCAACAGATTTTGTACCGGTATAAAGGTGACAAACAGGAAACCAATAATGAAGAAAGGGGTGAATGGCGTTTTCATCATGACTTTCAATAGCAAGCCAAAACCAACCGCAGGCAGGATACCGCCAGCCACTTCAAATCCGTGGGTTAACCAGACGGGCATCGAGCGCACCAGGCTCTGCATCGCACCTTGAGAGACATATGCGCACAGGAAAGTCACTGCGGCGTAAGTTACGGCAACAATGGCGGTTAGTAATAGATTTAGCCGCCCGAGAGCCGCACCATCGGCCTCTTCGGCATAACGATCCGCTTTTTGCATAAAGAACGAGAAAGCCGAGTAATAGAACAGAATGATATATTGCATTAAGAAGCTAAAGGGCAAACCGAGTCCGATGGCTGTTTTCGCATCAACCCCCGTGCTGTGGGCAATCACGGTGGTCATAATACCCGCCAGCACCGGATTGGGGGGTTGGGTGCCGCCAATTGGAGTTAGGCCAGTAAAAGCCAGTTCAGTCAGTGCGCCGGTAATCAAACCGGTTTGGATATCACCGAGGATGGCACCAGTTAAGGTACACACGATAAGGGGACGGAAGATATACAGCGCTTCCAACCAAAAATCGATCCCAACAATCAGGGCCATAATTGCCAGCCCAATACCTTGCATCATTGTTATTTCATGCATAAATAATTCCGTCACCAAAGGTGTTGTAGGGCAGGGTATTACCGGCTTCCGCATTCTTGAATTAAGCTCTGGCGGATTGATATACCCTGATGCGGCGGCTATTTACTGGACTTTATCTTTGCCGTCACTCGGTGTGTCCTGAATAAAGACATTTACGTTATGCTGTTGAATTGCATGCAGGTTGGCCAAATCATTATCATCGACATACACTTTTTTGGTCAGCGGACGTTTGCCCTCCGAAAAATGCATATTCCCGACATTCACATCGCGAATGGGAACCCCGCCCTCTACCAAGCGGCGAGCTTCATCCGGAGTGCGGCAGACGATAAAAATTTTTTGTTCAGCGGAAGCTTTGCCAATGACATCAATGGTTTTTTGGATGGAGAAAAAACGGATCCCCAACCCCATGGATTCAGCTGTCATTGACATGATTTGTTGTTGGAGTTTGTCCTGCGCGACGCCGTCGTCGGCAACCAATAACAGGTTTGCCCCAAGAGATGAGGACCATGCTACGCCAACCTGGCCGTGAACCAGCCGATTGTCGATGCGTAACAGCAGAATGTTGGGTGATGCCATGGGTATTCTCCTACTTCTATTGCAAGCGAAACGACATTTATTGCAAGCAAACCGATATTGTCGCTGTGTATTGATTTGCACGCCGTCGTCCCGGCAATGGCTATCGGGGGAGCGAATAAAAGTGGGAGGAACTCCAGCGCATAGCCAGTATATGAAAGGAAGAGAAGCAGTAGGCTACATGATGATATCGTTTTGTTACCCCGCTGATAGAAAGGGCGGCCAATGTTGCAAGGCTGAAAGATAATGTTGCAAGACTGAAAGATTGAGATTATCTGTGGGTTGTGACAGTCACCCCGCAGATGAGGTACTATCGCGGGCAGAAATCGACAATGAACTTGCGGTGCCGATCTGCTGACTGACAGTGATCGCCTCCAGAGTCTGAGGATAATTAAGTAATGAGTGATTTGACTCATGACGGTGCAGAACGCTTACCGCTGCACACCTTTACTGAAAACGCCTATCTGAACTATTCCATGTACGTCATCATGGATCGGGCGTTGCCGTTTATCGGCGATGGTTTGAAGCCGGTACAGCGGCGCATTGTCTATGCAATGTCCGAACTGGGGCTGAACAATAGCGCAAAATTCAAAAAATCTGCTCGTACTGTAGGTGACGTGCTGGGTAAATATCACCCGCATGGCGACAGCGCGTGTTATGAAGCTATGGTATTGATGGCACAGCCATTCTCTTACCGCTATCCCTTGGTTGATGGGCAAGGGAACTGGGGGGCGCCGGACGACCCTAAATCCTTTGCGGCAATGCGTTATACCGAATCTCGCTTATCCAAGTATGCGGAAGTGTTGCTGGGTGAGTTGGGGCAGGGAACCGTTGATTGGGTGCCGAATTTTGACGGCACCATGCAGGAGCCGAAAATGCTGCCTGCACGCCTGCCTAATATTTTGCTTAATGGTACCACCGGTATTGCTGTGGGCATGGCAACAGATATTCCCCCCCATAATGTGCGCGAAATTGCACAGGCGGTGCTGGCGCTGATTGATAAGCCAACGTCCTCACTGGAAGAGTTGCTGGAGTTCGTGCAAGGGCCTGATTTCCCGACGGAAGCTGAAATCATCACTCCGCGTGATGAGATTCGTAAAATTTACCAGAATGGTCGTGGCTCGGTGCGGATGCGGGCCTTATGGAAGAAAGAAGATGGCAGCGCAGTGATTACCGCCCTGCCGCATCAGGTTTCGGGTGCCAAAGTGTTGGAACAGATTGCCAACCAGATGCGCGCCAAGAAGCTGCCGATGGTTGAAGATTTACGCGATGAATCTGACCATGAAAATCCGACTCGGCTGGTCATTGTTCCGCGAACCAATCGTGTCGATTTGGATCAAGTGATGAACCATCTGTTCGCTACCACGGATCTGGAAAGAAGTTATCGCATCAACATGAATATGATCGGTCTGGATCATCGCCCTACAGTGAAAGGGCTGGTGGAGATCCTGACGGAGTGGTTGGTATTCCGACGCCAAACTGTGCGTAACCGGCTGAATTATCGTCTGGAAAAGGTATTGAAGCGGTTACATATTTTAGAAGGTTTATTGATTGCCTTCCTGAATATTGATGAAGTTATTCATATCATCCGCACCGAAGATGAACCCAAACCGCTGTTGATGCAGCATTTCGCGATCTCTGAAACTCAGGCAGAAGCCATCCTCGAGCTGAAACTCCGCCATTTAGCCAAGCTGGAAGAAGTGAAGATCCGTGGTGAGCAAGATGAGTTAGCCAAAGAGCGCGATCAGTTACAGGCATTACTCGCATCAGAACGTAAGCTTAATACTCTGATTAAAAAAGAAATTCAGGCTGATGCGGCTGCGTATGGTGATGATCGCCGTTCGCCGCTGACTGAACGTGGCGAAGCCAAAGCCATGAGTGAACATGATATTGTGCCTTCTGAGCCGGTGACTATCGTGCTGTCTGAAATGGGTTGGGTGCGCAGTGCCAAAGGCCATGATATTGATCCTAGTGGGCTAAGTTATAAAGCGGGTGATAGTTTCCGTGCTGCGGCTCGCGGTAAGAGCAACCAACCTGTGGTGTTTATTGACTCAACTGGTCGTAGCTACGCATTAGATCCGCTGACACTGCCGTCTGCGCGTGGGCAAGGGGAGCCGCTGACCGGTAAGTTGACCCCGCCACCGGGAGCAACCATTGAGCAGGTATTGATGGCACCGGATGACCAGAAATTGTTAATGGCATCGGATGCGGGTTATGGATTTGTTTGTACTTTCAATGATTTGGTTGCAAAAAATCGTGCTGGCAAAACCATGATTACCCTGCCGGAAAATGCCAAGGCATTGCCACCATTGGAAATATATGGGCCGGATGACATGCTGTTATCCATTACTGCCGCTGGCCGCATGTTGATGTTCCCAGTAGCAGATTTACCTGAGTTATCAAAAGGTAAGGGTAATAAGATAGTCTCGATCCCTGCTGCGGATGCGGCGGCGGGTAAAGATCGGCTGGTATGGTTGTTTGTCTTACCTCCTCAAACATCAATTACTCTTCACTTTGGTAAACGTAAGTTAACCTTACGGCCAGAAGATTTGCAGAAATTCCGAGCCGAACGTGGTCGGAAAGGTTCACCACTGCCTCGTGGGTTACAACGTATTGATCGCGTTGATGTTGATGCGCCAGAGCGTGTAATACCAGCAGATAATGAAGAGTAGTCGCCAGTAAATGTAACAGGGAGCGTGCGCAATTTGCGCGCGCTGTCGCGTAGCATGATCAGGGTAAGGAATCTGCGCGGTGTTTTGTCTGGAAACCGTTATACTAGCGCCGATTGCGAATCTAAGAGTGAGTGTTTAAGAGGTTGTTATGCTATTAATTTTGCGCACGGTATTGGCAGTTTTATATTGTTTTCTAGTGTGTGTGTTTGGTTCGATTTATTGCCTGTTCCGCCCCCGAAATCCGCGTAACCTCGCGACGTTTGCTCATCTTTTTGGCCGGATGTCAGTATTATTTGGGATTACGGTTGAGCAGCGCATTCCTAAGGAAGCGGCTCACTATGGCACGTGTATTTATATCGCTAACCATCAAAATAATTACGATATGGTCACAATGTCGAATGTTGTTCAATCAGGTACTGTCACTGTGGGCAAAAAGAGCTTGCTGTGGGTACCTTTATTTGGCCCATTATATTGGCTAACGGGTAATCTGCTTATTGATCGTGATAACCGTGCTAAGGCGCATGGCACTATCGCCCAAGTAGTTGAACAAGTTAAACAAAAGAATGTTTCCATCTGGATGTTCCCAGAAGGAACTCGTAGCCGTGGGCGCGGTTTACTGCCGTTCAAGACAGGTGCTTTCCATGCTGCTATCGCCGCGGGTGTGCCAATCGTGCCAATTTGTGTGTCTAGCACGAACAATATCAAGCTAAACCGTTGGTCAAACGGCAAAGTTATTGTAGAAATCATGCCGCCAGTTGATACCTCCGGTTACGGTAAAGATCGCGTTCGGGAGTTATCGGAGCATTGTCGTAATCTGATGTTGGCTAAAATTGAGCAGCTTGATGCAGAAATTGCCCAGCAGGCAGCAGCTGAAAAATAATCTATATAAAGAATACCCTAAATAATTCGAGTTGCAGGAAGGCGGCAAACGAATGAATCCCGATGAGCTTACATAAGTAAGTGATTCGGGTGATTGAGTGCAGCTAACGCACGTGCAGCTTGAAGTATGACGGGTTTTATTTAAACGACTCTGGTCGTGAGCGTTTTGCCGTCCTTCAGCGTTATTCGCAGTCAGGCAAAATTTTGCAGTAGGTTTGATTGTGGTTTTCCCGGAGAAGATATGTCACTCAGTCGTCGCCAGTTCATTCAGGCTACGGGCTTAGCGCTAGGCGCGGGTTCGTTGCCATTGAGGGCACAGGCTAATAGCACCCAGCAACCCTCGTTACCTGTTCCACCTTTACTGGAATCTCGCCGTGGACAACCGCTGTTTTTAACGTTACAGCGGGCGCATTGGGCATTCAGTGGCAAGCAGAAAGCCGCTGTGTGGGGTATCAACGGTATGTATCTGGGGCCGACTGTTCGGGTTTACAGCGGTGATGATGTTAAGCTCATTTACAGCAACCGTTTGACTGAGCCGGTGTCTATGACTATCAGTGGGCTGCAAGTTCCGGGCACATTGATGGGGGGCGCTGCACGTATGATTACCCCCGGTGTCGATTGGTCACCGGTATTGCCTGTACGGCAACCTGCGGCAACCTGCTGGTACCATGCCAATACACCTAACCGGATGGCGCCTCATGTTTACAATGGGTTAGCCGGTATGTGGCTGGTGGAAGATGAAGTCAGCAAAGCGATGCCACTACCAAGCCATTACGGTGTTGATGATTTCCCGATTATTATTCAGGATAAACGGCTGGATAACTTTGGTGTTCCACAATATGACCCGCCAGCAAATGGGGGCTTTATGGGGGATACACTGTTAGTTAACGGCGCGCAAAGCCCATTTGTTGAAGTTTCTCGTGGTTGGGTGCGTTTACGTTTATTGAATGCGTCCAATGCGCGCCGCTATGTCTTGCAACTGAGTGACGGTCGCCCATTGCATGTGGTCGCCAGTGATCAGGGGTTCCTGCCTGCGCCGATAGCGGTACAGCAACTCTCGTTAGCGCCGGGTGAACGGCGTGAGGTGGCTATCGATATGTCGCAGGGGAGCGAAGTCTCGATTACGGCGGGTGAATCTGCCGGAATTATGGATAGGCTGCGCGGGCTATTTGAGCCATCGAGTATTTTGATTTCTAGCTTGGTGCTAACATTAAAACCGACCGGTTTATTGCCATTAGTCACTGATAATCTACCAATACGTCTGCTCTCTGATCAGATCTTAGATGGTAATGCGGTGCGTTCTCGTGACTTCCGTTTGGGAGATGATTTGCCAGGGATCAATGGTGTTATCTGGGATATGAATCGGGTTGATGCTCAGGCACAGCAAGGTACTTGGGAACGTTGGACAATACATGCTGACATGCCGCAATCATTTCATATACAGGGTGTTTCGTTCCTGGTGAAAAATGTAAATGGTGCGCCAGCGATGGCCGAAGATCGTGGTTGGAAGGATACAGTTTGGATTGATGGTGATGTGGAGTTACTGGTGTATTTCAATCAGGTTTCTTCCGAGCATTTCCCGTTCTTGTTCCACAGTCAGAGCCTTGAGATGGCGGATCGTGGATCAGCAGGACAATTGGTAACACAGGCTGCGCCAACACTCGGTTAAGATTAATGGGATCACTGTTTCGATAGATAATTGTTTCGATGAATAATCGTCTGGTGATCCTGTTCTAATTGATAGTGCCAATCATGTTATCAACAGATTTATCCCTCCTCTTTCCATGGATAAATGCGTATAATCGCCGCCCGGTGATGATTTCTTAACCCGAACCACCTCAACTTTCCCCAATTCAAAGAGTGTTGCCATGAGTACCAGCCTGATCCAGCCAGAGCGTGACCTGTTTTCTTATCAGCCCTATTGGGCGGAATGCTATGGCACTGCGCCATTTTTACCGATGTCTCGCGCAGAAATGGACATCTTGGGCTGGGACAGCTGTGACATCATTGTCATCACCGGTGATGCCTATGTCGATCACCCCAGTTTTGGCATGGCTATCATTGGCCGCATGCTGGAGGCTCAGGGCTTCCGTGTCGGGATCATTGCTCAGCCAGATTGGACGAATAAAAATGATTTCATGCGCTTGGGGGAACCGAATCTGTTCTTCGGCGTCACCGCGGGCAATATGGACTCGATGATTAACCGCTATACCGCTGATCGCAAGTTGCGTCATGACGATGCTTATACGCCGGATAATCAAAGCGGTAAGCGGCCAGACCGCGCCACTTTGGTGTATAGCCAGCGCTGCAAAGAGGCCTATAGCCACGTGCCGGTATTGCTGGGCGGAATTGAAGCCAGCTTACGTCGTATCGCCCATTATGATTATTGGTCTGATACTGTGCGCCGCTCGGTGATTGTCGATGCCAAAGCCGATATGCTGGTGTATGGCAATGGTGAGCGGCCACTGGTTGAAGTAGCACACCGCTTGGCTGCGGGTGAGAAAATTGCTGATATTCAGGATGTGCGTAACACCGTGGTGATGCGCAAAACCCCGTTACCGGGGTGGAGTGGCGTAGATTCTACTCGGCTGGATAAACCGGGCCGTATTGAAGCTATTCCGAACCCTTATGGCGAAGATTTGCCGTGTGCGACAGACAGTGTTCCTGAGCCAGAAGCCAAACCTATTACCGTGCGGGCCGCTAAACCCAAACCATGGGAGAAGACTTATGTCTTGCTGCCCTCCTATGACAAAGTGAAAGCAGACAAAGTCTTGTATGCCCACACTTCGCGGATTTTACATCATGAAACTAACCCCGGTTGTGCGCGGGCTTTGATGCAAAAACACGGTGACCGCTATATTTGGATTAACCCGCCGGCTATCCCACTCAGCACTGAAGAAATGGACAGCGTTTTTGCTCTGCCTTATCAGCGTGTGCCGCACCCGTCTTATGGGAAATCGCCTATTCCGGCTTACGATATGATTCGTTTCTCGATCAATATCATGCGCGGTTGCTATGGTGGCTGTTCATTCTGTTCAATTACCGAGCATGAAGGGCGCATTATTCAGAGCCGCTCTGAAGATTCCATTATTCGTGAAATAGAAGAAATTCGCGATAAAGTCCCAGGTTTTACCGGCATCATCTCTGATCTGGGGGGCCCAACGGCAAACATGTATATGCTGCGCTGCCAATCGCCACGAGCTGAGCAAACCTGCCGCCGTGCATCCTGCGTTTACCCTGAAATCTGCCAGCACATGGACACTAATCATGAGCCGACCATTTCGCTATATCGGCGAGCGCGTGATTTGAAAGGGATTAAAAAAATCTTGATTGCGTCTGGTGTTCGTTATGACCTGGCAGTAGAAGATCCGCGTTATATCAAAGAGCTAGCCAGCCATCATGTGGGCGGATACTTGAAAATAGCCCCGGAACATACTGAAGAAGGGCCACTTTCAAAAATGATGAAGCCGGGAATGGGCAGCTATCAGCGCTTTAAAGAGCTGTTTGATACCTATTCTAAGCAGGCCGGTAAAGAGCAATATTTGATTCCGTATTTCATCTCCGCCCATCCGGGAACGGAAGATAAAGATATGGTGAATTTGGCTCTTTGGCTGAAGAAAAACCGCTTCCGTTTGGATCAGGTGCAGAACTTCTACCCATCACCGCTGGCTAACTCCACCACCATGTATTACACCGGCAAGAACCCGCTGAGCAAAGTCGATTATAAGAGCGAGGATGTCGTTGTTCCGAAAGGAGATCGTCAGCGGCGGTTGCATAAGGCATTGCTGCGTTATCATGATCCCGCGAACTGGCCGATGATTCGCACCGCATTAGAAGATATGGGGCTGCAACATTTAATTGGTAGCCGCCGTGAATGTTTGGTTCCGGCCCCCACTTTGGAAGAGCAACGTGAAGCACGTCGGGCGTTTCGTCATCATACACCAGCGCTGACCAAGCACACTGCTATCACTCGTCAGCGTCAACCGGGTAACCGCACAAATGCTGCTTCAGCAGGTAAAGTTACTGCGGGTAAGGCACCTTTGAGTAAAACCGCGCAGGCCACTACGGGCAGTTCCTCGCCCAAGACCGCAGGTAGCAAAACCGGCACAAACAGAGCGCCGGTGAATAAACCCTCTGGTGTCACCAGAGGGAAAGCTAAGCATCATTAATAAGCTGATAAATCAGCGGTCAGGCCCTGGGAGCATCTGGGTCTGGCCCCAGTCGTTTACCGCTATCCAACTTCGAAATTGCCGTCAGTTCATCTTTGTGCAGTTTAAAATCAAATACTTCAAAGTTTTCCTTGATGCGCGCCGGTGTCACTGATTTCGGAATAACAATCAGCCCGCTGTCCAGATGCCAACGGATCACTATCTGCGCTGGAGTCTTACCATATTTTTGCGCTAATTCACGAATAACGGCTTGATCGAAAACGCCGTCGCCGCCTTGAGCCAGCGGGCTCCAGGATTCCGTCGCAATATGATGTGTAGCATTCCAGGCATGGAGTTGCCGCTGTTGGAGCAGGGGATGAAGCTCAATCTGATTGATAGTCGGCGCAACGCCGGTTTCATCAATTAACCGCTGCAAATGAGGGATATGGAAGTTACAGACGCCAATGCTGCGAATCAAACCTTGTTCTTTCAAGGCGATCAATTCACGCCAGGCGCTAACATAGCGGTCTTGTGCTGGGTCTGGCCAGTGGATCAGGTAGAGATCCACATAATCGAGCTGAAGTTTTTTCAGACTCTCTTCCAGTGCCTGTTGCGGATTATTTTGGTTGCTATTCCACAGCTTAGTGGTAATAAAGAGTTCATCACGGGCGATATTGGTTGTTTTCAGCGCCTGACCAACACCCTCTTCATTTTTATAAATAGCCGCAGTATCGATTGAACGATAGCCGACCTCTAGTGCCTTGGTGACAGCAAGTTGTGTTTCTTCAATGCTTGCTTGCCAAACGCCAAGGCCGAGTTGTGGCATCAGATTTCCATCGTGCAATTTGATAATGGGTTGCGTCGCCATATTGATCTCCTCAGCTAAAATCACATTGTATTCCGCGAAACTATATTATTAGACCGCAGCTTCGTAGATACGTTTGCTATCGGCCAAAGTGATGTCACTATGCTCGCCGAGTGCAGTCATACCGTGCTCTTCTAATTTTTTGATTAAATCAGGAATGGTGCTGCCGTCCAGTTTGTAATCGGATAAACGAGTCGCAACACCCATGCTTTCAAAGAAGTGACGGGTCGCTTCAATGGCAGCATCAATGCGTTGGTCCTCAGTACCTTCATGGATATTCCAGACACGCTCCGCATATTGCAGTAATTTCGCGCGTTTTTGTTGTTTCTTCGCCACTAACAGGGCGGGCAATACCACTGCCAATGTTTGTGCATGATCCAGCCCGTGACGCGCTGTTAGTTCGTGGCCTAACATATGGGTCGCCCAGTCTTGCGGGACACCGGCACCGATCAGGCCATTTAATGCCATGGTGGCGCTCCACATAATGTTGGCGCGTACATTGTAATTCTCAGGGTCAGTCAAGGCTTTCGGGCCTTCTTCAATCAGTGTTAACAACAAACCTTCAGCAAAACGATCTTGTACTTTGGCATCCACTGGATAAGTCAGGTATTGCTCAATGGTATGCACAAAAGCATCAACCACACCGTTAGCCACCTGGCGTGGTGGTAAGGTATAAGTCACTTCTGGGTCTAACACAGCAAATAGCGGCTGGACATGAGGCGAGAAGAAATGTTGCTTATCACCGGTGCTACGGCGGCTGATAACTGCGCCACTGTTAGCTTCAGAACCCGTCGCAGGTAAAGTCAGCACTGAACCCATAGGCAGTGCTTCTTTGATATCGCTGCCGGTAGTTTCCAGAATATGCCATGGGTCTTGTGGATAATTGACGGCCGCCGCGATAAATTTAGTGCCATCCAATACTGAACCGCCGCCAACAGCGAGCAGGAAGGTGATTTTTTCTGTTCGGCAAACCTCAACGGCTTTCATTAAGGTTTCATAAGTAGGGTTCGGCTCAATGCCGCCAAACTCTAGGTAATCAAAGCCTTTTAGCGCTTGGTGAACTTGATCGAGTACGCCATTTTGTTTGATGCTGCCACCACCATAGGTAATTAAAATACGAGCATTAGCAGGAATTTCTTTACTCAGTTGCGCTATCTGACCAGTACCGAACAACACTTTAGTGGGGGTATGAAGGGTAAAATTTTGCATGATTTGTCTTCCAGCTTAGGTAAGGAACAATAAGAACTAAGAGATTAGTTTGCGGCGCAATAGCTTGTGGGCAAATAGCTGCTTGCCGCTGTATCAGTGGTAGTCATTGTCGGTAACCTTGGGCTATACCTCAATGCACATTTCTGCCTTGCTCTTGCCTATTTCTACAAATCATTGTAGAAAACCCACAAAATAATGCACAATTTATGTCAGATCGTTTCAGATAACAGAAGCAGGTGAGAGTGCAATGGTTGAGGTTACTGATATTCAGGCACAGATGGCTGGGATGATTGCTCGTCTGGCGCAGGGCAATGGTTTAACCCCTAGCGCTGTACCAAAGGTGAAAATTCTATATTCCACCGTACATCAACCGCGCACACCCGTCATGTATACCCCGAGTGTGGTCATTATATTTCAGGGGCATAAAGTGGGTTATCTGGGCAGCAAAGTGTTTCAGTATGATCCGAAAAACTACCTAATTCTGACAGTGCCGTTACCCTTTGAGTGTGAAACGTTTGCTAGCCCGGAAGTGCCGTTGGCCGGGATTTCGATTCATATAGACAGCCAGATGCTACAGGATTTAATTATAGATATTGGTGATGACGAACTCGATAAACCTTTCGGCAATACCTCTGGTGTCAACTCATCTGCACTGACTGAAGAGATGCTATGCGCTACCGAGCGCCTGCTGGATGTGATGGCCAATCCTCGTGATGCCAGGGTACTTGGCCCACAAATTGTGAGAGAAATCATCTACTACGTGTTATGTGGGCAGTGCGGTGGTGCATTGCAGGCTTTGGTTAATCGCCATGGGCACTTCAATCAAATTACCAAGACATTGCGGCGTATCGAAAATCAGTTTGCAGATAATTTGAACGTTGAACAATTAGCTGCGGATGTGAACATGAGTGTTTCCGCGTTTCATCATAATTTCAAAGCGGTGACTAACACTTCGCCACTACAATATTTGAAATCCTACCGGCTACACCGTGCGCGAATGATGATGCTACATGACGGGCTAAAGGCCAGTACCGCAGCGAACAAGGTAGGGTATGAGAGTGCTTCACAATTTAGCCGCGAGTTTAAGCGCTATTTCGGCCTCACTCCCAGTGAAGAAGTTGCCAAGTTACGCACTAACTGAGGCGATATCTAGACAAAATGGCGCACTGAGCGCCATTTTGCTGTTCGAGCGAAGAAGATTACTCAGCCACGCCTTTACGTTTACACCAGACCAACACCAGTGTGCCAACCAACCCCACCAGTAATAAAACAATCGGCAAGATCATCAGCGCGGTCATGACTTGATTTTCATAATGCTTAACCAGGGGAATATGGCTAAGTGCAAAGCCCAACCCCACGACACTCCCAACCCATAATAGCCCACTGAGCCAGTTAAAGAACTGAAAACGCGTGCTATTTAAACCTGAAATACCCGCCAAGGTGGGTAATAAAGTCCGGACAAAAGCCAGAAAACGGCCAATAATCAGGGCAGCCAGACCGTGGCGAACAAACAGATTATGGGCGCGTTGTCGATAATGAGTGGGCAGCTGCAACAACCACCTTTTTACCACTTTGGTATCTCCCAACCACAACCCTTGTAGGTAACTCAGCCAACAACCTAAGCTGGCCGCAGCGGTCAGGATGATCATGGTGGGCAAGAATGCCATGACACCTTTGGCAATAAGTGCACCCGCCAATAGCAACAAGCTATCACCGGGGAGGAAAGAGGCGGGTAGTAAACCATTTTCTAAAAAGAGGGTGGTAAAAAGTATGCCGTAAATAACCCAAATCACATTCGGGTCGGCAAGTTTACTAAAATCCTGCTGCCATAGGGCATGAAGGATTTCGCGTAATACATCCATTTCTGTTCCTGTTTGCCTATCGTGTGAGGATATTGTTGTAAGGTTTTACCTAGTGTATCGGTAATGGCGCTAATCCACATTGATCTTATCCTCAATAACAGAATTTTTAAGGATATACACACACGCCGTTGACACTATATTGTGTAAGAGAGGATTAATGCGCGGAGATTATCACCGCGCATGAACAAACCTTATCGCTCAGAAGTACTACTGTGAAGCTTTAATGCGTTCAAACCCAGCCATTAAATCGTCCTGCAAATCTTGTACATTTTCCAGGCCAATGTGTAAACGGAATAAGGTGCCTTTGATTCCCTCGCCCTCATACTTACGGATAGCCCTGATATCCTTAGGTTGATAGCCCAGAATCAAGGACTCAAATCCGCCCCACGAGAAAGCCATGCTGAAATGAGTAAAGTGGTCGAGATAGGCTTCTAACTGCTGTTGCGTTAACTCTTCTTTTAACTCAAAAGAGAACAAACCATTACAGCCGGTGAAATCTCGTTTGTAGAATTCATGGCCTTTGCAGCCGGGCAGTGCAGGGTGATAGACCACAGCCACTTCCGGACGTTGAGTCAGCCAGTTTGCGATTTCGATACTGTTTTTTTCATGCTGCTTTAAACGCACACTCAGGGTGCGTAAACCCCGGCTGGCAAGATAGGCGGTATCGGCATCCACCATTTGCCCCATCAGATAAGAGTCTTCGCGCAGTTGCTCCCAACAACGGGAGTTGGCGACAGCAATCCCCAGCATGGCATCGGAATGGCCAATAATATATTTAGTACCTGATTGGATGGAAATATCGATATCAAAATCCAGTGCTTTAAACAGTACGCCAGCCGCCCACGTATTATCCATGATGATGATTATCTCTGGAGAAACAGCGCGGATGGATTTGACAATGGCGGGAATATCTTGCACTTCCATCGTGATAGAGCCGGGTGACTCAAGAAAAACTACTTTAGTTTGCGGTGTGATCAACGAGGCTATTTCGGTCCCTATCATAGGATCAAAATAAGTGGTGGTGATATTCATGCGCGATAAGATTTTATCGCAAAAACTTTGTGCCGGTTCATAGGCCGATCCAGTCATCAACACATGATCGCCGGTGGAAACAAATGACAAAATAGCATTGCTGATAGCGGCGGCACCGCAAGGATAAAGCACACAACCCGCGCCACCTTCCAGTTCTGTCATGGCTTCTTGCAAGGAGAAATGGGTTAGCGTGCCTCTGCGGCCATAAAATAGCGCACCATTCCCGCGATTAATGGTGGCGTGCTTTTTGGCTTTCACTGATTCAAAAACCAGAGAAGATGCGCGCTGAATGACTGTATTGACCGAACCTTGGGTGAATTTCTGACTTCTGCCAGCGCTAACTAAGATTGTTTCCAATTTTTCTGTCGTGGGTTTATTTACAGACATAATCGCTTTGCCGCCTTCTTATCAGCATGCCCATTATTCCATGGTCAGCATTCATTATTGGGATGTATTTATTCCTTACGTTAGCATGATGATTGTGATGAGAGGGCAGCTTTCACCATGAAAAAAACTAAAGAGGGTGACTCGCTGTTTTCCACAGATTTGTCATGGAAAAATGCTGTGTAAGTGACGAAATAGGAAATTTATTAAGGGGAGCTCGTTAGGGGAGGCCCTATTTTATGTAAAAGCACTCTCTGCAATTAATCCTTTTTTATTTTTACAAAGAGTGTCACCCAATCTGTACAGCTCAGAACGCTGATCCGTCGATCACGCCGCGTAGTCCCTGATATCAGGGGAATTCTTATTTTTTCTCAAAAAATAGGCGCAAATACTAATGATAATTACTATCAATCCCCAATTTGTTTGATATGATCGGCAGCTGATTTCGTCCTTAAATTGATATGCATATTGGGTGGAGGCGCAGCGTGAAAACAGCTGGCAAAAAGATTAAAGATAAATCATTGGTGCAAGGCCGAATGATGAACGGCGCGATGGCATTATTGCTGGTGGTAGGTTTAACCGGTCATGCATTCGCCGCGCCAGGCAACAGTAGCGCAGTCGCTGCATCAGTTGTGACACCAACGACGACAGCAACATCAACGCCGTTACCTGCACCGGAAATTACATCTGTAGCAGCCCCTGCTAATGCAGAAGCTGTTGCACCCACAATGCCAGCACCGGTGATTCAACCTGCCCCGCAAGGGCTGGCGATGGACCTCTCAGTTTGGGGTATGTATCAACATGCTGATGTGGTGGTTAAAGGTGTAATGATTGGCTTGGTATTGGCCTCAATTGTGACCTGGACTATTTTATTCTCCAAAGGGACTGAATTATTCCGCGCACGTCGCCGTTTACGGCAAGAACACGAAGTTATCGGCGCGGTCGCTGATCTTGATACCGCGTCTGAGCGAGCAGAGGTTTTCTCTCCAGAGAGCATCAGCGGACTATTGCTGCGTGAGGCGCAGAATGAGCGCCTGCTATCGGCAGAATCAGATGATAACAATGGCATTAAAGAGCGTACTGCTTTTCGTCTGGAGCGCCGCGTGGCTGCCATTGGTCGCCAAATGGGCAAAGGTAATGGCTTCCTGGCGACAATCGGTGCTATTTCTCCGTTTGTCGGGTTGTTTGGTACGGTTTGGGGCATCATGAACAGCTTTATTGGTATTGCTCACTCACAGACGACCAACCTGGCTGTTGTTGCTCCGGGTATTGCAGAAGCCTTGCTGGCAACAGCACTTGGCTTAGTTGCCGCAATTCCTGCAGTGGTTATCTATAATATCTTTGCTCGCCTTATTGGTTCTTATCGCGCTCAGGTAGGGGATGTTGCTGCACAGGTATTATTATTGCTGAGCCGTGATCTTGATTTGAGCAACAGCGCTGAAGCAAAGTCACCTAAGCAGCCTCACCAATTGCGTGCGGGGTGATTTATGGCCATGCGGATGAACGATAACCTCGATGAAAGTGGTGAATTGCACGAAATTAACGTGACACCTTTCATCGACGTCATGCTGGTGTTGCTGATTATCTTTATGGTGGCGGCACCCTTGGCGACGGTTGATATTAAAGTAGACTTACCGGCATCTTCAGCGGTGCCACAGCCGCGGCCAGAGAAACCGGTTTTTCTGACAGTGAAAGCTGATAATCAGCTGTATGTCGGCGATCAGCAGGTTGATCGCGATACACTGGCGGCTGCGCTGGATAAAGTGACTCAATCGAACAAAGAAACCACCATATTTTTCCAAGCGGATAAAGTGGTGGATTATGAGACTCTGATGAGTGTGATGGACGCATTGCGTAAGTCAGGTTATCTCAAGGTAGGTTTAGTCGGCATGGAAGCTGGTGGCGCAAAATAATCAATAATAGGCGCGGTAGTTATTACCGCGCCTGATATTGGTGATTGGAGATTATTGTTTGGGAGTATTACGTCCGACCTCACTTGTTGCTGACACGCTAACGGCTTGTTGTAGTTCAAGTTCCAGCTCATGAGCATTATGAGCTTCGTAGTAATTATCTTCACCAACGCATTGTTTCCAGTTAATATATTCAGGTGCATTTACATTATTTTCCGGTGAATATGCAATGGCAATAAATGCCATTTGAATACCATTCTTTATAATCATCTCACACATTCCTTCATCTATAAGTGTTTTGCTGATAAAAAATCCTTTATTTGGTAACATTGTCGAGTTATAGCTATCCATACCATCTGAAAGAATGATCATTAGTTTTTTATGGCCATTATCAGCTGTCTCCTTAAATATGTTATTAGCCGAGAGTATCCCTGAGCTTATTAGCGTCCCCCCTAATGGAGCCATTTCTATTATATTTTCTATACTATAATCAAATTGTTCTCTCTCTAGTGAGTATGAGTTTGTACCACTTAGGCAAATCTCTTTGTGTTTGATATCACGCATAGGGATATCAATGGGTTGTACATTTTCAGTAATTGACATAATTGTCTTTTTATAGTCAATATGATCGCCGATTACATCCAAAAAAGTCCAAGCGTTCTTTGTGGCCTCTGCATTTTCCGACAGATAATCACCGTTAGGCTTATATATCTTTGGTGAAAAAGGTAAATGGCAATATTCTTTGTTTTCTCCATTTTCTGAAACTTTTCTTTTTGTTCCCGATCCGAAAGGGATAAAACCTATAGTATTAACATTACTATTATTTTTAATAGTATTATGTAATATTCTAAATGCCGATCTTAAGGCATTTATTCGTTCGCCATTTTTTATGCTCACGTCATCAGAAAAACTTAGCAACATTGAACCTGAATAGTCAGCGACAAAAACTACATCAGTCGGCTCACTGACTTCTATGGTTTTATTTTTTATGGCCTCACCATTATCTGTGGTTTGTATATTACTAATGGAGTTGGTAAGAGGACTCCGGCCTAAAAATTCGACAGGATAAGTCATAGTAACAGCGGCATTGTATCCAAGATAGTTGGTATTATCATCTATATTAATTATCGGGTCTGAAAACCCCTCAGAGGGTAAATAGGCATTAGCATAAGATAAAACCAATTCCCTGTTTTTTGTTTGTTGAGCCGCATTGGGTATTCCATCATTTTCTACGGTTAGTGCTAATGTGGCTTGCTCAATAGCATCTGATAGTTTGGCTTTTTTTTGTAAAAAAATTGAAACTTCAAGAATTATAAAAGTAAGTGCAATAAAAAAAGGGAATATAATAATGAAAGACACTAGGATAGCGCCATGTTCATTTTTCTTAAACTGGGTGAGGCGATTAAACTTACGAATGATATCTGTATTAGTCAAAATAAATAGCCTTTATCATATAAATTACGCGTTATCGCCCGATAGTAATCGCCGATGATTTGATCGCAGGAGCCGGTGTTTCGGGGCTAAATAGAGTGCTATACCAAGGTATAGTCGGTAGACATAAGGTCACCTGATAAAGAGGTATCCATCGGCCAGTATTCCCATAGGGTGATAAGCTATCCATTTCATGCAATGGTTGGGTGGGGTTACAAGCAACCGTTCCAGCGCTAAGTGACAAACTATTTCTCTCGTCTATAATTTTATCTATTAGGTCTGGTGAGTCAGTATCATTAAAATGTAAGGTTTCTATTTTTATCGCAATATTATTATAATGCGCACCTGAATTTAATAGCATTTGTTCCGTTAGCTGTTTTAATTTTTCAACCTGTGCCTGTGTCAATACATTATCATTGTCGTATAATCTTGCCCGCTCCCGGACGATTCCAGCAATAGAATATGAAATACGATCTAATTTACCCACGGTAGATTGATATGCAGCCATAGATAATAATAACTTTATAAATAGTGCAATAATTGAAATAATAAAAACCAGCTCAAGAATTACAGCCCCTTTATTGTTGATAATAAATTCATTTTGATTAATTTTCTTGAACAAAAATCACCTCACGTCTTAATAGAGTATTGGCAAAAACAGAGGGGATAGGGAAAAAAATAGGTTGATATGAATAGATGACAGTGTATTTAGCCAGTGGCAGTGAATCATCATTATGTCTGCCGCCGGAAATAATCTCATTAAGATTATTTCCTATATCATTACCAATACTATCGAAAAGGCTATCATTTATGATGTCATCAATGCTATTACTGAAGACAACTTGAGTAATTATATTTTCATTTGTTATAAATGCCCCAAAAACACCTGTTTGAGTGATGAGTTTTTGTCGTACAATCGTATTGTAAGTTGTTCTATCATCCTTGCTTTTGTTTTTAGCGGCCTTTGTTGCTTCTGAGACAGCCAAATCTAGGTTAGAGGAAATATAAAATAGACGTGCCATCTCAGCACTTGATAGCAATATAAATAAAAACAACACAAATAATATTGAAAATTCAATCGAAATGGAGCCTCTATTTGAGCGAAAAAAAGTCATAATATTTTCACTCATTATTTTATTTCTCGAGTCAAACTCTCTGGACGCAGGCTGGCAACTTGGCTCAGGGCTAATACTAACTGGTCTGGATTGTCAGACATTTTTTCGGCTACGATTATTTTTTTAGCATATTGGATATCACCTAACTGAACTAGTGAGAATACCAGATTATGTAACATTAAACGGCCTCTTTTTCCTGCCAAATAGTCTGGTAGTAATATTCTAACGGCATCGGTGTAACGGTCATCAAGCATTGCGACTACAGCGAGATTATTCATTGCTATTTCATCAGAAATAAACAAAGCGCGTGATTTTTCAATGGCAATTTCAGATTTATGTATTTCACCCTCATTAGCTAAAATAATGCCATTTAGATTATGGGCTTCTGCATTATTAGGTGAAATCGCTAATAACTTACTCACCACAATTTTAGCCCCGTCATTATTATTGTTATTGATCAGGTTCTTGGCTTGTAGCATGTAAATTGATGCGTTTTCCTTATGGGATATTGGTTGCAAGTAATATAAAGAGGACTTACTATCACCAGTAAGGTAGTAAGCATTTGCCAGTTTTAGTCGAATTGATTCATCTTCTTTTACTTTTAATTTATTGCGATATAAAGTAATTAAACCAGCATGGTTATTGGCTTTAAGTAAAATACTTTCACGATAATAAAATTCTTTATTACTAACATTATTATTAGAACAACCACTTAAAATAAAAGTAAAAATTAAAAAAATCATTATGGTGTTAAGTTCTTTATTCATATGCAAGTAGCTCCAAAACGCTTGGTGATATAACTAATATAATAAATGGAATAAGAATAAATAAGAATAATGGAATGGTCAGTTTCGCTGTTAATTTACTTATTTTTTCTTCAGTGACCAATAACTGCATTTCCCTCATATCTTGAGATAACTTAATCAGTTGTTCGTAAACAGTGGCCCCAAAACTGATACTATATTGTAGTGCACTACAAAACATTCTTATTTCTAGCTCAGTAGAAGACTGATGGAATTCTTTAATAGCACTTTCTAAACCATTAATTTCTGCCCTCCGGGTTACTTTTAGCATAATTAAACTTAAGTCTGCATTAATTAGTTCAAATTTTTTTGCTGTATAACTCAGAGAACTGTCAATTGTCATCCCGGATTGAACACAGGCAGCAGTTATATCAATAAAGAATGGAAGCGACTTTAGTAAAGATTTATTTCTGCTAGTTATAATATTTTTCACTATATATTTAGGGAGGTATAACATCATGATAAGCATAATAACCCCCACTATAAGAATATTTTTCAGATTGATTGAGAATAAATTTAGTGCTGTTAAAACTACTGTTACTACCAGAGATATTATTATAATCATCAACTTAAAATAGGCAATGTTATATAAAAAAAAAGGTAGTCTTATAGTATTATAAATATAATTTTCTTTTGAGTTTTCTTTTTCGGTATTTTTTGTTTTACTATTTACCCTTTCCTGATTATTTATTGCATTATAAGTTGACAATCTGTTATTTTTATTTTTATTTTTAAAGAAAACGATGCAGCCAAATACAAGTATAATAATAAACAATAATATTTTCATGTCGATTTACCTAGCATTTTTCTTATTAAAACAATTCCAACAATCTCACTGGTGATAATGTAGTAATATATCATTCTACCGATAGGGTGATCCCACATGGATTCTATAGTAGTAGGATCAAGAAAATAAAGTAAAAAAGAAAATGCAATAGGCATTATGGATATAATATTTACTGACATTCGTACTTGTGCAGTCATTACTGCTTTTTTTTGCTCGGTAGTTTTATTTTTATTAATTACTTCAGATAAACGGCTGGTTAGCTCTCTTAACTGCCCACCTTGCTGTAGATTAAGTAAAGTTATAGTAATAAGAAAATAGAACTCTGGATGTTTAAATCTTTGATAAGAATCATAAAAAACAGCCTCAGGAGACTCCCCAACATTCAGTCGACGGCAAATAAGGCTAAACTCATTCCCTAATGGACCACTAATTTCTTGGCCACAGCGTTCTAATACTTGATTAATACTGGCACCGCTACTCGCTGCCATGTTAATCATCAACAGAGCTTCAGGAAAATCTTTTTTAAAAAGAGTGTGATGTCTTTTTCTTGACAACCTCAATTGAAAGTATATAACACTTATCATTATAAAAAATAAAATAATAAGAGTGTTGAAATTAAGCCAAAAGTAATTAACTGCATAAATGCCTATTGAGTATATTACCGGGATTAATATGTGTAATGTATTTCTCTCTTTAAGAATTGTAGATAAATAAGTAAGCCATTCTTTAAGTATTCTCTTAGAAAATGCAATAAAAAAATATCCATTGTCGGATTTTATTTTCTTTGTTCTTTTCTCTTTTATAACAGATCTTTTTATTTTTAACCATTTTATGTTATTTAATATTAACAATAGTAGACCTGATGATAATATTATTATGTAGTAAATCATTTATCCACCAAAGAAAAAATACCATTTAATTCATTTGATAAGTTATAGATATCGGCATTTATTCTTACAGAAGAGCGACTCAGTAAGCCATGATTAACGAAATCCCCTTGAATTTTGCCTTCTTGTCCACGTTCTTTAGCGGGTTTAAATGAAAAAATATCTTGTAATACAACATTATCGCCCTCCATTCCCATGATCTCACTGATGTGACATAATTTTCGTGAGCCATCATTCATCCGCGAAACTTGAACAATAAGGTTGATCGCTGAAGCGATATTACGACGAATGGTAAATATAGGCATATTAACCGGGCCCATCATAATCATACTTTCGAGCCGTGCAACAGCATCTCGGGGGGAATTAGCATGCAGCGTTGACATGGAACCATTATGACCGGTGTTCATTGCCTGAAGCATTTCAAAAGTTTCTTCACCTCGACACTCCCCGATAATAATCCGATCAGGGCGCATACGCAGTGAGTTAATCACTAAGTCTCGCATTGTGATCTGTCCGGTATTTTCCAACCCCGCTAGTCGTGTCTCCATCCGTACCACATGCGGTTGTTCAAGATTCAGTTCTGCTGCATCTTCTAAAGTAATCACCCTTTCATTTTCAGATATATACTTTGATAGTGCATTGAGTAATGTTGTTTTACCTGAACCAGTTCCTCCAGAGATAATAATATTAACCCGACAACTGGCAGCAATAATCAGAAAATTAGCCATATCACTGCTCATAGCGCCCATATCGACCAAGTCTTCTAATTTTCGTTTGTTACTACTGAATTTTCGGATCGAAAGTACTGTCCCGTCCAATGTAATAGGGCTTATTGCTACATTGATGCGACTACCATCAATTAAACGTGCATCGGCCAGGGGGCGGCTTTCATCAATACGCCGATTGGCCCTCTGCATTAAACGTTTGGCAATATCCGTCAGTTGAGCATTATTAATAAAACGGCGAGAGGTTAAGGTGATCAGCCCATAGCGTTCAATAAATATTTTTTCGGGGCCATTAACCATAATATCACTAATAGAGTCATCCTCCATAAGTTCTCTTAATGGGCCAAATCCAGTAATTTCATCCGCAATTATAGAAATTATTTTTTTCTGATCTTGAGTTGTTAACTTATAGTCATTATCATTAAATAAATCATCAAGTGTTTGTGAAAGTAATTCACTAAGTTTGCTATAATCGTCAACAAGATATTCAACCTTATCTATATCAATATTGGCTAGTAGTTTCTCTCTAATTAATTCTTGCGTATTCAATGATACTTTCACTGTTTATTTTCCCTTTTTATTTTAGTGATGCTGCTATCTTATTTATCCATGATTTACCATTTTTTGATAAATGAATATTTATACCTAATGTATTCTTGGCTAAATCAATTATCTTTACTTTGCTTCTGCCAAAATAATTTTTGTCAACTAATGACTCTTTTGTTTTCGATATATATGGTATTTGTGTGTCAATCTTACGACCTAATAAAGATTGTATGTCAGATGTATTTAACATATTTTTTGCTATAGGCCTGCTTTCATTTAAACAAACTATTAATCGAGTGGTTTGTCTATTATCTCGTTTGAAACGATCATAAATATCAATG
This sequence comes from Yersinia kristensenii, assembly GCF_900460525.1. Classification (NCBI taxonomy): domain Bacteria; kingdom Pseudomonadati; phylum Pseudomonadota; class Gammaproteobacteria; order Enterobacterales; family Yersiniaceae; genus Yersinia; species Yersinia kristensenii. Next base: position 1,929,417 of record NZ_UHIY01000001.1, read on the forward strand.
AAATCTTTAGCCACACGAACAGATGTCATACTATTGTCGAGTAATATAATAATACAATCAGAGTGTTCTATGTAACCCGTTAGTTTTTCCTTTGGTGAATTATGGATAGATTGGTCAAACACAATATAATTATGCTTTCTACCAATTTTAATATCAATATCACTTAACTCGTTTCCTTTGCATAGCATAATATCAATGTTTTTATGATATTCATTTATCTCTGATGTCATCTTTTTCTCTGTAACAAGATCAAGATCTTGAGACCCTTGATTACCTTGTAATAACAAAGTGGGGGATTTTTTTATTTGAGTTATTTCACAAGAAAAATGATAACTAAGGAGTGTGGTACCTATTCCACCCTTACATCCTAATATGCTGATAAAAAAAGCTTTTCTTTCCATTTCAATTGGAATGCCTTTGAGTAAGTGTTGTGTTAGTTCAATTGACTGTGATTGTACGTTTAAGTATAAAATTCCTCGTTCAGTAAATTTCTGTGCGACACTAATTGAATCAATATCACCGACTAATACGCACCAACAGTCTCGTGGTGTATTACTTTTTATCAAACTTAATGTTTTTTCAACGTCCTCATTATTACCTATATCAATAATAAAACCGACAGTTTTTTCAGGAGTATTAATTGTCGATAAATTAAAAATATCTTTATCAATTTCTTTAATATCGTTGATGTCGGCCAGTCGTATTTTTTCAGATACTTTCTCTATCACCCATTTTCTAGTGGATACAATCACAATATTACTTTTTATTTTATTATCTTTTCTATTGATTAATTCTTTGTTGAGGATTAATTGCATATGTCACCATTATCTCTGGAGTTTTTTCTATTGATATCTGATGCGCAGCCCATTTTTTTATTTTTATCCGTGCGGTAATCATTAATATTATAGTCGCATGATTTATATTGAATTTTAAATCTATTATCTTTGCATCTGTTAGCATTTTTTATAATGGGTTTATTTTTTACTACTAATACTGATGCACGATCATTATCCAGAGGGGCAATTGTTCTTCCTGCATAAATATAATTTGAAAATAATAAAAGACCGCTTATTATTAATAACTTCATTTTATAAATCCTCCTTTGCGTATAAACTCTTTAGCCATTTTTTCTCTTTTTACTTCCATGATATGAGTAAAGTTAAAAAAACGCTCAAGTGTTGAGGTATGCATGAAATTGGGGAGCTCTACTTCTCTCTCTGACACGGGGCGCACCAAATTCACGGTAGCCACAACGACCAATTCAGTTTGGTTTTTCCGAGTCTCAGCATTGCGGAAGAATGCGCCTAAAATAGGGATATCACCTATAAATGGGATTTTTTTCAGCGATTCCCGCTCTGAGTTGCTGATCAGACCCCCTAGAATAAAACTTTCGCCATCACCTAGTTCCAGGGTGGTTGCAGCCTTACGAGTCCTGAATGAAGGGTAAGCATTTCCTCCATCGATATTAAACACTTTATCGATACTACTTACTTCTTCATCCAGCATGATGCGGATGCGTTTTTTCTCATTAACTTTGGCTCCGATATTGAGTTTTATGCCAAATTCTTTATAAGTAATCACAGTGCTATTTTGCGTGGTATTAACCATAGGGATCTCACCACCTACTAAAAATGAGGCACTTTCTCCTGATAATACTGATAGATTAGGTTCGGCTAAAACACGGGCTATGGAGTCATCATTAATGGCATGGACTAATGCGCTAATACCTCTTGCGCTGAAATTATTTAAACTGTTCAGTTTAACTAATTGAAATGAACCTGAAAAATCCCCTATAGTACTCCAATCTACTCCAATGTTTTCACTAAAGTCTTTGGTGACTTCTGCAATAGTCAATTTCACATTAACTTGGTTAGTACCCATAAGCTTTATTTTATTGATGATCCCATAATACTCTGGGGTATTAAGATATTGGCTATCAGTATCTATTGTTTTTTTACTGCCGATGGCTTCACCAATGATACTGACAATAGTATCTTTTGCCTCTTCTGACTCCGCCATTCCTGTCAGGATATAGCTGGTGCCTATCTTGTTAATTTCAATGTCACTTTCAGGATATTCAATTTGTATTCTTTTATTCGCGGCGGTAATGGTATTATTCACTAACACGGCTGATTTTTTAATAGGCTGATTATTCTGATTGAATAGAATAAACTCTGCCGTCCCTTCCTGTTTGGCATAAACAATAATACTATTTTTACCCACTAACTCATAGTCAGCGATAGCTGCAGCAGAAACAAAAACAGTATCTATTTCCTCTTGTGTTTTAATAATGTAGGATTCCCCAGTAGATAAATAAACTGGTTTGGCATTCGCTCTATTTACTGCTATTTGACATGAAATAATAATGAATAGAAAAAACAGTATATTCTGGTTTAAATACTTTGTTCTGGCTACTTTCATCCTCTTAACTCTCTTATTGTACGCAACTCTGGCAATATATCATGTAAGTATTTTGATTTATGTTTTTCATCGTCAATGCTTGGTGTCAAAATAATGTCACCGGATGCTTCTGCCAGATAGATTAAATCAAGATCCTGCATGTTGATAATGACCTCTATATAACCAGATAACGTCTCTTCAGTCTTTTGATTCTTACCGTTTATTTCTGATAATTCGCTTTCTGAGTACTTTTTTATTCTTACTATTTCCATTTTTTGGATGAGTTTACTGAGTGAGTAACTTTGTCTTTGTCTATCGTTCATACCTTTTTTATTAATAGTGGTTCCATTATCCATGCCCTTTCTCTTATCTGTCTCAAGGGTTCTCAATTGAAATGAAAGCCAATCCCCAATATTTAATGAATCTAGCAAATACTCATCTTGTTTTTTTAAATTAAATTTATAGATAACATTACCTTTTTTTAAAATAAGATGATTAAACTCATCACTGTTAGGTGAAATTAGCATGTTTTTAGTGAGGTAAGATCCAGAGAGAACATTTTCTTTCAATAAGTAGCTGTTAATGTCGGTACTGTTCGATATATTACTTTCAACTAATTCACTTGATTCCTTAACCGAGAGTTTTTTTATGGCGTAATCTTGTCTTCTTAATATTGTTCCTGAGGGGAGGTCATGGGTTGATTGTGCCAATGCTATATTGACTTCTTTTTCACTGTCCAATTCGGATGAGTTATAAGGTTTTTTTTCATCATTATCGATATTAATCAGAATGCCTATAATGCCAACTACGACAATTAAAAGCGAAAGTAATAAAATAAACTTACGATTCATTATAATATCCTTTTTTTGTTTAAATATCTGTTTGCTATTTTAGATGACAAACGACAATAAAAATCCAGCAGAAATAGCCACAGCATAAGGAACTCCGCGCTGTTTAATATCCTCCCTATTGACGAACATACCTATTATCATCACTACGCCGCCCATAATTGCAGTGTAGAGAATGAAGTTCAGCGACTGCGTTGTGGTTAGTGCAAATAACAACACAGTGATTAGCTTGACATCACCTCCACCAATAAGATCGAAATAAAATATGATATAGCCAATTAGTAATGCACTGAGGGGAATAATAATATTAACCGCTTGATGAGTAGCCAAACCTAAGACCACTGTATTGATAGCGATAGTGATAATAAAATTATTGCTAATAGTTCGATGACGGATATCGCTATAGCAGACGAACAGTAGTTGCAATATTAAAAATGTATTTAATAATACGTTAAGGATATCCAATATACTACCCTGATATATGAGTAAGCACGATAGTATCAGGCTACCGTGCTTATGAGGTAAATTTATATTTATTTAACGAGTGCTTTTATATCTGTCATCGCTGTTTCTACTATAGTCTTCAAATCAGTTTTCACTAAGGACAGTAATAAAGCTGCAACTGCAATGATCATAACGTATTCAATGACTGTGCCACGTTTATCTTTCATAAATTCTTGTGCATTAACTTGTGCAGCGACGTAGCCTTTAGTGATTAAGTTCATCATTATTTATTTTCCTTGTTAAAAGTGTTGGGATTATTCCCGATTTTAAATTAAGAACAGAGCAGGTATCTCGCTACTACTCGAATTGATATTTTTTATATTCGCCTCGTTCGTAGTGGTAGCTATTAAATACCTTTCTGGAGGGGGAATCCTTTTTGTTACCATTATTTTACCTTTTTAAATCATATTGGTTTTAGTGTGAGGATTAAGGATTTGGTGTATCCCCATTGAATAAGATAATAATGATTAATACTGAGAGAAATGAGAGCCAACAGAAAGAGAAAAAAGCGAGTAAAGATATCAACTTTTTCCAGCCGTTACTTTGCAAAAAGCTTTGTTTGTTGTTTGCTAGCGGAACTCGTGGCGTGACACTCTCTGCTGGTAGAGAAGATGTAGTTATTTGGGGTAGTTCAGGGAGCGTTGTTATCTGCTGAATATCGTCATTATTTTGCTGTTCATCAGAATCGTTGCTAACGGTCACTTGGCTTACCGAGCCAGTATAACGGACGCCTTTTCGGGGAATAGTATGAATAAGAGATTCCTTCAGCCCTACCTGAAGAAATGCCTTACGCAACATATAAAGTTGCCCATAATAACTGCTTTCACTAACAGCCCCGCGCTGTTCTTTCCATACTTGATTAATAATCTTTTCTTTTTCAGTGACGCCGTTAAGCAACAGTTGCAAGAATCTCAGATTATTTTCAGTTAACATTACCACTGAACCACCAGGGCCATTTAAACAGCGTTGTGTGGGAGAAAATAGCACTGTTCCTTCTAATTTAAACACAATCTCATTTATCTCCATATTGGCGGCTACCTATCCTGTGTAAGATGTATATTTATTTTTTGAGTGTTTTAAGGTCTTGGGTAACTCAGACTTACGCTAAGTGAGTATTTCTCTTTGATGTTGTGTGCATTGAAAGTGTAGTTACGCCATGTAATAGCTATTGTCAGAGTTATAAATCCGCTGTTTTCCTGTGTTTATTTTAATCCTCAAATTTCTTTAAATAGCTACGCGGCGTATTCTTGCACGATGCAATTGAGCTTAACAAGCAGGTATTTAGCCTGAATATGTGATTTGCTATTATTACTTATCATCATTTCTTATTTGTTTATTATTTAATCTTTGTCATATGATTATACTATTCTTCTGTTTTTTTGATTATATTCATGTTTTTTAATTTTAATATATTAAATATAATATTTTTCCGCCATCCAGGGAGAGGGAGTCGATAAAAAATGAAGCAGTGATAAGTTGAGTTGGAGTTAGAGTAAACTATATTACTCTTAGTTATGTCACCGCCTGAGGTAAAGTGAGGCCCTTATGACCATGGATCTGTTTTCTCAATTACCCAATGAGCCTTGGGTTGAAGAATTAGCCCCAGGCGCTCTGGTTTTGCATCATTTTGTATCAGAACAGGCCCCGTCATTGTTAGCCGAAGTAACCGCCATTACCACCGTCGCCCCCTTGCGGCATTTGATTACCCCAGGTGGTTACCGGATGTCGGTTGCTATGAGTAATTGCGGTTCAGTGGGGTGGGTCAGTGATGCGAGAGGTTATCGCTACAGCCCGATTGATCCGTTAACAGAAATGCGCTGGCCCGCGATGCCCGAAAGTTTTATGGCACTGGCGATTTCTGCTGCGCGGCAAGCCGGTTTCCTGCATTTTCAACCCAATGCCTGTTTGATTAACCGCTATGAGGTAGGAGCCAAGTTATCTTTGCATCAAGATAAAGATGAGCTGGATTTACGCCAGCCGATTGTCTCAGTATCGTTGGGGCTACCTGCCGTATTCCAATTTGGTGGGGCATCCCGTGAGGCTAAATGCCAGAAAGTCTTATTGAGCGAAGGTGATGTGGTGGTGTGGGGCGGGCCATCTCGTTTGAATTATCACGGTGTATTGCCAGTTAAAGCTGGGTTTTCTCCCAGTGCAGGGGCATATCGGATTAATTTGACCTTCCGGTGTACTGGGCGCTCTGAGAAGTTATGAGGTATCAATAAGAAAACCCTCAGTCCCGCAAGACAGAACTGAGGGCGATGATGATACTTGTTAAGGTTTACTGCTGTTTGCTCTCTTTTTTATGTAGCAGCATATACACCGCCGGAATAACTAGCATCGAAAGTAATGGTGCACTCACCATCCCACCGATCATCGGGGCGGCAATTCGCTGCATAACTTCCGAACCGGTGCCACCTCCCCACATAATGGGCAGCAAACCGGCCATAATGGTCGCAACCGTCATCGCCTTTGGCCGTACTCGCAATACTGCACCTTCGTGAATGGCCGCACTCATCTCACTGGCCGTCATGGCAATACCGGGTCGCTGATGTTTTTTCACCGCCTGATTCAGATACAACACCATGATCACACCGAACTCGGCAGCCACTCCCGCCAGCGCGATAAAGCCCACGGCGGCGGCAACGGAAAAGTTATAGCCCAATCCATAAAGCAACCAGACCCCACCTATCAACGCGAAAGGCAGTGTCGCCATTATCAAAGCAGCATCCCGGACACTACTGAAAGTGACATACAGCAGCACGAAAATGATCATGAGAGTGACTGGCAGAACAATTTTCAGTTTCGCGGTTGCCCGCTCCAGATATTCAAATTGCCCCGACCAACTGAGAGAGACCCCCTCCGGCAGTTTGACTTGCTCAGCGACGGCCTGTTGCATATCCGTGACCGCTGATTTCAAATCTCGCCCACGTAAATCGACATAAACCCAGTCGGATAAGCGCGCATTTTCACTTTTCAGCATCGGCGGGCCTTCTGTCACTTTGATATCCGCCAGTTCGGATAATGCCACTTGCCCACCGCTGGCAGTGACGACCGGTAAATCACGCAATTTTTGCAGCGAATCGCGGATCTCCCGTGGATAACGCAGATTGATTGGATAGCGTTCACGGCCTTCAATAGTTTCGCCAATGTTTTGCCCGCCGATCACGGTTTCTACCAGCGATTGCAGTTCTTTGACTGAAACACCATAGCGGGCTGCCCGCTTGCGGTCGATATCGATATCCACATAGCGGCCACCGGCCAGCCGTTCGGACAACGCCGAGGTTACGCCCGGCACTTTGCGCACTACCTGCTCAATTTTCTGTGCAACTTGCTCAATTTGCTGCACATTTTTGCCATTTACTTTGATCCCCACCGGGCTTTTGATCCCGGTAGACAGCATGTCCAGCCGATTGCGGATCGGCGGTACCCACAGATTAGCAATACCGGGGACCTTAACAGTGGCATCCAGTTCCTCGATCAATTTGTCCATGGTCATGCCGGGTCGCCATTGATCTTTGGGTTTAAAGCGAATGGTGGTTTCGATCATGGTAAGTGGCGCGGGATCGGTGGCTGTTTCTGCACGCCCAGCTTTACCAAAGACGGTATCCACTTCTGGCACCGTTTTGATCAGGCGATCCGTTTGTTGCAGTAAATGGCTGGCTTCGCGCACCGAAATCCCCGGCAGGGTCGAAGGCATATACAGTAAATCGCCCTCATCCAACGCGGGCATAAACTCGCTGCCTAAGCGGCTTAGCGGATATAACGTTGCCAGCAATAGCATACCCGCAATGGCCAATGTGGTTTTTGGTCGTGCCAGCACGGCAGTTAACACTGGGTGATAAAGCGCAATTAGCCAGCGGTTAATCGGGTTGGCATTTTCGTCAGGAATTTTCCCGCGAATAAAATAGCCCATTAATACCGGCACTAAAGTGATGGCTAAGCCAGCAGAAACCGCCATGGCATAGGTTTTGGTAAAGGCCAGTGGGGAAAACATCCGCCCCTCTTGCGCTTGTAAGGTAAATACTGGAATAAATGACAAAGTGATAATCAATAAGCTGCAAAATAGCGCTGGGCCGACTTCAATGGCCGCTTGTTCTGAAATACGCCAGTAATCCTGACTGACCGGCGTTTGGCCGGGGTGATCCCGCCGCCATTGTTCCAATACTTTGTGCATATTTTCGATCATGACGATCGCCGCATCCACCATGGCACCAATGGCGATGGCGATGCCGCCCAATGACATGATATTGGCATTAACCCCTTGATAGTGCATAACAATAAATGCACCGAGGATCCCCAGCGGCAGGGTGATAATAGCCACCAGTGCCGAGCGGAAGTGGAATAGAAACAGCGAGCAGATAACCGCGACCACTAGAAACTCTTCCAGCAACTTAAATGACAAGCTGTCGATGGCCTGAGTAATCAGGTGCGAGCGGTCATAAACCGGCACAATTTCTACTCCAGCGGGCAAACTGCGCTGAATCTGTTGGAGCTTCTCTTTCACGCCATTGATGGTTTCCAGCGCATTTTTGCCGTAGCGCATCACGATGATGCCGCCAGCGACTTCGCCTTCGCCGTTCAGTTCAGCTACACCGCGCCGCATTTCTGGCCCAATGCGCACGGTGGCAACATCGGACAGTAAAATCGGAATACCCTCACGGACGGTTATCACGATATTCCTGAAATCATCCAGCGTTTTCAGGTAACCGCTGGCGCGCACCATATATTCGGCGGCCCCCATTTCCAGCACTGAACCGCCGCCCTCCTGATTACTGTCGGCAATGGCGCTGGCAATTTGTTGATGAGAGAGATTCAGCGCCCGCATTCTTTCCGGGTCGAGAACCACTTGATATTGGCGCACCATGCCGCCGACACTGGCGACTTCCGAAACATTGGGCACGGTTTTCAGTTCAAACTTCAGTGTCCAATCCTGTAAAGCACGCAAATCGGCCAGACTGTGTTTGCCGGTTCTATCAATTAATGCATATTCATAAATCCAGCCGACGCCGGTGGCATCCGGCCCCAGTGCCGCTTTGGCCTCGGCTGGCAGGGTGGATTGCACCTGGCTGAGATACTCCAGCACTCTTGAGCGCGCCCAGTAGGGATCTGTGCCGTCATCAAATAATACATAAACGTAAGCATCGCCAAACATAGAAAAGCCGCGCACAGTTTTAGCGCCGGGCACTGACAACATGGTGGTAGTCAGCGGGTAAGTGACTTGATCCTCTACTACTTGCGGGGCTTTGCCGGGGTAACTGACGCGAATGATCACTTGTGTGTCCGACAGATCCGGTAGTGCGTCCAGCGGGGTTTGTTGCAGTGACCAAACTCCCCAGGCCGCCATCATCACCGCGCCTAGCAGCACCAACAGCCGGTTACGCAACGACCAACGGATAATGGCGGCAATCATAAGTGGCTCCCATGGATATCCGTGCTGTTATTAGCTTTTACCGGCTGGATGTGGCGGATCTGCGCGCCTTGTTCATTCAGCGTAAAGGTGAAATTGACTTCACTGCCGACGTGGATATCCGGTGATAACTTGCCCGGTGGCAGCAGGAAATCCATGGTCATCGCGCCCCATTTCAACGCGGCTATCGGGCCGTGAGATAAGGTGATTGTGGTGCCATTAATGGCGTTGACTTCCCCCTGTACTGAGTAAATATCGGCCGGTGCTTGCGCGGTGTTTTCCACTGCGGGCGCTTCGGTTTCTGGGGTATCAGCCATCTGCGGCAGGGCACTTTGCAAGCTAGCCTCTGAATCAATCAGGAATTGGCCGGACGTCACCACTTGCTGGCCATTACTCAGCCCAGATTTGATTTCTACCCAGCCGTCCTGAGTTTGCCCGGCACTGACTTCAACCGGCTTAAAGTGACCATTTCCTTCCGCTAGCAACACGGTGTTGCGGCTGCCCGTCAGCAATAAAGCTTCCTGTGGAATAGCCAGCACCGGCTCAAGCGCGGCAGTTTGTGCCGATTGCACATTGAGGTACATCCCCGGTTTGAGCTTTTGTTGCGGGTTTTCCACGGTGATGCGTGCTTTTAAGGTGCGGGTCGCGAGATCCATATTGGGCAATAACTCGCTGACTTTGCCGTGGAAGGTTTCACCCGGCCAACTGGCGGTGGTAGCGGCAATTTCACTACCGATCGTGACTAAACTGGCTTGCGATTGTGGGTAATCGACCAAGATCCACACCTGATCGAGACTGGCTAATTCGAACAGTGATTGGGTCGCTGTCACTTGCGAACCGGCGCGGATATCCAGTTTATTAACATAGCCATTGGCCGGGGAGCGCAGAGTCACTCGGGTTTGCGGCTGACCACTTTTTTCGACACTGCGAATCACCTCTTCCGGCATGAATTGCAGTTGTAACCGCTGGCGGGCGGCGGCGGTCAATGCGCTGTCACCCAATTGGCGAATAGCCAGATACTCTTGCTGAGCGGCACTCCAATCTGGCACCCATAACTGTGCCAATGGTTGATTTTTCGTGACCGGCTGCTGATTGGCGCGCACATATAATTGCTCGATGATGCCATTTGCCCGCGCCGCAATGACTTGCACACTGCGTTCGTCAGTTGCCACGGTGCCGTAGCCGGTAAGGCGATAGTTAAGTGTGCGCATTTCTGCCGCCGCGGTGCGTACCCCCAGATTTTGCTGTTGGCGGGCGCTGATTGTCACGCCGCCATCTTCCACAGTTTCACCGGCATAGCGCGGCACCAGTTCCATATCCATAAACGGCGATTTCCCCGGTTTATCAAAGCGTTGTCCGGGGGACATCGGGTCATACCAATAAAGCACTTTGCGGCCGCTTTCTGCTGTGACGTCAGAGTTTGCGCTGGCGGCTGGCGTAGAATCTGCTGTCGGTTTCCCGAGCAGATAACCGCCGAGGCCGCTGATGACGGCGACGGCCACTAAAGTCAGGCTAAATAGCTTTTTCATCGTGCGCTCTCCTGCGGGGTCAGATAACGGATGGCGGCCCAGGTGCGGGCTAATTCTCTGGCGGCATTGCTGGCATTGAGCTGGCTGTCGAGCAAGGCGCGGCGGGCCTCCAACACGCTGCTTAAATCACTTTTATTGGATTGATATTGCGCCATCATCAAGTTAACCCGCTGTTTTTGCAGCGGTAAAACCTCGTCAGTTTGTCGCTGCCATAACTGCTGGGTGGCGTGATATTGTGCCAATAAGGTGTCGAGTTGCGCCCGATGGTCGCGGGTTAATAATGTCAGTTGATCATTGGCTTCCATGGAGCGCGAGACGTCGGCGGCATAGTCTTTATCCTGACGTTGTGAGCGGAACAGCGGCAAATCGACAGTGACCATGACCCCCGCCATATCCTCATACTCTTCGGCGCGTTTGGCGTAATAAACTTCAATGCCAACATCGGGAATGGCTGCAATAGCAGATTGTGCCGAACGCGCTTTGGCGACTTCCGCTTCGCGGCTGGCGAGCAGAATTTCCGGGTGCTGCTTGATAGCATCGCGCAATACGTTGATATCCGCAGGCAAGCGGGAGAACTTGGGCAAGGTGCCACTGACGTGCTGAACCTCGATGCCGGTTAATTGGGTGAGTTGGGTTTGCGCCAAAGCCACATCGCGTTGTGCGGTGGTTAACCTGTCTTGCATGGCGGAGAGGGTCAGGCGCGCATCCAACACACTGCTGGGTAACGCGCCACCACTGGCAACACCTGCCCGTTGCAGCGCCACCTGTTTTTCGCTTTCTTGCACTAAAACCCTGGCATCCGTCACCGCTTGCTCGGTGAGTGCTAAATCCAGCCAGGCTTGGGCTGTTTCCCTTTGTAGCCGGGCACGAATGGTTTCGCTGCCCGCTGCGGTTTTACGGGCTTCGGCGCTGAGGGTATCGGCCTTTCTTTGCCGTTTATCGTGGCTTACATAATCCTGCATGATGCCGATCCGCTGCATGGTCATGCCCTCGCGGGTAAAGCGGCGGCCATTGTTGCCCCCCACCGGCAGGTTTTCAATACCGAATTTCAGTTTGGGATCAGGCAGTTGGGTGGCAGAACTGGCCATGTTTTCTAGCGCATTAACCTGATGCTGATTAGCCGATAGCTCGGCTGAATAGCGCTCCGCCGAAACCAGCGCTTGCTCCAGAGTGATGTCTGCCGCATAGCCCATGGCGGGTAAACTAAACGCCGCAGCGAGCAACAGGCGGATCAATCCTATCCGCAAGGCAGCGGTGGGCCGCCCCTGCTGAGGGTGATTCAAGTGATTCATGATGGCTCCCGCCTTACGGTTGTTGTGCTGAAATGGCGGTGAGCTGATAGCCCTGTCCAGTCTGGCGGAAGCTGAATGTGACCTGCGTGCCGACCGGGAGGGGGGCGGCAACCCGATTATTCGGCAGATCGAATGTCATGGTCATCGGCGGCCAGTTTAGGGCCGGAATGGCATCGTGGGCGATGGAAACACTATTGGCATTCCAGGTTTTTATTTGCCCGCTAGAGTGGTAGCTATTGGTGTCTGTGGCGGTGTTTTCAGCCATCATGGCCCCATGATTATGGGACATCGGCATGTTGTCGGCCATCGACGGAGTAGCGGCAAACAGGGGGGCAGAGAAAAGAATAACAGCAAAAAATAAGGCACTAATAGTGGTGGATACAGCATTAAATAAGGAACTCATGGAATAACTCCAAAATAGAATTAGCACAACACACCGCGTGAAAGCGGCCTGAAAAATGTGGTTAACTCTGTCTGGATCTATTCTCTAAATCGGCAGAAAACGATTTCGGTGGGGGGCCCGACAATGGGCGGCATATGCCAGTCGAGGCGATGAACACGGGGAGCTTGTTGGAGATCCGCCAGCACTAACTCAGTGTGAGTTGGTAATGCTGCCAACACCAGCATCCCGCTGTCAGACTGAACTGAATCGGGGATACAATGTTTTTCACACAGGGAGTTTTGCGCCGGGCCGTGGGACATTTCCATCGCCGACAACATTTGTTGCATCGGGTCTGCTTGCAAATGCCCTTGATGCTGACTAAAAACCGGCGAGTCGGCAGGGGCGATATCACACTGATGGCCCGCGATTGCCAGTTGGGTATTCAGGAAAAACCAGCAGGTCACCAGCAGCATACCGCACAGCCGCTTTTTACAAGCGCGCGTCCGATGCATAAGCTGTGATATTCCCTTAAATGCTGGCATTTTTACCCTGAGTCAGTGGTGTGATGAAATAATGCTGTTAGCGAGTATAGGATTATCTCACTGTTTTTAGAATGGTTTTGCCCGGTTACACGGAATAAAATAAAAGGTTTCTAAAATGTTATTAGGCTGAATTTATTCGATTTTTTGCTAAAATAACAGCAGCAAGAGGACGAAAATTTACTTTTCTTTAAGCAATTCCTATCCCGCCAAGACAAAAAATGCGCCAGTATGGGCTACCGGCGCGGCTGAAAGTGAAAACTTACCAGGAATAACTGACTGTTGCGGTCGCTATACGGCCACTGCCATAGAAGCAGGCGGCCATTTGTGCGCAACTGGCCACATATTCTTTGTTGAACACGTTGTTGACGTTAACCTGCAAACTGGTGCCTTTCATGGCGGGCAGTGCTTGCCCCAGTTCATAGCGCATCATCCAGTCATATAGTGTTACCGCCGGGACTTTAAAGCTGTTTTTTCCATCGCCCCAACTGGTGCCGATATACCGCACGCCGACGCCGGTAGATAAGCCATCGACCACACCTTTATCAAAGCTATACATTCCCCACAGTGAGGCAGAATGATTGGGTGTCCGTGATGGCATTTTGCCTAATTCAGCGGCGTTCTTGGTTTCACGTACTTTGCCTTTCGTGTAGGTATAAGCGGCGATCAGGTTGATATTGTCGTTAATTTCACTGTTTAACTGGGTTTCTATCCCCTGCGATTGGATTTCACCAATTGGCACGCTGTAGGCCAGTGCTGAGTCGTATTCGCTGATATTCTTCTGCCGCAAATCATACAAAGCGGTGGTCAGCAGGGTGCTGCTGCCCGGAGGCTGATATTTCAACCCTAGCTCAACCTGACGTGCCGTTTTTGGATCCAATGCCCCGGTTCCCGGCGCGCCTTTAGCGGTGTTGGGTTCAAATGAGGTGCTGTAGCTGACATAGGGCGAGATACCGGAATCAAAGGCATACAACACGCCAGCCCGTCCAGTAAAGGCGTGGGAGTCTTGCTGATCTTGCGTGACACTTTTACGGTTCATGATTTTTAACTGCGACCAGTCATAGCGCCCGGACAACAAGAAATTCCACTTATCCAGCTCAATTTGGTCTTGTAAATAAACCCCGACCTGATCGAGTTTGGTTAAATCACTGCTATTGAGCGACAGGTCACTGTCCTTGATATTCAGGCCATAAGAGGGGGATACCCAATCCAAATTGTAGGCTGGCAGCACTTTACCCATATAGAACAGGCTATCAATACGGGTGCGTTTATAATCTAACCCGGTCAGCACTGTGTGATTTAACTGTCCAGTCCAGAAGTCGGCTTGTAACTGGTTGTCGACCGCAAACTCACCGGTGTTCTGCCGTTCGATTTGCGGACGGCGGGTCATGGTGCGCTTATCAGCCAGTAAATCCATAAAGACCAGATATTTGTAATCTTGCTTGTTGTAGCTGTAACGCAGATTTTGGCGGAATTTAAAGGTGTCATTGATGTAATGCTCGAGGGCATAACCGACAGAGGTTTGCTCGCGTTCAGACTGCTCAAATGACGGGTCGCTGACGTTGAAATCGTAAGGTATTTTACCGTAGGGGGTGCCAAACACCGTGCCGATGGCCGGTAAGAAGTTACGTGAGCCAGCTTTGGGTTCTTTCTGATAGCTGGTCAGCAAGGTAAAAGTGGTGTCTTCATTCGGGATGAAAGTCAATGCAGGGGCAATGGCAAAACGCTCCTGCTTATAGGTATTAACCGCATCATCCTGTGTTCTGCCAATCCCATTCAGGCGATAGAGAACTTTACCCTCATCATCCAACACACCGCCAAAATCAAAGGCGGCTTCTGCCAGACTCTTATTTCCCGCCCCGACTTGCACTTTATGAATACTTTCGGCTGTCGGGCGTTTGCTGACCATATTGATCAGGCCACCTGGGTTGACTTGGCCGTAAAGCACAGATGCTGGGCCACGAACCACTTCAACGCGCTCCAGCAGCCACGGATCAATTTGGCCGCCGCGCCGTGCGCCACCCAGCGAGTTATAACTTAAACCATCCAGGAAACGCGGTGCGTAGCCGAAACCTCGAATGATAACTTCGTCATTCATGTTAGAACCACCCCGATATTCCGGCACAACACCAGCGGTATAACGCAATGCTTGTGCCACGGAAGTCGCACCTTGCTCTTGCATTTGCTGGCTGGTAATCACGGAAACAGATTGTGGCGTGCGGATCAGCGGGGTGTCGGTCTTGGTGCCGGTTGAGCTATTTTTAGCGACGAAGCCATCATCTTGTTGCCCGCTACCTGCTTTGGCAACCACCACTAATTTATCTTCTTTTGTCGCTGTTGCTTCTTTCGCTGTGGTCGCCGCGAAAGCCGGTAGAACCGGTATTAATGTTAGTGCAGAGGTTAATAATAAGGTTTTTGATGCATAGCTTGCCCTGAATGGCAATTTCCCTGGCATCTTCTTGCCTGAAATATCAAACATGATTTATCCCTACCTAGAAACACAATAATAGAAGTGCTGGAGTCCATTCGGATTTATACCTTTCATCTTTCAAATTACAGGGGAGTGGGTGGCACTCAATAAACCGAATCACATATTTGCGTAAGCTCATCGGGATTATCTCTTTTGCCGCGTTCCTACCTATTGAAATCTATTGGGTTTATTTATTATCCGGTATGGCGATAAGAAAACTTTCTGCCCATTCAATTCCTTCTCGACACCACAGACCGCCCTTACTCATATTAAGGGAATAAAGTGGCACTCAAGAGAGAATACGCACTATCTTATTGCAAATGCTAATGGTTCTCAATATTATTTGCATTCATATAATAATTACAAATATATTTAACTCGGTTGCTTGTGGACATACATTGGCTTGATGAATGGTGCCTTAATGTGTAGTGAACAGAGACTTGGGCAATGAAATCAAAAGGATTGAGTGTGAGCACGACAAATGAACATTTTGATAGCCAGCGTTTGTTAGCCGACCCTCTGGTTGGTAGTGAGTCATGGTGGCAGCAGATTGCGCAGTGGGGGACACCGCTGGTGGAGCCAGTCGCTGCGGGTAAAGTGAAGCTAACGTTTCTCTGGCGAGAGCCGCCAGTCAAGGCGGGAGGCACTGCCTATAGCCGCGTCTATATTGATGTTAACGGCGTGACAGATCACCACAGTCCCAACCCGGAAACGCTACAGCGCTTGGGCCAGAGCAATGTTTGGTATTGGCAGACAGAAGTGGAATCTGATTTCCGGGGCAGCTACAGCTTTATTCCTGTTGTTGAAGAACACTGTTTGAATTTACCGGAGGGGACATCACAAGAGCGCCGTCAAGCGCAGCGCAATTGGTGGCTCTCATTGATGGATCTCGCTGAAAACGATCCGTTTAACCCTACCGCTCCCCATTACAGCTATCGCGGGAAACCACTTTCGGCGGTGCATTTAGCCGATGCTTTGCCCCAGACGGCCTGGCAGCCCATTGATGCGGGCCAAAAACTCCCAACGGACCCAAAACGGCTGCAACGGATTAGCTGGAATAGTGCGTTGCTCGGTAACAGCCGCAACGTGTGGATTTACCACACACTCGGTGCCGAAGATAAGACTGAGCGGCCGCTGGCTATCTTACTCGATGGTCAATATTGGGCGCATGGACAATCGATATTTGGCGTGCTGGACAGCGAAACTGACGCCGGGCGTCTGCCTGCCAGTGTGTATGTCTTAATCGACATCATCGACCAACCTCATCGCGCAGTGGAATTGCCCTGTAATCAGGATTTCTGGCAAGCGCTGCAAACGGAATTACTGCCACAAGTGGCCTTGCTGCAACCTTTCACTGATAAAGCCTCTCGCACCCTGGTCGCCGGACAGAGTTTTGGCGGGTTAGCTTCGCTGTATGCCGGATTACATTGGCCGCAGCGTTTTGGTTGTGTGCTGAGTCAGTCAGGTTCCTTTTGGTGGCCAGACGTCGACAATTTCAAAGCACTGACTGCCGGGACTGCCGAGCGGCAGGGCTGGCTGACAGAACAGGTTTATCAAGGTGTGGGCGCTGACCATCCATTAGATATCTTTATGGAAGCGGGCCGTCGCGAAGATGTGATTTATCAAGTCAATGAGGCCATGAGTGAAGCACTGCGACAGGCCGGGCATCGGCTGCATTATCGAGTGTATTCAGGGGGCCACGACGCCTTGTGCTGGCGCGGCGGCTTGATTGATGGATTGCACTGTTTATTAGGTTCCTCTGATTCAAAATAAGGATATTTACGCCATGAACATTTATGCCATGAACAATGAAACAGAAACACCCACCAACCCGTTTGATAATGAAGATCTGCCTTTTTTTGTGCTGATCAATGAGCAACAGCAATACAGCCTGTGGCCCCAAATTACGGCGATCCCGGCAGGGTGGGAGATTGTTCATGGCCTGCAAAGCCGGGCCGATTGTGTGAAATATCTTGAGGCTAACTGGGTCGATATGCGCCCGGCCAGTTTGATTCGGGCAGAGGCTGGCCTGCAATAACGCGGGCCGTGGGCTAAAGGAATTATCAGATTATTGCGGCTCCACTTGCCGCAATAATCCTGTGTTGCCAAAAAAAGGAATACCCATCGTGTCAGAGGATTCAATCTCCCTTGTTGCTGTTGTCGAACTGCCCTTGGTGGCGGCACAGCCCGGCATTTGGTTCGCCGATCAGTTAAGTCAGCAAAAAAACATGTTTACCGTGGCCCATTACATTGAACTGGCGGGGCCGCTGGATCAGGCGTTATTTAGCCGCGCTGTTAGCCAAGGGTTGGCGGAGGCCGATACGCTTCATGCACGCTTTTTTGATGGAAACGACGGCCCGATGCAGCGCATACCCTTACAGTGTCATGCGGCTGACATGCCCGAGTTGGCGTGGTTGGATCTCAGTTCTCATGCTGATGGGCGACAGGTAGCACTGACATTGATGCGGGATGATACTGATGCCCCGTTACCCGTGGATGGTGAGGA
This sequence comes from Yersinia kristensenii, assembly GCF_900460525.1. Classification (NCBI taxonomy): domain Bacteria; kingdom Pseudomonadati; phylum Pseudomonadota; class Gammaproteobacteria; order Enterobacterales; family Yersiniaceae; genus Yersinia; species Yersinia kristensenii. The sequence goes on from NZ_UHIY01000001.1 coordinate 1,947,294, forward strand.
GCCACTGTCTCGACATTGGGTTATTCGTGTTCCTGATGAAAATGGGAAGCCGCTATGGCTTTGGTATCAGCGTTATCATCATTTATTGCTTGATGGCTTTAGTTTCACCGCCATTACCCGCCGTATCGCCGATATTTACACCGCATTGTTGCAAGGGAAATCTATCGGGGAATCTCCTTTTACTCGGTTTAGCGAGGTCGTCAGTGAATATCTGGCGTATGTGGGGTCAGAAACCGAGCAACGCGATAAGCAATTTTGGCAACAACATACGGCGGATTTGCCCGCCGCACTCTCCCTGGCCCCCATGAACTCGCCCGTCCGGGCCGAACCAACGGATAATCGCGTCTTACGTCAGCGCATTAATATCGATTCTGACTTGTTTAGCGCTTTAACGGCGGGGGGCGCAGAGCAACGGCTGAGCGCCACAGAGATGGCGATGGCGCTGTTGCTGATTTATTTTGCCCGTATGAGCGGCGAAATGCGCTTGTCGGTCGGGTGCCCGTTTATGCGCCGTATGGGATCTGCCGCTTTGACCGCCACCGGGCCGGTGGTGAATGTATTGCCGTTGCAGGTCACTTTGCGGCGCGAAATGCACATTGTTGATGTGGCGCGCGCAGTGGCGAGCGAGCTGAAAACGGTGCGCAAACATCAGCGCTATGAAGCAGAGCAATTGCGGCGTGATTTGGGAATGGTCGGTTCCCAGCGGGCGCTATATGGCCCGGTACTGAATTTTAAAATGTTCGATTTCGCCCTGAATTTTGGGGAGATAACCGGTGTTACTCATACTTTGGCCTCCGGTCCGGTCGATGATGTCGAGTTTGACTTCTACCTCGACAACGGCCAGTTGACGTTGGAAATGCTGGCAAATGCGCAGCGCTATGACCTCGCCTGCTTACATCAGCATGGTGAGCGGATACAATTCTTGTTGCAGCAATTGGCGACCCAAGCTGAAATCACGGTGGGCGACCTCATATTGACGCCAGAGCAAGAGCTACAACGCATTGATAGTTGGGCTAAAGGCCCGCAATTAAGTCTGCCAGCCGGGGTGGTGTCGGTGTTGGATATTTTCCAGCAGCAGGTCACTCTGCAACCGGATGCTATTGCGGTGAGTTGTGGCAAGCAAAGTCTGACTTACCGCCAGCTTTCTGACCGCGCTGCCCAACTGGGGCGAACATTGATCGCCAGAGGTATTGGGGCTGATGATGTGGTCGCGATTGGTATTCCGCGAACTGTGGATTCGCTGGTGGCCATTTTGGGGGTTCTGACCAGTGGAGCAGCTTACATGCCGCTTGATCTGGATTACCCAATGGAGCGTCTCGCCTTAATGTGTGAAGACGCCAGCCCGCGCTTACTCTTGGCGCATCAATCGACTGAAAGCTTGCTATCTCCGCTGGCTATCAATGGATTGGTAGCCATAGTTTGCCTGAATGAATCGCGCTTCCAGCAGGAATGTGCGGCTTGCTCTGCTCAGCCCATTACCGATACAGAACGCCGGTACCCCCTGCACGGCGACCATCTGGCTTATATGATTTATACCTCCGGCTCGACTGGGCGACCAAAAGGAGTGATGAGCACCCACGGTGGGTTAGTCAACTTGCTGGTGGCGCACCGCACGCACCTGTATGGGCCAGCGATGGCGGAATTTAAGCAGCATAATACCCGCCGGATGCGCGCAGGGCATACCGCCTCATTCTCTTTTGATTCTTCTTGGGAACCGCTGTTCTGGATGATGATGGGCTGCGAGATGGTTATCTTTGATGAGGAAATGCGCCGTGATGCTTATGCATTGGTACAGATGATGGATCAGACGCCAATCGACACCATGGATATTACCCCGTCATTCTTAACGCAAATGATAGAGAGCGGTTTGCTGGACGCCGGGCGTCATCGGCCCGCCTTTATGATGATTGGCGGTGAAGCCGCAACACCGCGTTTGTGGGAGCAACTGAAACAGCATCCTGAGCTGAATGTGGTGAACTTCTACGGCCCGTCGGAATACACCATTGATACTCTTGGTGCGAATACCAAGGTGGCGGCGCAGCCGGTGATTGGCCGCCCAGTAGCAAATACTGAAGTCTATTTGCTCGATAGCCAACTGACCAAAGTGCCAATTGGCGCGGTAGGGGAGTTATATATTGCCGGAAAAGGGCTGGCTCGTGGTTATTTGAACCGGCCGGATTTAACGGCGGCGCGTTTTGTTGCCAACCCTTTCCGTCATGGCGAGGTGATGTATCGCAGCGGTGATTTGATGCGCTGGACGGCGGAGGGGCAATTGGATTTTGTCGGGCGCACTGACCACCAGATAAAGGTGCGCGGTTTCCGGGTTGAACTGGGTGAAGTCGAGAATGCGCTGGTGGCTTTGCCGGAAGTCAGTAGCGCGGTGGTTATCGCCGAAGCTACCGGCGCAACCCATCGGCTTATTGGTTACTGTACGGTGCCTGATGTGCAACAGCGTGATAGTGAGGATCTCAACGCCCGGCTGATGGATCAACTGGCTGTTACCCTGCCAGATTATATGGTGCCCGCGATCCTGATGGTGCTGGATGAAATGCCGCTGACGATCAATGGCAAGATTGACCGGCAAGCACTGCCCGCCCCACAACACCAGCAACAGCTCAGCAGCCGGGCATCACAGACTGCGCAGGAAACGCTTTTGTGTGATGCTATCGCCAATTTGCTGCGTGTGGGCAATATTGGGGCGGAAGATGATTTCTTCCAGCTCGGAGGCGACAGTATTTCCGCCATGGCGCTAGGGAGCACTTTGCGCCGCGCCGGTTTCCGCCTGGCTCCGCGAGAGATTTTTGCTTTGCGCACCCCGGCTAAAATGGCGCTGGCTTTACAGCCATTGGTGGATTCACCCGTGGCGGTACACTCTGCGGCTACCGTAGCCTTATCAGAAACACTGTGGCAGGCTGCGGGTGAAAAATATGGCCCAATAGCCGATATTCTGCCGGTATTGCCGCTCCAGCAAGGTTTGCTATTCCATGCTCAGTTAGGGCAAGAAGCCAATAATTACAATGCCATCAGCCGTTTTGACCTTCAAGGTGCATTAGACATTGAGTGCTTGCGTGATGCACTGGAAAACCTACTGCGGCGCTACCCGCAACTGGGGGCTATTTTTGACAGTGAGTTGCACAGTGAATCATTACAAATTCTGCCGCAGACTCAAGATAGCGCCCGCCGCTGGCCGTGGCAGCAATATGACCTGAGCGCATTGACACGGGATCAACAGATTGCCAAAACCCAGCAATTGGAGCGCAAAGGGCTGGCACGGGATCTGATGAGTGAGACGGCAGGGACATTAAAACCTTTACTGATGGCTATTTTGATCCGTTACAGCGCCGAGCGCCATTCGTTGATCATCATCGCGCATCATCTGGTGGGAGATGGCTGGTCATCGGCAATCTTGCTGCATGATTTGCTGCATCTCTACGGCAACACGCCGGAATTGCCGCCGCTGAGTGTCAGTTATGGTGATTTAATCCGCCGCATGACGGCGCGTGACTTGCAACCAGAACGGCTGGCCTGGCAACAGGCTATTCGTGGTGTCGTGCCAACTATTCTGTATCCAGAAGCTCATGCCGCAGGCCCGGTGCATGAATGGGTTATCGCGCTGGACAGCAAACTGGAAGCGGCACTGACCGAGCTGCAACGGCGTGAGGGCATCACACTCAATACCTTATTGCAAGGGGCTTGGGCAACCTTATTGGGTGTGCTCAGTGGGCGTGATGATGTGGTATTCGGCTCGCCGGTTTCTGGCCGTTTTAGTGAAATCGAGGGTATCGAACAGCAGGTTGGGCTGTTCAGTAACACCCTCCCGGTGCGGGTGAAATTGCAACCGCAATTGCCACTATTAGCGCAGTTAGCCGCATTGCAGCAGCAACAGATCCAATTACTGGAGCACGATGGTCTGGGCTTGGGGGAGATCCAGCGCCTGGCTGGAGCGAATACCTTATTTGATACCTTGTTGGTGGTCGAAAACTACACAGAAAACAATCAATTGCATCAAAAATCTTTCAACGGTTTGCGGTGTGATGCACTGAATAATCGCGGCTATACCCATTACCCACTGACCCTATTGGTGCTGCCGGGCGAGAAGTTGCATCTGCAACTGGAATACCGTGATGCGGTCAGCGATCCGCAGAGACTGGCTCAGCGCTTGGTGATGTTGCTCGAATATTTGGTTTGGCAGCCTGAGTTGCCGTTATCTGCACTGAATTTACTGACTGCCGATGAGAAAGCACTGTTGGCTGCCGCCAATGACACCGCTGTTGCCCTACCTGCGCTGACGCTATGTGATTTGATGAATCAGCAGTCACAGCTGACCCCCCAAGCTATCGCCTTATTGGATGCAGATGAAACACTGACTTATCAGCAGGTTAATCAGCAGGTTCAACTGCTGGCTGCCCATTTACGTCAACAGGGCGTGCAGCCCGGTGACCGGGTTGCTGTAGCGCTGCCGCGTTCAGTTAATCTCAGCCTGGCACTAATGGCTATTTTGGCGGCGGGGGCGGCTTATTTGCCGCTGGATACCGGCTATCCTGATGACCGCCTGGCTTACATGATAAGTGATGCCAATCCACGGCTCCTGATGACGGTCAGCTCATTGGCTGAGCGCTTTACCGGCCAGGCTCCGCTTTTGCTGTTGGATCAGCTGTCTGTACAGGATCAACCGGCGCTGTTGCCCGCCGTCCAGATAACACCAGACCATCCCGCTTATTTGATTTATACCTCCGGCTCGACTGGGCGGCCAAAAGGTGTGGTGGTCTCACATGGTGCTATCGTTAACCGCTTGTTATGGATGCAAAATGAGTATCCGCTGGGCGGCGATGACGTGGTATTACAAAAAACGCCGTGCAGTTTTGATGTCTCGGTGTGGGAGTTTTTCTGGCCGATGATAACCGGAGCAAGATTGGTCATGGCACCGCCAGAAGCTCATCGTGACCCAGAAGTTCTGCGTAGCTTAATAGAGGATTATGGCGTCACTACCGCTCACTTTGTGCCCTCAATGCTGGCCGCTTTTGTCAGCGCCATGCAGGGGCAACACCAACCTTGCCAGAGCTTACGCCGGGTATTTTGCAGTGGTGAGGCCTTGTCGCGCGAGCTATCAGAGCTATACCAACAAATTTTTGCTGCTCCATTGCATAATTTATATGGCCCAACTGAAGCGGCGGTGGATGTCACTTATCAACCGGCCTATGGTGACGCTCTGGCGCGAGTGACCGGCAGCAGTGTGCCCATCGGCAAGCCGGTGTGGAACACCCAACTGCGTATTCTCGACAGTATGCTGCGGCAAGCCCCGGTCGGCATTGCAGGCGATCTCTACTTATGCGGCGTGCAACTGGCGCAGGGTTACCATGCCCGTCCAGACCTGACTGCCAGCCGTTTTGTTGCCGATCCTTATGATCGTGGGCAGCGGATGTACCGCACCGGTGATATCGCCCGCTGGCTGCCGGATGGCACGGTAGAATATTTGGGGCGCAGTGACGATCAACTGAAAATTCGTGGGCAACGTATTGAATTAGGTGAGATTGAATCCGCGCTATTGGAGTTGCCTTCCGTCCAGCAAGCGGTGGTGCATGCCCGCAGCTTGGCGGGGGGAGAAGGGGCCTTGGCCGGTGCTGATACTCGTCAGCTGGTCGGTTATATTGTGCCAGTTGCCGGGGCAGAAAATATCGATTTGGAGGCTTTGCGTAGTCAGCTTAGTGAACGTTTACCGGCGCATATGGTGCCGGTAGTTATCGTCAGCCTGAGTGCTCTCCCACTGAGTGCCAATGGCAAACTGGATCGCAAGGCATTACCGGCACCGGTGAATCAGGTGGGCAGTGGTGGGCGCGCCCCACAAGCCGGTTTGGAAAGCCTGATTGCCGGATTATTTGCCCAGTTGCTGGGGGTAGAATCTGTCAGTGCGGATGATGATTTCTTCGCACTTGGCGGGCATTCTTTGTTAGCAATGCGCTTAGCGGCTGACCTGCGCCGTGAGCTGCAACAGCCCGTCGCGGTGGGGCAGGTGATGGTGGCCTCGACGGTGGCAGCATTGGCCACCGCATTGAGTCAGCCGCAATCAGATAAACAGGCGGGTAAAGCCGGTTTCAGTGAAGTATTGCCGCTGCGCAATGGCAGCGGTAACCCACTATTTTGTTTCCATCCGGCTTCAGGTTTTGCCTGGCAGTTCAGTTTGTTACCGCGTTATTTGCCGGGTAGCTGGCCGGTGCTGGGAATTCAGTCTCCGCGCCCTCATGGGGCCATTGCTACCTGTCAGGATATGGACAGTTTATGTGACCATCACTTGGCGACGTTACGCCGGGTGCAGCCACAGGGGCCCTATCACCTGATGGGATACTCACTGGGAGGCACCGTGGCGCAGGCGATGGCGGTAAAATTACAGGCGCAGGGTGAGGAAGTGGCCTTCTTGGGGCTATTAGATACCTATCCGCCGGAAACTCAGGACTGGAACGCACCGATTGAGGCTGAAGTATTGGAGGAAGTTGAGCGCGAGCGGGCATTATTTATGGCGGTAGCAGGGGACGAGCAGGAAGAGAAGCGAGAGATGTTTGCGCAAATTCAGGCAAACTACGACGATTCTGTCGGCTTGCTATCAGGGGCTAAAACACCGGTTTATGAGGGGGAAACCACGTTATTTGTCGCGACTCAAACCTTACCCGCGGGTGAAACTCCCGAAGATATTTGGCGGCCATATGTGAAGCAGCTGCGGACATATCATCTGGATTGTTCACATATCACGATGATGTCGCCGGAGACATTAAAAGTGTTGGGGCCTATTTTGCAGAAAGTATTTAGTGGAATTGGGTCATTGTAGTTGGGGGATGGTTTTGGTGATCAGGTTCGGTTGTTAGAGTATTGGAGTATATTTCGGTTGATAATTGTTCAGTTATCACTTAATCCCAGTAGCCTCAACCGAGCAGGAGGGCAGGCCGGCCCTCCTACAGCTGCGGCTTGCGCGAAATATCACTGCTATTTGCAGTTCCCTCCGGCAGATTTGTCTATGCCCGCTCACTCGGGCCATCGTCTTTGTCGGTAATATTCCTGATTGCGCTCAAGGTCAAAAGCCAAAAACCATGATTTTGACCTTGATGTTAAAAGCACATTTGAGCCGCCGAGTGAAGAGAGTCGGCAAGGCAACCCGCCATGGACGGTGGGTTGAGGCGTCATGAGCAGGGATGCGAATAAAGCTGTCCGTCAGCCGGAATGATGAGTGAGGGAACCCACGTAGTGGGCAGGCGATACGTGCGAAGCGCGGGATTCCACAAGGGTGCGCGCCCGCACCCTTTGGCGGTTGGTTCATCGGAGATTAAGTGAACCGTGAAAATCTAACAACCGAACCTGAGCACCAAATCGAATATCAACCGAACCTGAGCATCAAATCAAATATCAACCAAAACAATGATCTAATACTCTATCACCCGCCGACTTGATCGGCCTTTTCCCCCTCATCGGACACCTCGTCCCCCATGGTCGCGCGGCGTAATGTCCCGCCACAGACGGCAATAACACCTCCTACCGTGGCCGCGATCATGCCAAAGGTCAAGGCGCTAAGCGCCGGGGCCATGACTTTCGCCAACACACCTAACCCCAATGCACCGAATGATTCACCCGCAACAAACTGCACGTTCCATAGGCTGTTCACCCGCCCTAATAAGGCATCCGGTGTATGAGTTTGCACTAAGGTATATTGCAGCAATCCGCTGATAGACCCCAGATAGCCATATAGCAACAAACCGGGCAGGGCCAGATAGAAGTTATTGGTCAGTCCTAATGTTCCAATGGCTAAAAAAGCGCCAATAGAACTGTACATCAGCACCATTCCAGGGCGGTGAACCTGATTGACCCAACCACTGGTAAAGGCGCCGATTGTCGCCCCCAGTGGCACCACCGAGTACATTAAACCAATCTGTGACGCGCCCACATGATAGGTGTTCTCTGCCAGCGCGGGGAACAAAATACGAATAGCCCCAATCATGCTGACCAATGTCCCCAGCAACACCACAGAGCCCACGACTTTATGCCGCAATACGAAGGAAATCCCCGTCGCCAATGCCCGTAACGGGTGTTCATGCTGGCTGGTCGTCGGTTTCATTGCGGGCAAACTTAACAGTGGCAACAGCGTTAACATCGTCCCCACCGCAGCAATCCCGTAGTTCCAACCCACCCCACCGTAGACAATCACCAGGCCACCAATTGCCGGGGAAATTACCGAGCCAAAACGCACCGTCAGCATGCTTAACCCACCCGCTGCGGCCAGATTTTCTCGCCCGACCAGTGAGGGGGTTGCTGCCATCAAGGCGGTCATACCGAGTGCGCCAAAGAACCCATCCCAGGCCGCTAAAACATACAAAACCCACAATGAGGGTGTGAGAGAGAACGCATTGATACTTAAGCCAATAAACCCTAAACCACAGGTAAAACGGGCGAATAAAATCAGTTTGCGTCGATCAAATCTGTCCGCTAATACGCCCCCCAGCAGTAGGCCAATAAACATCCCTAGCCCATCCAAGGTGACGGCCAACCCCACTTGCAAGGTTGATCCAGTCATCATTTGTATCTGCACCGGCACCGCAACCGTGAGCATTCCCAGCCCTAAAATGGAAATAAAACGGGCAAAAAATACGGCTCGAAAATTAGCATTTTCTCTTAACAGGCTGAAATCCAAAAGAATCGGTGATTTTGCCATGATGATTTAATCCTTTAATGTAGGTAACAATGACCTGCCATGGTGACAAACGGAACATTAATCTTGCCGGGAAGAGGTTTTAGCCAATGCATTCCCATTGTAAGTCGTGTTAAAATACATGAAATAAATACTAATGATAATCAAAACGATAATAACAATCATTTGTAAATGAATATTTGTAATTAATCGGCGTTTGTTAAAAAAGAGTCACAATGTCAGCGACTGATTCCCCAAACCAATCTTTACCAAAACAGCTAAAACCAAGCCCCGTTGTGGCTGAAAACGCACAATCCCGTCGGGGACTTTTGCTGTTACTCAGCATAGTTATATTGATGCTCGTGATGGTTGCCAGCCTAATGCTCGGTGCCAAAGCCATCCCTTTCTCTGTCGTCTGGCAAAGTTTGCTGGGCGAACACAGTAATGTCGACAGCGTTTTAATACTGGAATCCCGCCTACCCCGTACCTTGATTGGTGTGCTAGCCGGTGCTGCACTTGGGTTATCGGGCGCAGTGATTCAAGCATTGACCCGCAATCCTCTGGCGGACCCAGGGATTTTGGGTGTCAATGCTGGGGCCAGCTTTGCCGTGGTGATTGGCATCACTGTTTTCGGCGTTCATGCCATTCATGGCTATATGATTTCTGCGTTTATTGGCGCGATGGTCACCACACTGGTGGTGTATTGGGTAGGAACACAGGGCAGTGGGCGAGTTAACCCCTTGCGGCTGACCCTCTCCGGTGTCGCTATCGGGGCGGTATTACTGGGGATTTCTAGCGGCATATCACTGACACACCCGCAGGTTTACGATCGCGTTCGCTTCTGGCAAGCCGGTTCGCTGGATATCCGCGATATGTCAGTGGTCGTGGCGGTTGCGCCCGCCATTCTTTTCGGCTGTGTGATTGCCTTGTTGCTGGCACGCCCTCTCAATGCTATGCATATGGGGGAAGATTTAGCCGCCGCAATTGGCGCGCACATAGCTCAGACCCAATTTTGGGCAGTGGTCACCGTGACCTTACTCTGCGGTGCTGCTACCGCCGCTGTTGGCCCAATTGCCTTTGTCGGCTTGATGGTGCCGCATATTGCGCGCTGGATTGTCGGGCCGAATCAATGTTGGATACTCCCATTCACCTTGGTGATGACCCCGATTTTGTTATTGGTATCGGATATTGTTGGCCGCTTTCTGGTGCCCGGTGAATTGCGAGTCTCAATTGTCACGGCGTTTATTGGCGCGCCCTTGTTGATCTGGTTGGTACGCCGCAACAAAAGGATGACCGCGCTATGAAATCCGCCACTCCGCCGTGGCTATTGGGCCGCCCTGATGGCCCAATAAATCTGCGCATCCAACCCCGTAGTTTGATTGTTGGCGGTTTGCTGTTACTGGCCTGCTTATTGGCGGGTTTGCTGGCATTAATGGTCGGGACTTTGCCGCTCTCTTCCGGGCAAGTATTTGCAGCCTTATTCGGCCAGGCCAGTGGTGCAGCGGATATTATCGTCAACCAATGGCGGTTGCCCCGCGCCATGATGGCGTTGATTTTTGGTGCTGCACTGGGTATCAGTGGCGCTATATTTCAATCATTAGTGCGCAATCCCTTAGGTAGCCCAGATATCATCGGCTTTAACGCCGGTGCTTATACCGGTGCACTGGTGGCGATTACGCTGTTCAACGGCAACTATTTTGAGGTTGCCAGTAGTGCGCTGGGGGGCGGGTTACTGTCTGCCCTCGCGGTGTATTTGTTGGCCTATCGCCAAGGGATTCAGGGCTTTCGGCTGATTATTGTCGGCATCGCCATTGGTGCCATGTTAACGGCATTCAATACCTGGCTGACTATCACCGCTTCATTAGAGGCAGCGATGACCGCTGCTGCGTGGGGAGCCGGTTCGCTCAATGGCCTGACGTGGGCCAAGGGCTTGCCGTCGGTGATATTCATCATTATCGCCACGGTGATAGCTATGCTATTGAGCCGCCGTATGCCGCTGCTGGAAATGGGCGATGATGCGGCGGGCGCTTTGGGCGTTCCGGTCGAAAAAACCCGTTTGGGCTTGATGGCTATTGGTGTGATTTTGATGGCAGCGGTCACGGCGGCGGCGGGGCCGATTTCCTTTATTGCATTAGCCGCGCCACAGATTGCAAAACGCCTGTTGGGCACATCGTCAGTGACGTTGACCGCGTCTGCGCTGATGGGGGCATTGTTATTGATCGCCGCGGATTTGTGCGCTCAGCACCTATTTTTACCTAATCAATTGCCCGTGGGCGTGATCACCATCAGCATCGGCGGCTTATATCTTATTTGGCTTTTAATCCGAGAGTCCGGACGATCATGAGTAATGCTAGCTCTGCCACCTTACCTATATCGCGTTTACAGGCCGATGCTCTGACATTGGGTTATGACGGCAAGATAATCAGCGAGAACCTGAGTGTCGCCATTCCTGATGGTGAGTTTACCGTTATTGTCGGCCCCAATGCTTGTGGCAAATCGACACTGCTGCGCGCCTTGAGCCGTTTGCTGAAACCGCAAGCGGGTCAGGTGATTTTAGACGGTAAGAATATTGCCAGCCTTGATACCCGGCACGTTGCGCGCCATTTGGGCTTATTGCCGCAAAGTTCGCAAGCTCCGGATGGCATCAGTGTGCTGGATTTAGTCGCGCGAGGCCGCTATCCCCATCAGAAATTGTTACAGCAATGGACACAAACCGACAGGTTGGCCGTCAGTCATGCCATGCAAGCCACGGGGGTCAGTGAACTGGCGGACAGGTCGGTGGATGCGCTATCCGGCGGGCAACGTCAACGGGTTTGGATAGCCATGGTGCTGGCGCAACAAACACCATTGTTATTGTTAGATGAGCCAACCACCTATCTAGATATCGCCCATCAAATTGATTTGCTTGAGTTATTTAGCAGTCTGAATCAACAACATAATCATACGCTAGTGGCCGTCCTGCATGATCTCAATCATGCTTGCCGTTATGCCACCCACATTATCGCTATGCGCGATGGGCAGATAGTAACGCAAGGTAAACCGCGCGAAGTGATCACCGCCGATCTAGTCGAGCAGGTTTTTGGTATGCCGTGTTTGATTATTGATGATCCGGTTTCGCATACGCCATTGGTGATACCGAAAGGGCGGTTTTAGTTTTTAAGCTATAGATAGGATTGGTTGATGGTGCTCCGGTTGGTCAGCCCGAAAGACGCCGGAGGTTTATCCGCAGGGCAATATTTCGCGCAAGCCGCAGGAGCAGGAGGGCCGGCGAGCCCTCCTGTGGGATTAAGTGATAACTGAACGACTATCAACCGAAAGCTGATCCGCCGCCCCAGCACTAACCCATTTAATAAAAAATAAGACTATTAAGGTTTAGTCTTAAACATCCCCTCGATCCGTGCCAATAAATTACTCGCACTGTAATAATCCAACCGGAACGTATCATAGCCCGCGGCATAAACCCGATCATGTTCAATTGCTGGGATATGAGCTAAAAACTTATTACTTTTCAGGGCGTCAATCGCCGGTTGATCCCCGGAAAATAGCAAAATAGTCTCGCCGTTAAGGCCCTCGGCCAGCTTCTCGCCACCCAGTTGGATGATATCTTTGCGGTGCCCCATGCTGGTGTTGCCCTTCACGGCATCAGGGACTTCTGCCAGTGTGAAACCCAATTCCTGCAACAGTTTTCCCTGCGCGGAACTCTCGGTCCACAAATTAGCAGTGCTGCCCGCCGCTTGATAAACAAAGGCTGATGTCGGTTGCGGTGGTAGCGTAATATTCTGCTTTACTTCATTGATTCGATTAGTAAATTTCTCAATAATTTGCTGTGCATCGGCCTCGTGTCCTGTTGCTTGCCCCAGCACGATGGCTAATTCTTGCCAACTCTTATCATCGTAATTAATGACTAATGTGGGAGCTATAGCTGACAGTTGCTCATACAACTTCAACGCCGAATCCCCGCCAGTGGCAGAAATAATAATTAAGTCCGGATTCATTCCCGCGACAGCTTCGGCATTTGGCTCTGTCTGGTACATTGGCACCAGTTTTTTGGCCTGTGCAACATCTGACCATTGGGTAAAGAAACCTTGATGATCAGCCACCGTGGTGTCAGGCACGGTCGCCCCACTGGCAATCACCGGAGCATTGATAGCCAGTAAAGTCCCGGTAATGGTGATACTCGTGGACACAATCCGTGTGGGTGGATGTGTTAGTACTACTGGGCCTTTGGCCGTTTCTACGGTGCGAGTCCATGCAGCTGTACCCTCACTACCTGATGAGGGGGCTTGTTGATCCTTAGTTTCTTCTGCCGGTTTACAGGCAGACAAGCAGAGAACAAGGCCAAAAAGACCCAATTTAGTCAATGTTGAACGCCATTTTTTATGCTGAATGTAATTGATATCAAAGGACATAACGGCATTTTCTCTTTCTATTTTAAGCCCCAGTTCTGGGGGGATATATAAATAAGATTTATTAATAAATACATTTACATTGATTGACAATGTGAGTGCCAGGTCGTAATTTACCACGCACAAAAGGGAATGATAGTAATTATTATTACCATTTGCATTGTGATGGAGGTCTTTGTGCGGTACTTCAACTCTGAAGAACATGGCAGCTCTGAAGAACATAACAGTTCTGAAGATATGCCCGCTAATTCGCCGTTTTCAGCTGTATCCTCAACATTTCTATTTACTTCAAGACATCAGAGTATCAAAACTCAGGGTATCTTCGAACGAATTAATCAAGCGGCACAAAGTCGTGCTGGCCATGAAAATTCGCTGCAATCAGCCCTACAACCAGCGTTCCAACGGGCACGTGATGCCGGGCAACAACAGCCTATCATTGTCGGGGCAATACCTTTTGATGCCAGTCAGGCATCGTGCTTATTTATTCCAGAACATTATCAGGTTTGTGACCGGCAAGCCTTGGTGGATGCTGCGTGTGTTGATAGCCGTAGGGTGGTTACTGCCCTCGCCAGTCGCAGTTTGCCGGATGAAAATGAGTTCAAACATATTGTGGCGGAGGCTGTTGCCGCTTGTCAGTGCGGGGCAATCCATAAAGTTGTTCTTTCCCGCATTTTGGAAATTGATACAGATACCCCGGTTGATAGCGATCAGGTTATGAATCATTTACTGCTCCAAAACAGCACAGCGCATCACTTCCGCGTGCCGCTTGCGGATGGTGGCGTATTACTCGGTGCCAGCCCTGAGCTATTGGTGCGTAAACATCTGGCTGGGGTTTATACCAATCCGTTGGCAGGATCGGCGAAACGCCAAACCGACCCACAGCATGATTGGGATATTAGCCAGACACTACTGGATTCAGAGAAAGACCAATATGAGCATCGTCTGGTTATCGACGAAGTTCGCCGCTTATTGACGCCACATTGCTCAAGTTTGAATATTCCCTCACAACCTTCATTGCTTAGCACCACCGCGCTGTGGCACTTATCTTCCGCCATCAGTGGCGAGCTGGAAAACCCACAGATGCGGGTGTTAGAGCTGGCGAATCTGTTACACCCAACCCCCGCATTGTGTGGATTACCGACGCAAAAAGCCCGCCAGTTAATTCAGCAATTAGAGCCTTTTGAGCGGGGATTATTCAGCGGGATTGTAGGTTGGTGCGATGAACAGGGCAATGGTGAATGGGCGGTGATTATCCGATGCGCCACGGTACACCCAACACAAGTGCGGCTATTTGCCGGGGCGGGCATTGTCGCTGCCTCACAACCCGCGCTGGAATGGGCAGAAACTGAAGCCAAATTGGGCACCATGCTCAACGCGATTGCCATCACCCGGCCAGGAGTGCCGCTATGAGTATTGAATTTACCCGTTGGCCGGAAGAGTTTGCTCGTCACTATCGCGAGAAAGGCTATTGGACAGACCAGCCGATGACGGAGATTTTGTCTCGCCAATGCCAGCGGCGGCCGGAGGCGACGGCCATCATTTGTGGTGAGCGCCATATCAGTTATGCGCAGTTCGAGCAGGCAACTCAGCGGTTGGCGGTGCGCCTAACCCATCTGGGCATGCGCCGTGGCGATAGCGCCTTGGTTCAGCTCCCTAATTGTGCTGAATTCTATCTGGTTTACTTTGCACTATTAAAAATCGGTGTTGCGCCGGTCAATGCATTATTCAGTCATAACCGGTTGGAATTAAATGCTTATATTGAACAGATCCAACCGCGTTTACTGATTGCTCATGCTAGCCACAACCTGTTTGTCGAAGGGAATTACTGCGCCGAGCTACAGAAAAAAATGCCGATGCTGGAATTACTGATCGTGGCAGGAACCACAAATTATGCCCAATCGCTGGAGGCCTTGTTGTATAGCGAGGGGGGATTTAATGATCGGGATGGTAATGAAACTGCCGAATTTCATCCCTCTGCGGCTGACGAAGTGGCTTTTTTCCAGCTTTCTGGGGGCAGCACCGGGACACCAAAACTGATCCCTCGCACCCACAATGACTATTACTACAGTGTGCGGGCCAGCGCGGAAATTTGTCAGCTCGACGAGCACACCCGCTACCTTTGCGCTTTACCGGCTGCCCATAATTACCCGCTCAGTTCACCGGGGGCATTAGGGGTATTTTACGTGGGGGGCTGTGTGGTGTTGGCCCCAGATCCCAGTGCGATGAGTTGTTTCCCACTGATTAAGCGCCACCAAATTACGTTCACTTCTTTGGTTCCTCCCGCTGTGGCCCTGTGGTTACAAGCTGCACAGCATTTTGCCGCTGATCTGGCCAGTTTGCAGGTGTTACAAGTAGGGGGCGCAAAACTCAGTGAGTCTCTGGCGCGACGTATTCCACCGATACTGGGCTGCCAGTTGCAGCAGGTGTTGGGGATGGCGGAAGGGTTAGTGAATTACACCCGCTTTGGTGACAGTGACCACTTGGTGTTTACCACTCAAGGACGGCCTATCAGCGAGGATGACGAAATTAAAGTGGTGGATAGTGATGGGATGCCAGTCGCTATCGGAGAGGTCGGTGCACTGGTGACTCGTGGCCCTTATACATTCCGTGGCTATTACCGCAGTCCAACCCATAATGCCAATGCCTTTGATAAAGAAGGATTTTACCATTCCGGTGATCTGGTACAGATGACTGAAGAGGGCTATTTGCGGGTAGTAGGGCGGGAAAAAGATCAGATTAACCGTGGTGGTGAAAAGATTGCCGCAGAAGAGATTGAAAACCTGCTGGTGGCCCATAACGATATTCTTCATGCGGCATTGGTTTCTATGCCAGACGAAATAATGGGTGAGAAAAGCTGCGCATTTATTGTCGTCACAAATACCGATTTGCGGCCAGTAACTTTGCGTAAATATTTGCGTGAGATGGGGGTGGCTGATTTCAAATTGCCCGATCGTTTTGAAATAGTTGCCAACCTACCTGTGACTCCTGTTGGCAAGATAGATAAAAAACGGTTGCGTCAGGATATTCAAGACCGCCTTAGTACACTTAGCAAATAAGGATTTTATGATGGCTATTCCGGTTCTTTCTGCTTACGACCTCCCTAAAGTGGGGCAATTTCCGGCGAATAAAGTGAATTGGCAGTTTAATCCCGCCCGTGCCGTGTTACTTATCCATGATATGCAGGATTATTTTGTGAGCTTTTATGGTGAAAATAACCATTTGATACAGCAGGTTATCGCCAATATCGCTGCACTGAGAAATTACTGTAAACAGCAGGGAATACCCGTTATTTATACTGCTCAGCCTAATCATCAAAGTGCTGAGGATCGCGGGTTGCTTAATGATATGTGGGGCGCGGGTTTGAATAATCATCCGGCTAAACAGCGGGTCGTTTCAGAACTGACACCGGATACGGATGATGAAGTGCTCGTTAAATGGCGATACAGCGCGTTTTACCGCTCGCCATTACGCCAAATCATGGCGGACAAGGGCCGTGATCAGTTGGTTATTTGTGGCATTTATGGCCATATCGGTTGCCTGACGACTGCTACGGATGCTTTTATGCAAGATATTCAGCCGTTTATGGTCGCCGATGCTATTGCTGATTTCTCACTGGAAGAGCATTTGATGGCACTTAAGTATGTGGCAACGCGCAGTGGGCGGGTGATATTTACCAATGAAATTGTTGCGAACGTGAACGAAAACACACTCATTTTCAGTAAAGAAAAGCTAAAGCAGCAATTATTGGCTCTGATTGATGAGAATGCTGATGATTTCGATGAAAACGAAAATCTGATCGATTATGGCCTGAGCTCGGTGCATATCATGGCGCTAGCCACACAGTGGCGTCAACAAGGTATAGAACTGAGTTTTGTCGCGTTAGCCAAGAACCCGAGCTTGAATGGTTGGTGGAAGCTGTTGGAGCCGCAACTCATCGATCTGGATAAAAATGTGTCATTGGTCGGGGCTGAATAATGGCGGCTAATCAGGTTTCATCCGCAAAAAACACCCGTACAATCAGTCCAGCTACACCGATGGATTTTACCGGTAAACGGGTGTGGGTCACTGGCGCGGGGCAGGGTATTGGCTATCAAATTGCCAGCCAGTTTGTCGCGCTGGGCGCAGATGTCGTCGGGTTGGATAAAACCTTTTCGGCGGCGCAAAACTCTCCTTTCACCACGGCTTTACTGGATATTAGCAACCCGCAGCAAGTGGAACTGGTGTGCCAGCATTTATTGAGCCAGGTTCCACGTATCGATATTCTGGTGAATGGTGCTGGGATTCTCCGTCTGGCAGAGACCGAGGCGCTGAGTCTCGAAGATTGGCAACAGTGTTTTAATGTGAATGTTTCCGGCACGTTTTATCTCTTGCGCCAGTTAATTCCACAGTTCAAACAGCAGCGTTTTGGCGCGGTAGTGACTATTAGCTCCAATGCTGCTCATGTGCCGCGCATTCAAATGTCAGCTTATTGTGCTTCTAAAGCTGCATTGACCAGCTTCAGCCATTGTGTCGGGTTGGAGTTAGCGGCCTACGGTGTGCGGTGCAATGTGGTCTCCCCCGGATCTACCGATACCCCAATGCAGCGCGGCATGTGGCGCAGCGAAGATGCTCAGCAGCAGACGATTGCCGGTTTTCCACAGCAATATAAATTGGGGATCCCGTTAGGGAAAATCGCCACTCCGCAAGAAATTGCCCACACCGTAGTGTTTCTGGCCTCAGATTTAGCCAGTCATATTACGATGCAAGATATTGTGGTAGACGGCGGCGCAACGCTGTCTGCCTGATAAGTCATGTTTCATCCCTCAGCGCTTCCTTGTGAGACATCCCACCGCAATAGTTTCTTGTTGCGAGGGATGAATCACACTTGGCTGTTTACCCTCTGGTATTGCTCTTCATAACGGCACTTGCTGCCGATTATCGCTCTTGATGTTACTTTCCGTGAATAAGATTAAATAAAAATTCCTTTTAAATCATTTTGTTGTGTTTTAATGCATCATTGCATGTTAATTATTGTGATTTAAATCGCATTTACTTCTCAATATATCCCTTAGATTTAACTTTAATAAACATTAAATAACTAAAATTAACATTTATGTGCAACGCCAGCAGCCGTAGTTGACAGGATTATGGCTGACCTCTGTTCCCTGCGAATAATTAAAATATGAGGCTCTACTATGTCTGGATTATCGACCGAACCTTTAGTGATACCGAAGGTGTTACCGGAGGAGAATCATGCCTATCGTAAAGCGGCATGGCATATTTTACCTTTATTGATGTTGTGCTATGTCATGGCTTATCTGGATCGGGTGAATGTGGGTTTCGCTAAGTTACAAATGGCTGATGACTTACAATTCTCCGATGCGGTGTATGGTTTTGGTGCCGGTATCTTCTTTATTGCCTATTTCTTTTTAGAGATTCCCAGCAACCTGATGTTGCATCGTGTTGGGGCGCGGTTGTGGATCGCGCGCATCATGATTACCTGGGGCATTATTTCGGCGGGAATGGCTTTTGTCACCACGCCGATGTCATTTTATGTGATGCGTTGTTTGTTAGGGATTGCTGAGGCTGGGTTCTATCCGGGGGTGATCCTTTATATCTCTTATTGGTTCCCGACTAACCGCCGTGGTCGAATGTATGCTTTGTTCGCCACCGCTGTTCCATTATCTGGGGTGATAGGTGCACCGCTATCTGGCTGGATAATGGATTCTTTTAATGGTTTCCACGGTTTTGCCGGTTGGCAATGGATGTTTATTCTGGAAGGTATCCCTTCGATATTAATCGGTATTTTGGTCATTTTTAAACTGACGGACAGGATCGGCCATGCTAAGTGGCTAACCGACGCAGAGAAAAAAATCTTACAAACCAATATCGATAATGACACGCAGCATCATGTCCACAGCAGCTTGAAAGAGATTTTCCTGCAACCGCGAGTTTGGTTGCTAACCCTTATTTATTTCTGCCTGATCGCCGGTTTTTACACCATTGGCTTCTGGTTGCCGACGCTGATTAAAGACAGTGGAGTGACCAATATCCTGTCCATTGGCTTACTGAGTGCCATTCCCTATGCAGCAGCGGCTGTGACCATGATTGTGGTCTCGCGCAGTGCCGACCGCTTGCGGGAACGGCGCTGGCATTTGGCATTAACCGCAACATTGGGGGGGATCGGGATGATTATCTCAGCCAGCTTCAGTGACAACATCATCATCGCCATGATCGGTTTAACCATAGGCGCTATGGGGGCTCTTAGTACCTTACCTCTGTTCTGGAGCTTACCGACCGCCTTCCTTGGGGGGACTGCCGCTGCTGCGGGTATCGCACTGATTAACTCTTGGGGTAACCTGGCCGGTTTCGTTGCCCCTTATATGATGGGATATCTGAAAGATCTGACGCAAAGTACCACTATCGGGATGTTGATTATTTCCACCATGTTATTTATTGGTGCGGGGCTGGTCTTTTTAGTTCCGGCTAAGACAGTTAACCGCTAACTGCGCAAATAAAAAGGATAAGACCATGAACATAATGATAACGGGTGCTGCGGGGTTTCTGGGGCGTCGATTAATAGAACATTTACTGACACTGGAATCGTTGACGGACAGCCAAGGTCATCAGCGCAGCATCAACAAAATTATTGCCTGTGATGTGGTGCCGCTGAGTGGAATAACGGATGAGCGGTTAGCGGTTTTTTGTGGTGATATCTCTGACGCACAATGGTTGGCGAGTATTTTCGATCAGCAAATTGACACGGTTTTCCATCTGGCGGCGATCGTCTCTAGTCAGGCAGAAGAAGAATTTGATCTGGGTATGCACATCAACTTTGATGCTACCCGCGGTTTACTAGAACGGGCGCGCCACTTGGGGCACCGTCCTAAAGTCATTATTACCAGTTCAGTGGCAGTATTTGGCGGTGAGTTACCGGCGGTGGTAGCAGATGAGCAGGTTTGGGCGCCACAAAGTTCCTATGGCACACAAAAAGCATTGAATGATTTATTGCTGGCAGATTATAGCCGCCGAGGATTTGTTGATGGTCGTAGCCTGAGAATGCCGACTATTGTGGTGCGCCCGGGCAAACCAAATCGTGCCGCTTCTAGCTTTGCCAGCGGCATTATTCGAGAGCCATTACAGGGGGTTGCAGCGATTTGTCCGGTTAACCCACAAACACGCTTATGGTTGTTATCGCCGAAAATGGCGATTAACAACCTGATCCATGGGCACCAACTGAATGCCAGCCAGCTTAAGTCTGGGCGAGTGATTAATCTGCCTGGGCTATCTGTCCGTGTGCAACAAATGATTGATGCATTACGGCGCATTGCGGGTAATGAAGTGGCTGATCTAATTAACGTTCAGCAAGATCCGCTCATTGAGAAAATTGTGAATTCCTGGCCTGGGAATTTCGATGCGCGTTACGCCAAATCCTTAGGTTTTAGCAGTGATAAGGACTTCGACAACATCATTCATGATTTTATTCTCGGTGATTTACCCCAGAAAGGGCTTAAGAATGTGCCATAGAGATATTAACTTTATATAATAATTACCTTAATAATAATATGGATAAGCTATCAGATTGTGTTGGATACTCAGCATAGTCTGGTGGCTTTTTATTGCCAGATACAGATTTTTAGTCATAAAGTCGATATAATAACCCTATTCGAAATTATCTTATTAATAATAAAAATATATTTTCATTGGGCTAAATAATATGGTTTATCTTCGCGGTGTTTTCTTTTTGTTGCTGATGATTATCTCATCTTCATCTTTAGCTATAAACTGCCAGCGAGCAGCAACACCGGTTGAGTACACCGTTTGCGGTGATGAAGATCTTCATTGGCTTGATCAGACATTCAGTGATATTTATCAAGCGATGTTAGTGAAATATGACACTGAAACAGTTTATCAGCAGCGGCAAGCATGGGAAAAATCTCTGAACAGTTGCACCAGTAATAGCTGTATCCAGCGAGCTTATTTTCAGGGCATTGCCTCTATGTCAGACATTGATAAAAATTTCGACTGGCGTGGTCAATGGTGGAATGTCACTAAAGGTAATGATCGGGGCGGTGTTATCAAAATAACCCGGGTTGCAGAGTGGGGGTTCAGTATTGATAGCCGTGCCTGGTCGGGTGAAAATACCGGTAATTTTAGAGCTGAAGCCCGTAAGGTTGAAGGGTTAGCTGTGGTTGATCTTATTGAAAATACAGCAAATTGTCGGCTATTACTGATTCCAGTAAAAGATGGTTCTATACAGGTACACAGCAATGGCAGTTGGGGGTGTCGCATCTCAATGCCCAAAGATGTCTTTATTGATGGGCAGTATGTCCGAGCCGAAAAAGATCCACGCGAAATACCGACTTTACTTTCTATTGGTATTTTTACTGATGCTGAGAATGATAAGATTTTCCGTGATTTAGTCGGTGAACATTATTCCCAATTTATTGCTTCAGCCAATGTTTATATCTATAGCCAAGACAGGGATAATCGCGGCGCAAAAGTATTATCTACGTGGGTGCGAGGCGCTGCAAATAAACGAGCATCAATAATTATGTACAATCGTAGCGGCTTGATGTGGGCTGCATATGTTGCGCCAGATAAGAATGGAAACCTGCGAGTTAATTATTTTACTAATGTGCCTGAAGACAAAGATAAAAGACCTAAAACCATTGTTGAATGGCAACAAACCTTTATGGATAACTGATATACCTAGGTGCTAACGTTACTGAAGAGTGGCTGACGTGCTCTTATTCCTAATCGATGAATTGAATCAGTACGCATGATCTGGGGCGAAGTTTTAGGCATATAAAAAATGGCTACGGTGTCGAGAAATGAGTGTCGACACTGTAGCCATTTTTATGATGATAATTAACAATGTTTTATTCTAACGTACCAATCACGTTCAATGACATATCATCGGGTATTTCGTTATAAGACAATACGTTAAGCCCATTGCAGAATAATCGTGCATAGCGTGCAATCAAAGGCCGTAATTGTGGAGTGACCAACAAAATAGGGTGGTGATTCTCTGCTTTCATTTGTTCTTTGATGATCGGCATATTTTGTTGCAACTGGGTCAGAATATTTGGGTCGACAGGGAAATTATCCAGAACGATTTTTCCTGCTTGCTGTGCCTGATTGAGTGAGCCAAGCAACATATTCTCTAGCGTGTTATTAATGGTGTAAACCGACAGATTCTTATCATCACCATTGATGCTATTGACGATCCCGGTTCGTAACGCGTACCGTACATCGGAGGTTAATAAAAGTGAATCTCTCGTCATTTTGGCACTGTCTAATAATGTGGTCGCGATAGTCACAATATCTTTAAGAGAGACATTTTCAGTTAATAACTGCCGGTAGACTTTTAATAACTCACTAAAATTAAACTCAGCGGCAAAATCTTCTGCCAGTCGGGGTGACAATGACTCAAGCCGTTGGTGTAATTGCGTTATATCGTCGTAATTAAATAACACCGGCAGGTGCTCGCGCGCCACTTTATTGACATGAGTTGCCACTACACTGGCGCAATCGACTATTTGATAGCCAAAGTTTAAGGCATTTGCCTTATTTTGTGGATCTATCCACACTACCGCCAGGCCATAGGTGGGGTCTATTGATAAAATACCATCCATTTCTCCATATTGCTCAGTGGTAGGAATAGCCATTAGCTTATCAATATAAACTTCACCGCCCGCGACTTTGACGCCATTGACATTAATCGAGTACTGAGAGGGCTTTAAGCGAAAATTTTCCCGTACTTTTACCTCAGGTAATATAATTCCGCAGGTTTCAGAGATAATTTGTCGCACGCCACGTAATCGCTGAATTAAGGGACGCCCTTTTGCTTCATCAACCAGTGTCACCAATTTATAGCCAAGATTCAGCCCAATAGGCTCTACGGCGGGTATATTATCCCAATTAATATTGAGTGAGTTATCTTCTGAAATTGCTTGGCTGAGGGTTGTAAGATCGGGTTCAATATTCGCTTGCTGTATTTTTTTACTTTGCTGCCAAGCGGCGAACAGGAGTAATCCGGTGAAACTGAGAAAGGCAAGATGGGGCATCCCCGGCACAATGGCGAGAATGAACATTACAAATGCTGCAGCATATAAAATGGTTGGCTTTGCCAATAACTGATCTTTAATTTCATCAGTCATATCACCGCCGTCACTTACCCGGGTAACAATAATTGCCGCTGCGGTGGCTAATAACAGTGAAGGAATTTGCGCAACCAAACCATCACCAATGGTCAGTAATACATATTGCTGGAATGACTGGCTAGCACTGAGATCGTATTTGAAAATACCGATACAGATGCCGCCGATCACATTGATCACCAGAATCATAATACCGGCGATAGCATCACCACGAACAAACTTGGATGCACCATCCATTGCTCCGTAGAAGTCGGCTTCGCTGGCCACTTCTTTACGTCGCCGGCGGGCTTGTTCCTGATTGATTAATCCGGCATTAAGGTCGGCATCAATAGCCATCTGCTTACCCGGTAGCGCGTCCAACGTAAAGCGGGCGGAAACCTCCGAAATTCTCTCGGCACCTTTTGTCACGACCACAAAGTTGATGATCATTAGGATGATAAACACCACGAAACCCACGACAAAGTTGCCGCCAATCACCACTTGACCAAAAGCTTCAATCACTTTACCGGCAGCACCAACACCTTCATGACCATTGAGTAATACCACTCGTGTTGACGCTACATTTAATGTTAAGCGCATTAAGGTCGCAATCAGTAGTACAGTCGGAAATATTGCAAAATCAAGTGGGCGTTTACTGTTTACGCTAACCAATAAAACCAATACAGATAACACAATGTTAAAGGTAAATAAAATATCCAATACAATAGGTGATAGCGGCAAAATAACCATTGCCAACACGCAAAGAATTAATATTGGAACGGTAACATGCATATCTCTCAATATATGAGTAAGATAACTAAACTTATTTTTCATCATGGAATTTCTGCATCTCTTTGGGAATACCAAGGTGGGTATTTAATACCGGTTTATTAGCCATGCCTGAGCGCCAAGACTTGACTTGCATCACATACGTCAATACTTGAGCGATGGCGCGATATAGCTGGATTGGAACCTGTTGGTTGACCTTGGTAGTATGGTAAATAGCACGCGCTAAAGGAGGAAACTCAACAATTTCAATATCATTATTTTTAGCTATAGTCCGAATGTATAATGCAATGTCATCCTTCCCCTTTGCGATAATATAAGGCGCACTGGCTTTCTCCGGAGCATATTTTAATGCTACTGAAAAATGCGTTGGGTTAGTAATAATAACATCAGCATTTGGAACGGTTTTATTAATTTGTCCCATAGCAAACTGCCGTTGTAACTGACGAACCCTATTTTTAATTTCTGGATTACCATCATTACTCTTGTGTTCTAGTTTCACCTCCTGCTTAGTCATTTTCATTTTCTTGGTGAAAAGATATTTGCTAAGTGGAATATCAATCGCGGCAAAAATGACAATAATGGCGATGAAATAAACCAAAATGCCGTGATATAAAATAAATCCTTCAGTAATCGCTTCCTGTAGCGGCAATGCTTGTAAGCGCAACAAATCGACCAGCGAGCTATTGACCATTAGATATAAGGTGTAAAGCACGATGCTGCATTTGCCGAGCATCTTCAGGACTTCGGTGCCATTACTCGCTGAAAATATCTTTTTAATTCCTGCCAACGGACTGAGTTTTTTAAAATCCGGGATTAATTTTACCGGTGTGAAATTCCAGCCGCTAGGAACTAAAGTTGCCAATATACTGACCAGTGGGATCGGGGTTAACGTGAGCAAAAATTTGAAAAATATCGATAGGTTGGTTAGTAGTAATTGTTCCAGTGCTGCGGGATCATCTATTCTGCCCGCTGTACGGCCAACCGCCAAAAATGACTCACCAATTAACTCTTTGTAATAGGGTAAAAATAGCGTCAGAGTGACTAATGATGTCACCAATCCGGCCGCCATAGTGACATCTTTAGATCGCGGAATATCCCCTTTCTTTCTCGCTTTCAGCAGCTTACCGCTGGTGGGTTTTTCACTTTTCTCTCCGCTGTTCGATGACATCAGTACACCTTCATCTGTTCAAGCTGCGTCAGGATCTCATTGGTCAAATTGAGATAATGATCCGGCACATTGATGGCCAGTAGCAGTAGGCACAACAGGCCGGACAACATGCCTATGGGGAATCCCAGAGAAAAAAGGTTCAAGGTCGGAGAGATTCGGTTCAGTAAACCGAAAGATCCTTGCACGATCAGCATGATAAAGGTGGTTGGCAGCGCCAGCAGTGTGGCGGATGACATGATCCAACCTAAGCTTAATATCAATGATCGTAAGGAGAAATCATTGATAGCTTCGCCCATTGGCCAACTAATAAAACTTTTATACAGGATGGTGATCAGCAACAAATGCCCATTCATCGTAAAAAAGATAAGTGTGCTAAAAACAAAAATAATTTGTGAAATCACGGTGGTTGAAGCACCACTGGTTGGGTCATTCATCACTGCCATGCCTAAACCCATATTCATTGATAAAATCTGGCCAGCGGCTTGTAAGGCGGCAAAAACCAGTTGCATCATGGAGCCAAATAACCAGCCCCACAGGATTTGTTCGCCGGTGAGCAGTAGTGAATTCATCGATAATAACTCACCAAGGGTCACCGGCTGGCTGAGCATTGGGGTGATTAAAATCGCCAGCAGCAGTGAGGTGCCAATCTTCGCTTTACGGGGAAAAGCGCGATGCTGGAGAACCGGGCAAAAATGGAAAAATGCTAAAATCCGAACAAAGGGTAGCCAAAGTGCAAATACCGGCGTGGTGAGTGTTTGAATATCGATTCCCATTGCCTGTTACCCAACCAACTGTGCGGCTTGCTGGAAAATAGCGATGGTGAAATCACTCAGTTTGGTCATCATCCATTTACCGGCAAAGATTAATACCAGCATGGTCATCACCAGGCGCGGTAGGAAGCTAAGGGTTTGCTCATTAATTTGTGTGGTAGCTTGAAAGATGCTGACCAATAGCCCGGTTAATAAACTGGGAATAATGGCAACCACCGAAATGATCAATACCAGATGCAACCCTGTGGCAATAATGTCCCCGGCAATATCAGTGGTCATCATGCTATAGCCCCTGCACGCTAGCAGTCAGCGTCCCGACAATTAATGTCCAGCCATCACACAGCACAAACAGCATTAATTTAAAGGGTAACGAGACGATGAGAGGCGACAGCATCATCATCCCCATTGCCATCAGAATACTGGCGACAATCAGATCGATGACCAAAAAAGGGATATAAATCATAAAGCCAATCTGGAAGGCGGTTTTCAATTCACTCAACAAATACGCGGGCGTCACGATGGTAAGATCTTGCTGTTGCGGCTCGCCGCTGACTTGAGCAATATCCATCATCTGGTCCAGCGACTTATTGCTGGTCTGTGCCAGCATATAATTCTTAAGAGGGATTTCCGCGCGGGCCAATGCTTGTGGCAAAGTGATTTCATCATTCTGAAAGGGGATGACGGCATCTTGATGGACCTTAGTCCATACCGGGCGCATCACCAGTAAGGTGAGTGCTAGCGCAATACCGGTCAGCACTTTATTGGGGGGACTTTGCTGTAATCCCAGTGCCTGACGTAAAATCGCCAGTACAATAATAAAGCGGGTAAAACAGGTCATCATCAGCATCATGATGGGCAATAGGCCAAGCAGTGTCATCAGGATCAGGATTTCAATCTTGACGTTATAATCCTGACCGGCAGCAGTCTGTGCCGTGCTAAAGAGGGTAATCCCCCCCTGCTGCGCAAGGAGAAGAGGGGAATACAGTAATGCGCTAATAACCAAGCCACTGCTGATGATTTTAGCTGTCATAGTTGGCAGGCGACTCAAGATCATAAAGCGAGTTCACCTAGGCTTTGGCTATTGAAGCTGATAATACGCAGGCCATATTTCTCATTGACCACCACGACTTCAGCTTGACCGAACATGATGCCATTAATTTTAATATCCAGTGGTTCACCGGCCAGTTTATCCAACTCAATTACTGAATCATTATTCACTGACATCAATTCAGAAAGTGGAATATCTACCGAGGCGACTTCCAGTGTTAACGTGACAGGGATACGACTGAACAGCGATATTTTTCGTTGCTGTTCATGCTGGCTGTTATCCACGGCGGGCACTGAAGCCGTAGGGACAGAAAATGGCACATTAACTTCATTCTCTGGTGGTGAAAAATTAAAATCTAGATCGTTGCTGAGTTCAATTGATTGGTCAGTCATGGTTCATCTCATTAGTTTTGTCATTAAATTCAGATAAAAATAGTTTGCCGCGACTCTCAGTAACGACAGCGCTAAATAAGGGTTGCTTGCCAATAAATACGGGGAATCGCTCAGGTAGAGAAGTAGGGATGATATCGCCCTCTTTTATTGCCATCAGATCAAATAATGTGAGGTCACTACAACTTAACTGACTGGTAAGCTGAATAGGTAATTGGCTTACCAATTGATTAAATTGGGTTACTGATAATGTCTGAGTTTTCTTTTCTTCTTTGATTCCGGTATGCAATGTATTAAGCAATCTGTCGACATTAGGAGTATCAATAAGCAATGTAAAACCGACATTCTCATAATCCTTTAGCAAAAAATCCATCTGATAAGACCAACTAACAATAGGTGTGGAATTGTTGTTTTTGATCACTAATGGCTCACCAAATACCGGCTGATTAAGAATCAAATCAGCTATTTCTATGCTTAGTTTGTTTTTTAGTCTCTCTTCTGTCTGGGTTTTTGGTGTGTTATCCAAGACGGAAACAGTGCTCTTTTCTTTGGTTAAACCATAGTAGTCATTAAGAATATTAAGCAGCAGAGTGCGGTCGATATCAAAGGCAATATTCCCTATTTGGCTACTGAGTGTTTGAGAATTATTGTAATGGCAATCTGTTTTGAACTTGATATCTTTTAACGTGATATTGATTCTGTATTTTCTTAAAAAATAGAGGCTAACTTGCTTTTCAATTACAGCAAAATAGCTACCCACTATTTTTGGTATTTTATGATAAGGACGCCCAAGTTTATTAATGTCCAGAGTCATTATTTCCGGTAGCGAGTCACTGCTGTGAACCCTTACTTTAGCTTTATTTGGCTTCATGCTTTATCCAAAATCATAGTCCGACTAATTTTTCACGTCACTCGCCAGTGGTCATGGGGAATGAGTGAGTTACTTATGTTTTTTTAGGGTGTTAATTAAACCTTCTATTACAAATCAATACAATGGGCATTTCTTTATTAATTTATTTCTTTTTTATTTTCTGAATTAATAATTTATCTCTAACTATATGATTCTAAATGATTAATATTTTTAATTTTTATTTAACTCCTTTATTTTAAAGAGTAAATATATAGTTATCACCCAGCAGTTTTCTGTTGTCTGGTTTGTTAATTGTTAAATAATAAAGTGAATGCATATTTTTATTTCATTAAGATTTAATAATACGTCATTGTTGGTCGTGTTATTAACTGTTGAATGTGATTTGTTGGCTTTACTGGAGAGTGAGTACATTATGATGAATATGACTATGGATGTGTTATCTAAAAATGAACATGGTTTTGTTGCTAATGCACCCTCCAGTGTGAGTGTATTCTCTCTTGCGCGTCGGGTGGCAGAATTCAATGTGCCAGTATTAATCACTGGAGAAACAGGAACCGGTAAAGAGTGTGTGGCAAAATATATTCACCATAAAGCAATGGGTGAGAGCGCCCCCTATATTGCAGTAAATTGTGCCGCTATCCCTGAGAGTATGCTGGAAGCTATATTATTCGGTTATGAAAAAGGTGCATTTACTGGGGCTGTTGCCAGTGTTGCTGGTAAATTTGAACAAGCCAATGGCGGTACATTATTACTAGATGAAATTGGCGATATGCCATTAGCCTTGCAAGTTAAGTTATTACGTGTATTACAAGAGCAGGAAGTTGAGCGCTTAGGTGGACATAAACGTATCCCGCTAGATATTCGTATTATTGCCTCTACCAATAAAGATTTGAGTGTTGAGATTGCAGAAGGGCGCTTTCGTCAGGATCTCTATTACCGCTTGTCAGTGGTGCCGATTCATATCTCACCGCTGCGCGAAAGGCCGGAAGATATTATGCCGTTGGTGAGTGCTTTTTTTAAGAAATACCGTAATTTTTTAGATGTGAAAATTAATATTACTGCGCAAGCGCAGTGTGAGCTACAAACGTATTCTTGGCCGGGTAATGTACGCGAATTAGAAAACGTTATTCAGCGAGGGATCATTATGAGCAATAATGGGCTTATCGACATTTCACATTTAGGCCTGTCTGCAACAAAGGAAGAGCCGCTATCAGAGGGGCCATTAGATGAAAATAAATCGGCAGAAAATAAGCCGGTGTTTTCTACTGCCAATATTCAATCCAGTCATGGCGAAAGCAACATTAAATTACGCGGACGTTTGGCTCAATACCAATATATCGCGGATTTATTACAAAGACACCAGGGAAGTAAATCCAAAACGGCCGCATTTTTAGGTATTACCCCGCGCGCTTTGCGCTATCGGTTGGCTAATATGCGCGAAGACGGTATCGATATTGAGTGTTACTCATAAGAGGAAGAACCATGGATAAAGTTGGAGCTATCACTATGCCAAATATGCAATTGCCGATGATAACGGAAATGCAACAGATGGCGGCCATAGCCAGTAATCGTGTTGAGTTTAGCACTGCATTACCGCAGCCCACGGGGAGTAGTTTGTTCGCGCAGGTTAACGGGGTGAACTCCCCTTCATTTTCCCGGGTGTTCAACGGTGTGATTAATAGTGTGGATAACTTACAACATGTGGCAAGCGATAAGCAGACCGCAATGGATATGGGCGTCAGTGATGATTTAACCGGCACGATGCTAGCAAGTCAGAAAGCCAGTGTGGCTTTCTCAGCGATGGTGCAGGTGCGTAATAAACTTACCACTGCACTCGACGAAGTCATGAATACTGCGCTGTAGGGTAAATCGGTGTTAGATAAAATTAAGCAACAATTGCCCGCCATTAGGTTGGGTAAAAATCAAAAAAGTATCCTTATGGGCGCGATGGCTCTCTTGGTCACCGGTGCGATTATTTTCAGCCTTTGGCGCGGCTCGCAGGGCTATACCGCCTTGTTTGGTTCACAGGAACATATTCCGGTGACGCAAGTCGTTGAAGTGCTGGATGGCGAGGCGATTGCCTATCGTATTAATCCAGATAATGGTCAGATATTAGTAGCAGAAAATCAACTGGGCAGAGCGCGTATTCTGCTGGCAGCCAAAGGCATTACTGCCACATTGCCGACAGGTTATGAGCTGATGGATCAGGAAACCATGCTCGGCAGTAGCCAGTTTATTCAGAATGTGCGCTACAAGCGCAGTTTGGAGGGGGAACTGGCACAGAGCATTATGGCGTTAACCGCTGTGGATTATGCCCGGGTTCATTTAGGGATGAGTGAAGCCAGTTCTTTTGCCATCAGCAATCGCTCAGAGAGTAGTGCGTCCGTCATTTTGCGCCTGAAATATGGTCAAACGCTGAAAACCGAGCAGGTGGGGGCTATTGTCCAGTTGGTCGCGGGCAGTATTCCCGCCATGAAAGCGGCCAATGTGCGGGTAGTTGATCAGCACGGCGAGCTGTTATCAGAAGCCTATCAAGCGAATAGCAAAGGAATGACAAATGTGAAAAGTGGGGCTGAATTAGCCCATTATTTGCAGAGCACCACCGAGAAGAGTATCGCCAATCTGCTTAGCTCCGTGGTCGGCGTCAATAACTACCGCATCAGTGTCGCGACCCAACTTGATCTGAGCCGTGTTGAAGAAACGCTGGAACGCTATGGCGCAGAGCCGCGTGTCAGCGATGAGAATATTCAGCAAGAAAACGGCAATGAAGACATGGCGATGGGGATTCCAGGTTCATTAAGCAATCAGCCTTCTGCTCAGCCACGAAACACCAATGCGCCGGCCATGATGAGCCGCAGCCAGGCGCAGCGTAAGTATGCCTACGACCGTGATATCCGCCATGTGCGCCATCCGGGCTTTAAGCTGGAGAAGATGACGGTTGCAGTGATTTTGAATAAATCCGCTCCGGCGCTGGATAAATGGACGGCAGAACAGCTGAATGAATTGAAGCGCTTAATTGAAGATGCCGCAGGTATCGACGTAAAACGGGGTGACTCCCTGACCCTGAATATGCTGGCCTTTACTGCGCCGATAGTGATTGAAGAGTCTGTTATTCCGTGGTGGCAAGATGCAACGACTTTCCGTTGGGCGGAAATTGCGGGTATTGGCTTACTGTCGCTGCTGTTCTTGCTATTCGGTGTACGCCCATTGATGGCGCGGTTATCACGTCCGGATGATAAGCACGCTACTTTGGCGATGTCCGAAAACGCTGATAGCCCGAATGCGACAAATACCGCAGGTGAAAGCGGCACAGCAACAGAATCTAGGTTGCCAGCCTCTTCCTTTAAAGAAGATGACAATCTGCCACCGCAAGGTTCTGGCCTGGATACCAAAATCGCTCACTTGCAACAATTAGCTCAGTCAGAAACTGAACGTGTCGCCGAAGTCATTAAACAATGGATTAATAATAATGAACGAATCAAACCTCAATCAGAATGATGATGCAATGGTGCGTGATAGCGCCACTGCTTCTGCCCCGGTACGCAGCCGTTTAGAGCAGGCAGGGATTTTGCTTCTGAGTGTGGGTGAGGAAGCCGCGGCGATGGTGATGCAGAAACTGACGCGCGAGGAAGTGGTGTGTATCAGCCAAACTATGTCTCGCCTGCATGGTGTCAAATTGAACCATGCACGGCAGGCATTGGATGACTTCTTTGTCGATTATCGTGAACAAAGCGGGATCAACGGCGCATCGCGCAGTTATCTGCAAGGCATTCTGAGTAAAGCTTTGGGCAGTGATATCTCTAAAAGTGTCATTAATGGCATCTATGGTGATGAAATCCGCCATAGGATGACCCGCTTGCAGTGGGTCGGGACACCACAACTGGCGGCGCTGATTGAACAGGAACATCTGCAATTACAGGCGGTATTTTTAGCTTTTTTACCGCCGGATGTAGCAGCTGAAGTGTTGGCCTACCTGGATAAAGGGCGGCAGGACGATGTGTTGTACCGGATTGCCAAGCTCGATGATGTCAA
The DNA here is from genome assembly GCF_900460525.1 of Yersinia kristensenii. Taxonomy (NCBI): domain Bacteria; kingdom Pseudomonadati; phylum Pseudomonadota; class Gammaproteobacteria; order Enterobacterales; family Yersiniaceae; genus Yersinia; species Yersinia kristensenii. The sequence continues at coordinate 1,979,556 of NZ_UHIY01000001.1, forward strand.
CCGCGATGTGGTGGATGAACTGGATCGCCTGATTGAGCGCGGCGTGGCGGTATTGTCAGAGCACGGTTCCAAAGTTTTGGGGATCAAACAAGCCGCGAATATCGTTAACCGTATTCCCAGCAACCAGCAGCAGTTGTTGGAGCAACTGGGGGAGCGTGATGAAGAAGTGCTCAATGATCTGAAGGATGAGATGTATGAATTCTTTATCCTCAGCCGCCAAAGTGAGGTCACTTTGCAACGCTTGATGGATGATATCCCGATGAGCGACTGGGCGATAGCGCTGAAAGGCACTGAGCCGGTACTGCGCCAAGCCATTTATGACGTGCTGCCAAAGCGCCAAATACAGCAGTTGCAAAATGCGACCAATCGGATGGGGGCGGTGCCAGTCAGCCGCGTAGAGCATATACGCAAAGAGATAATGGCGCAGGTGCGCGCGCTGGCCGAAGCGGGAGAAATCCAGGTGCAATTGTTTGCTGAACAGACCATGGAGTAAGGCAATGTCGATAAAAAATAGCCTGCGCTTTGGCGGGGCGAAAGTACGGGTTCATCAGTTCCCGCCATTGCGTCAAATCCGCCAGAACTTACAAGCCGCCGATACCATGACACTCGATCCGGCGGCCTATCAAAAACAGCTGATGGACGGTTTTCAGGAAGGGATCAGTCAGGGTTTTAATAAAGGATTGTCTGAGGGAAAAGAGGAAGGATATCAAGAGGGTGTCCGTCTGGGATATGACGACGGGTTGAAAAAAGGGCGGGTAGAAGCGCGACAATCAGAAAGTCACCGATTTGATGAAGCTATCGAGCCATTTAGCGGCTACATCGAAAAAATGCATGATTATTTAAGCAGTTATGAAAATCGCCGTCGCGATGAGCTAGTGCAATTAGTGGAAAAAGTGACGCGTCAGGTTATCCGCTGTGAATTGGCACTGCAACCTGCGCAGTTGCTCGCATTAGTTGAGGAAGCACTGGCGGCACAACCGTCAGTTCCCACGCAACTGAAAGTCTATCTTAACCCCGCCGAGCTGGGCCGCATCAATGATGTTGCGCCGGAGAAAGTTAAACAGTGGGGGCTGATAGCCGATCCGGAGATGGCCAGCGGTGAATGCCGTGTGGTCACCGATACCACGGAGATTGATGTGGGTTGCCAACATCGTCTGGATCAGTGTGTTGAAGCATTGAAAAGCAGCTTACTGCCGGATCAATACCATGGGTGAGCTGGCAGCACTGGATAATGCATTGAAATCTATAGATAACATTAACCTGGCCAGAGTCGCTGGACGCTTAGTACGGGTTAATGGGATTTTGCTGGAAAGTGTCGGTTGCCGTCTGGCGATTGGCCAGCGTTGCCGTATCGAGAGCACTGAAAACGTCTTTATTGAGGCGCAGGTGGTCGGGTTTGACCGAGAGGTCACTTATCTGATGCCGTTTAAGCAACCGGATGGCCTGATGAGCGGGGCGCGGGTATTCCCGTGTGAACTGGATGGCGAACTGCTGATTGGTGATAGCTGGTTGGGTCGAGTGGTGAATGGTTTGGGTGAGCCGATTGATGGCAAGGGGTTGCTCGGTGGAGAGACTCCGCTGCAACCGCAATTACCGCAAATCCACCCTTTACAACGCCAGCCGGTTAGCACGCCATTGGATGTGGGGGTCAAAGCCATCAACGGCTTACTCACTATTGGCAAAGGCCAACGGGTCGGATTGATGGCGGGCAGTGGCGTGGGCAAAAGTATGTTGTTGGGCATGATGACCCGCTATACCCAGGCAGATGTGGTGGTGGTCGGGCTGATTGGCGAGCGTGGCCGAGAGGTGAAGGAGTTTATTGAAAACTCCTTACAGGCCTGTGGTATGGCAAAGTCGGTGGTGATAACCGCACCGGCAGATGAATCGCCGTTAATGCGCATTAGAGCCACCGAACTCTGCCACTCCGTTGCGACCTATTATCGTGATAAAGGTAAAGACGTGTTACTGCTGGTGGATTCACTCACCCGCTATGCCATGGCACAGCGAGAAATTGCTCTGTCATTGGGGGAGCCACCGGCGACCAAAGGCTATCCGCCTTCTGCTTTTAGTATCATTCCACGGTTGGCCGAAAGTGCTGGGAACAGCTACGGCAGCGGCACCATGACCGCTATTTATACTGTGCTGGCGGAAGGCGATGATCAGCAAGATCCTATCGTCGATTGCGCCCGCGCAGTATTAGATGGTCACATCGTATTATCGCGCCAGTTGGCGGAGTCCGGTCACTACCCTGCCATTGATATTGGCCAATCGATCAGCCGCTGTATGAGCCAGATCTCACCCCGTGAACAGGTTCAATCTGCCCGTTTACTGAAGCAATGCTATGCCGATTATATGGAGATCAAACCCTTGATTCCGCTGGGCGGCTATGTTGCTGGGGCCGATCCGATGGCAGATCGGGCAGTACAGTATTATCCGGCCATTATCGATTTCTTGCGACAGGAGGTCGATCAACCCTCACTCCTGCCCGCCACACTGGCGCATCTGAACTCGCTCTATCCACAATCTGATATTCAAACACCTGAGGCCCAATCATGAGTGACAAGCTGATGAATACCTTGCAACGGCTACAACAGTTGCGGCAACGGGCGCTTAATCAGGCCACCAGTCAATTGGCCCAGCAAAAACAGCTGTGCCAACGTTATCAAAACAACATTAATGCTTTAGCATCGTTAACCCATTTTGCATTAATACCCGTGTCTGGTGCGGCTTTGATGACTAACCGCGCCAACTATAAGCACAATATTCAGCGCGTTATTGACTGGCAAAAGCAGGAGCAGGTATTGGCCAATATTGAAGCGGGCAAGTTGCAAACGCATTTGCAGCAGCAAGCCTGTCGGGAAAAGATTGTGGCGGTGGTATTAGCACAGCAACAGCAGCAGAGTCAGATGGAACAGGGGCGGCGTGAGCAAAAAAACACTGATGGCCTGGCTGCGCAATGCTGGCAGCGGCAGCGGGCGGGATAAGGTTTCCCGCATAGGGTCATAGTGCTGATACCGGTTATTACCCTGCTTATAACCACGATATTAACGATTTCATCGGGGGTTTATTTTATCCGCCCAAGGGGGTATTTATGCTAAGTGCCATTATTTGAAGTGGGCGGATAACTAATAATTATGAGAAATATATTAAGAGGTAAAGTAATAATCAAATAAATGATTATACCTTTCTGTAAAAGAAGGAAACTATTATGAATAAGAATAACACCGCGTATATTGCCGCAGTCGTTCAAGCTTCTCCCATCTATCTTGACCTTGATGCCACCATTAATAAAGCGGTCGATCTTATTGCGCAGGCGGCCAGACAGGGGGCGAAGATTATCGCATTTTCTGAGCTGTTTTTCCCAGGTTATCCATGGTTTTTATGGCTGGGAACAATGGACTATATGACGCCATTTATTCGTCGTTATCATGAACAATCGATGATCATTAATAGCCTTGAATATCAGCGGATCCAGCAGGCGGCCAAAGATAACCATATTTTCATTTCGTTTGGATTAAGTGAGCTTGATGCTGCTAGTTTGTATATTGCACAGGTATTAATCAGTGATAAGGGGGAAACGGTTTATACGCGGCGCAAGCTCAAACCTACCTGTATGGAAAGGGTACTGTTCGGGGAAGGTGACGGCAGTAGTCTGGTAGTCAGCCCTACAGCACTGGGCAATATTGGCTCTCTGTGCTGCGGGGAGCATCTTCAACCGTTAAGTAAATATGCTCTGTATGCGCAGAATGAACAGCTCCATATTGCTGCGTGGCCCGCGTTTTCGCTGTCGGGAGGTGAGGGGAGCCATATTCTCTCTGGTGAGGTCAACATCGCGGTTTCTCAGGTCTATGCGGTGGAAGGACAGTGTTACGTTCTGGTTCCTTGCGCCACGGTATCAAGAGCTGCAGTAGCCTTATTTTGCTTTGATAATAACATGAAAAAAACCTTATCTACCGGCGGGGGATATGCCCGTATTTTCGGCCCTGACGGGAAACTGCTAGTCACACCACTTCAGACCGACGAAGAGGGGATTTTGTATGCACAATTGGATTTGTCGTCCATCACCATGGGTAAATTTATTTACGATCCCGCAGGGCATTATTCTCGGCCTGATGTCACCCGGTTGCTGCTTGATCCAAATAAAAAAGAGGTTGTAATAAAGAGCACTGATTTACCCGATAACAATGTCATATTACAGAATGATAGTGGGATTGAAATGAGTGATAAATAATATTTCTGCGACTATTATTCCATGAGTCGCAGCTTCTCTCAAAGCCTCTGCTTGCCCTCCCTGAACACCTTATTTAGCCCGCATATAAAAAATCTGACGGGGTCTCGGTTAATGAAGACAAGAGGTCCATCTGCATGGTTAGCAGCAGACCATTATGCTGGTTTTGCTGGCGGCAGGCGTCGGCGCGTAAACGCAAGTCCGCCCATAATGCGCCAGCATGTTCGCGGTAATGTATCGGTAAACTAGAGAGCAGCTGGTGCATACCTTCTTTATGGGCAGGAAATTGTAAATCTTGCATTAGCCGCCGGCGCTCAGTGGCAGATTGATCAATCATATTATACAGTTCCATCAACTGCAGATTGAGCGCTTCCAGAGCTTCAGTATTGTGGTTAATCATCAACTCGCGCTGTTTTACCAATAACTTTTCCAAGGCAATATAGCGTTTGCGATCTTCCTGAATCGCCACCAACAACTGCTGAGTGCTCTGCTGCTGACTGTTTTTTACCGGCTGCATAATTTCCTTAACTCCTGTGAAAGTTCAGCATCGCCCTGGCGATATCGGCGGTATTCAGTTTGATTTTATCGGCCTGAATATCCGCTTTAGCCATAGCGACGCGTTCGCTATCCACTTCGGGCATTTTTTGTAATTTGGCATGCAACTCACCTGCCGATGCAGCATGTTGTGTCGTGCTAACCACAGATCGTACTGGAGCAATAGCCTGAATAGCTTGGGAATTTTCTGTTTTAGCGGCCGGGGCGGCAACCATTATCTGCCGGCGATGCGCGTTAATTTCCATTTGAAGTCACCTTATAGTCAGTTAATGGAAGACGATTTTAGGTCTGTCTATATCAATGTGAACATACCTTCACAACCTGATATAGCGTCACAGCCCAGCCAAAACTTAATTTAAGGTGTTTTCACTTTAACTGCTGGCAATCCCCAACATTCTGACTCTGGCGATATCGTCAACTATGGCGGTAACGGTGCGTTTGCTGCTGAGATTTTTCACTTTTATGAGCTCCCCTTTGCGGCCATTTTTCAGCGCCTCACCTAACATGCGAGCTTCAATACCTTCTTGCTCAGCAATCATTAATACCTGCTGACCACGGGTCACTAATACCGGCTGTTCCAATTGGGAGGGTGTCACGACTTGCAACCCACGGATGCGGCGTTTAACCGTTAGCCCGACTATCTCATCGGGGTTGGTAATATAGCCACCCTGCGCCGTCGAAATATTCTTTTTCTTCAATTCAATATCGTCAGGTGCCACCAATTTACCGCGCTCAAGGGTACTTTTTGCCACCCAAACCGGCAGATAAATATCGGGTTTTACCGTGACAGACACTTCCCAGCCCAGGTCATCAGTGCAACTAATGTCATAACGTAAACGCGAGATATCGCGCTGCCCACTGGCGGGGGCCGTCACCCTGACATCACCCCGGCATAATTTATATCGGCTCACTTCTGACGGAATAAAAATATTCATTTTTACCGTATAGCCCTGCCAGTTTTTATTTTTGGCAGTTTGGCTAATGTCAGCGCTGGCTGAGTGTAATGCCTGTGTATAAATCTGTTTTCGAGCGTGAGTTTCAGCGCTATTTGCTGCTCCTGCATACAGGGCAATCAGGCCAATAGACAGCGGGAACCACCGGCATGATAAGCGGATGAGCAAGGGCCGTAATGAGAGGAAATTGTGTTTCCCGTTAGGCGAAGAGAATAATAAAAATATGTTTCTAATCATGATGTTATAAACCTGGCACGTTGTTTGCATTAGTGTGAGTGTTCGTGAGTGCAAACTCGTGTTTTAACATCAAATTAGGATGTGTTTTGTGGGCATTGATTTTCAGAAAGCATTAGGGGTTCACCCTGCGGCGATGCAGCTTCGACTTACCAGAGCAGAACTGCTATCGGCCAATCTGGCCAATGTGAATACGCCAAACTTTCAGGCTAAAGATATTGATTTCGGCGCTGAAATGCAACGGGCAAAACAGGGGAGCGTCGGGATAGCGACTTCTCAAAGGCTCTCACCTCAAATGAAGTACCGGTTGCCGTATCAACCCTCACAAGATGGCAATACGGTGGCATTGAATGTCGAGCAGGCAGAGTTTTCAAAAAATGCTCTCGATTATCAAACCAGTTTGTCATTCCTCAATATGAAGTTGGTCGGCCTAAAACAGGCAATTGAAGGGAAATAGGGATGTCTTTTAACAATATTTATCGGATATCAGGTTCAGCCATGACCGCCCAGACCATCAGGCTCAATACCATCGCCAGTAATCTGGCGAATGCGGACTCACCTGCGGCTTCGGCGGCAGAGGCTTATAAAGCACGCAGCCCGATATTTTCTGCGGTTTATTCACCTCGCAGTGCGGCTAATCCTCGTGGAGTCAATGGGGCGCAAGTACAGGTATTGGATGTCGTTGAAGTGAGGGAGACGGTGCAGCGATATGAACCTAATCATCCGCTGGCTAACCCGCAAGGTTATGTCTTTTATCCGGCAGTCAATGTGGTGTCTGAGATGGCTGACATGATGTCGGCATCACGCAGCTTTGAGACTAATGTTGAAGTACTCAACAGTGTCAAAAGTATGCAGCAAAGTGTCTTAAAGCTCGGAGAGCGCTAATTATGAGTAATTACATTGAAAACAGTGAGTTAAATTCAAAATCTGGTGCGGTCAGTCCCCGTCAGGATGTCCTGCCTAATGGTGACGAACTGAATAACCAGTTTATGACGTTGTTGGTGGCCCAGATTCAGAATCAGGACCCACTGAATCCGATGGATGGTACCGAGTTTGTCAGCCAAATGGCACAGCTTTCGCAGGTTCAATCCACTGAAAACATGGCCAAGATGTTGAAGAGTAACACCGTGCAGATGGAGAGGATGCAGTCTATAGCGACCGCCAATCTGGTGGGGCAACAGGTGATGGTGGAAAGTGATGACGTTGAATTGGATACGCAAATTCAAAATGGCCGATTGGAATTACAACATGCCGCATCACCGCTGGTGATTCATTTGACGGATGACTTGGGGCAGGAGCATCGCATCAATCTGGGTGAGCAATCTGCTGGCAGTATCGATTTCGCCATCGATCCGACGAAGCAAAATCTCAAACCAGGTCACTATAAACTCAGTGCGGTCAGTAGCAGTGCGGAAAAATTCATTCCGTTGGAATTAGTCGGTGTCGTTAACAATGTGCGTATTCCACAGCGCGGCGGTGCAGCGCAATTAAATATCGCCGGTATTGGCGATGTGCCTTACCACAAAATCAAACAGTTTGGTGCTTAACGCCATAGCGGTAGATCCCCCAATAACCCATTATTTTATAAGAGAATTATTTTATGAGTTTTAGTATTGCCAATACGGGCCTGAGTGCGGTGACTGAACAGCTGAACACCATCAGTAACAATATTGCCAACTCGGCCACCAAAGGTTTTAAGTCGGGCCGAACTGAGTTTTCTTCTATGTATGCTCAATCGCAGCCATTAGGTGTGGGCGTCAGTGGAACTTCGCAAAGTATCAGAAAAGAAGGTTCGATTGACCGAACCGGCAACGCAATGGATTTGGCAATTTCAGGTAACGGCTTTTTTGTGGTGAAAAATAGCAACGGTGATGAGGCATACACCCGTGCTGGGATGTTCACCACGGATAATAATGGTTTATTAGTCAATGCCAGTGGCATGAAATTGCAAGGTTATTCTGCTGATGCCACCGGCAATATACAAACTGGCACTATTGGTGATTTGAAGATAAGCACCTCTGGTTTGCCCGCCAAAGCGAGCAGCAAACTAGACTTTATGGCTAACTTGCCCGCCAGTGACACCCCTCCCACCAACCGGATATTCAGCCCGAGCAATGAAGATTCGTACAACTATATGTCCACCTCGACAGCTTATGATTCCTTGGGACGTGAACATTTATTAACGCAATATTTTGTAAAAAGTTCAGCTCCAAGTGAGTGGAAGGTGCACACCGCCCTTGATAGCGTGCTTAAAACGGGTTCGCACGATCTCAAGTTTGACACATCAGGTGTATTAACGAGCGGTAATACCCAAAATATCTCGGGTACTTATAGCCCCGCCGGTGCCGATAACTTCAGTATTGATATCAATTACACCGGCACGACTCAGTTCCAATCTGCGTTTTTGCCTACTGTGAATAAAAGTAATGGTTACACCGCGGGCACTAAAAACGGTGAGCGTGTTGAAAGCGATGGCTCGGTTTTCGCCACTTTTAGTAATGGCGAGCGGATGCTGCAAGGCAAATTAGCATTGGCTAATTTCGCTAATGCTAATGGTTTAGCTGCGCAGAATGGCACCACTTGGAGTGCCACCAGTAAGTCGGGCGCAGCACTATTGGGTGCGCCAGGTACAGGGTTATTAGGCGGCATCGAAGTGGGTGCATTGGAAGCTTCCAATGTTGATTTAACCGCTGAATTGGTCGGTTTGATGACGGCACAACGTAATTACCAGGCGAATACCAAAATCATTAGTACCAATGACAGCATGATGAACGCGCTGTTCCAGGTGTTGTAATGGACAAACTTCTCTATACCGCTGTCAGCGGGGCCAATCGCAGCCTGACACAACAACAGATTCACTCCAATAACCTGGCTAACGTCAATACGCAAGGGTTTCGGGCAGATCTGGAACGCGCGACGGCGACTCAGGTACCGGGCGGCGGTTATAACAGCCGCGTAGCGGTGCTCAGCCAAAACGCCGGTGTTGATATGACGGCAGGGAGTTTGCAAGAAACTGGCCGTGAATTGGATATTGCCATTAAAGACCGTGGGTTGATTGCGGTGCTCAGTGGTGGCCGCGAGGTTTACACCCGTAATGGCCAGATGGCAGTTGGCCCGGACGGCGATTTAACTATCAATGGATTAGCGGTATTAGGCGATGGCGGCCCTATTGTGTTGCCACCTTACTCTTCGGTGTCGGTCGCCGATGACGGCACTATTGCCATTATCCCGCAAGATGGCGGTATCAAGACACCGGCGGAAGTTGATCGCATTAAGCTGGTGGATATCCCCACTAATCAATTGAGCAAAAATAACCGTGGCTTATTGGTCAACCGCCGGGGTGCTGCAGCACGAGACGAGAATGTTCAACTGGTGAGTAAGCACTTGGAAAGCAGCAATATTTCCGCTATCAGCGAAATGACCGCCAGTATTTCCCTCAGCCGCCAGTTTGAAGCGCAAATCAAAATGATGAAAGTGGCAGAAGAATTGGCGCAATCCGGTAACCGGATTATCCGTGGCAGCTAATGCCGTTTTCAGCACCACATTATTTCATGGATCGTTATTTCATGGTTCGTTACTCATGAATAGAGAAATTAGGGAGCAGTAATTATGAATCCAGCCTTATGGATCAGTAAAACCGGCCTGGCAGCACAAGATGCCAAAATGAACGCCATCTCCAACAATCTGGCAAACGTGAATACCGACGGCTTTAAACGCGACCGTGTGGTGTTTGAAGATTTGTTTTATCAAAACCAGCGCTCGCCTGGTTCACCACTGAACCAAAATACCGCCACGCCGAATGGCATTCAATTTGGTAGCGGCGTCAAAGTGGTGGGAACCCAGAAACAATTCACTGTCGGCAATATTAAAGTCACCAAAGGCGAATTTGATGTCGCTATCGCCGGTCAGGGTTTTTTCCAAATTGAAACGGCCGATGGCGGTTTGGCATACACCCGCGCAGGCAATTTATCCATCAATGCTGATGGTGTGCTGACCAATGCTCAAGGTATGCCGCTTATTCCACAAATTGAGTTGCCAGCGGGTGCCAATGATTTGGCGATCGGTAAAGACGGCACGGTCACTGCCCGTCTGGGAGGCGAGGCGGAGCCCGCTGAGTTAGGGCAGATAACGCTGGTCAATTTTGTTAATCCGGCCGGTTTAGAGGCGGTGGGCGGCAATATGTATAAAGAGACGGTCGCCAGTGGCACCGCGGTGGAGGGGGTGCCAGGTGAGGAAGCATTCGGTCAGTTGGAGCATGGATCATTGGAAGGCTCCAATGTGCAAGTTGTTGAAGAAATGGTCGACATGATAACAGTGCAACGCGCTTATGAGATGAACGCCAAAATGGTCTCTGCTGCCGACGATATGCTGAAGTTTGTCACCCAAAAACTGTAACTCCAATTTGTTTGGGTATATCAGCATCCTAGTTGAAAAGTGAATGATGAATGAAAAGGTTTTTACTATTAACACCTGTGGTGCTGGCGTTGAGCGGTTGTGAAACTCCGGCACTGCTGGTGCATAAAGACGATGTTGCTTTTGCACCACCGGCTAATTTGATACAGCCCACCACGGTTAAGGAGGGCGGTGGGCTGTTTCAGCCCGCTTACAACTGGTCGTTATTGCAGGACCGGCGTGCCTATCGGATTGGCGATATTTTGACGGTCAAGTTGGATGAATCCACTCAATCGAGTAAGCAGGCTAAAACCAACTTTGGCAAAAAGAACGACATGAGCTTGGGTATCCCCGAGATATTGGGGAAAAAGCTGAACAAGCTCGGGGGTTCAATATCCGGTAAGCGTGATTTTGACGGCAGCGCCACTTCCGCCCAACAAAATATGCTGCGTGGCTCGATAACAGTGGCAGTACATCAGGTATTGCCTAACGGGGTGTTGGTGATTCGTGGCGAAAAGTGGCTGACTCTCAATCAGGGCGATGAATATATGCGTGTGACTGGATTAGTCCGGGCTGATGATGTTGAGCGGGATAATTCTGTTTCCTCTCAGCGTATCGCCAATGCACGTATTTCCTATGCCGGTCGCGGTGCGCTCAGTGATGCCAACTCAGCCGGTTGGTTAACGCGCTTCTTTAACCATCCATTATTCCCTATCTAACAGGAATCAACATGTTACGACGTTATTTTGTGCTGCTTGGATTGTGGTGCGTTCTGCCCGCCGCGATAGCACAACCACTGGGGTCATTGGTGGATATCCAAGGGGTGCGTGGCAACCAACTGGTGGGTTACAGCCTGGTGGTAGGGCTTGATGGCTCGGGTGATAAAAATCAGGTGAAATTTACCGGCCAATCAATGGCCAACATGCTGCGCCAGTTTGGTGTGCAACTGCCAGAGAAAATGGATCCTAAAGTGAAGAACGTGGCGGCGGTGGCGATTAGCGCTACCCTGCCACCGGGTTATGCGCGCGGCCAATCTATTGATATCACCGTATCATCAATTGGTGATGCCAAAAGCTTGCGCGGCGGCACTCTGCTATTAACCCAGCTGCGCGGTGCCGATGGCGAAGTGTATGCATTGGCACAGGGAAACGTGATTGTCGGGGGGATGAAAGCCGAAGCGAATAGTGGTTCCAGTGTGACGGTCAATACCGCAACGGTGGGGCGCATTCCCAATGGCGGCAGTATTGAGCGCGAAATTCCGAGTGATTTCCAGAGCAACAGTCAGGTGGTGCTTAACCTGAAACGGCCGAGTTTTAAGTCAGCCAACAATGTGGCATTGGCACTGAACCGTGCTTTTGGCTCTAACACCGCGGTGGCGCAAAGTGCCACTAACGTGATGGTCAATGCACCACAAGATGCGGGGGCACGGGTGGCCTTTATGTCTTTGTTGGAAGATGTGCAAATCAATGCCGGTAAGCAGTCGCCACGGGTGGTTTTCAATGCCCGAACCGGGACTGTGGTAATTGGAGAAGGTGTCAGGGTGCACTCTGCCGCCGTTTCGCACGGTAATCTGACGGTTAGTATCCGTGAGAAGAAAAATGTCAGCCAACCTAATGTGCTTGGCGGGGGGAAAACCGTCACTACGCCAGAAAGTGACATTGAAGTGACCAAAGGACGCAATCAAATGGTTATCGTCCCTACGGGGACTCGGTTGCGCAGTATCGTTAACACCATCAATAGTTTAGGGGCTTCGCCTGATGACATCATGGCTATTTTACAAGCTTTGCATGAAGCCGGTGCACTGGATGCCGAACTGGTCGTAATTTAAGGATGGCAGATGATTGACGCAATAAGTAAATCAGCCCCGGTGGTGCCGGGGAGCTTTACCGGCGAACTCCTGCCACAGGATCTTGAGCAGGCCGCAGTGCAGTTTGAGGCGGTATTTATGCGTACCTTACTGGCACAAATGCGCAAAGCAGCTGAAGCCTTAGCCGCTGACGATGACCCGTTTAACAGTAAACAACAGCGCATGATGCGAGATTTTTACGATGACAAGCTGGCGTCCACACTGGCCTCGCAGCGCAGTAGTGGCATTGCTCATTTACTGATTCATCAGTTAGGTGGGGAATAGCGCGGCTGATTATTCCCTGGGTTATTGGAGCCACAGGGGCCAGCTATTTATATTTAAGTTTAGCCGCTGATTGACCGCTTTTTGCTACTAACGTGTATCTGTTATTTAATTGATTACAGCAGGGAATATCATGAATTTTACCAAAATTGCACAAACTGGCTTACAGGCGGCTCAAGCCGGTCTCTCTGCGGCTGCAATGAACTTATCTAATGTGAATACGCCGGGTTATAGCCGCCAGCGAGCTGAACAAAGTGCGGTTAGCACCGGCGGAAATAATGCTTACAGCGCCGGTAATGGGGTTAATGTCGATGCTTTTAAACGTTTATCTGAACAGTATTTGGTGAGCGAAGGGTGGAAAGCGAGTAGTAATCATCAATATTTTAGCGCCTCTCAAAATGCTCTTAGCAAACTGGAGCATTCACTGGGTGATAAAGAAACTGGTTTAGCGGCGGGGATGCGAGCATTCTTTAATAGTCTGTCATTAGGATCAAATAACCCGTCTTCACCTGCTTATCGTGAACAAGTGGTGAATGAAGCTAAATCGCTGGCGCTGAATTTTAATTATTTTCATCAATCTGCTCAGGAGCAGAAACAGGTTATTGCTACTCAGCGAAGCGCGATAATTAGCCAAGTTAATGGGTTAACCCAGAGTATTAACGAATATAACCAAAAAATTGTAAAGCTGGGTTCTGATGGGACCAATACTAACGTATTACAAGATCAGCGCGATCAACTCGTCAATAAATTAAGCGAAATGGTAGATGTTAACGTAACCAAAGGGACTGATGGTGGTTATAATATCTCGATGAAAAACGGCTTGCCCTTAATTAATGGGCAGACAGTAGCCACATTAGCGTTAAATACTGGCAGCGCACAGCCACAGATCGATATCCATTTTGCTGGTAATAGTACGAAAATAAATATGTCTTGCGGTGCTAGCCTCGGTTCTATTAATAATTATGAGCAAGGTTTGTTAAAAGAGACTGAAAGTATTGTACAAGGAATGGCGCAGTTATTAACCACTGAGGTTAATACCCAGTTAGCTGCTGGCTATGATTTAGGGGGGGCGGCCGGTAGTGCATTATTTTCATTTGATGCTTCCAATCCGGCTGGAATGTTATCTGTTACTGATATTAAACCAAGCGAATTAGGTTTTTCGGATAATGCCACTAATGTGGGAAATGCGACTAACCTACATGCATTATTAGCATTGAAAGATAAATCAATCACTATTTCTGGTATCGGACAAACCAGTTTTTCAGATGCCAATACGGCATTGGTTGGAAAAGTTGCCTTTACCAGTAGTGATAATAAGCAGTCAATTACACAGACTAAAAATGTACTGAATAGCGTGATATTAAATCGCGATAGCTTAAGTGGTGTGGATAGCGATGAAGAAGGAAACAATATTTTAGAGTACAGCAAAGCGTATCGGGCCAATATGAAAGTAATTTCTATCGGTGAGCAGCTTTTCTCTGACTTTTTGGCACTAATGCGCTGAATATAAAATATTTATTTAAAATAGGGGTAAATAATGAGAGTCACTAACACCAGTTTGTCAAGAATAATGATGGACAATATGGCAAATCGTACGATTGAATATTCAAAATTAGATGAACAGCTCACCAGCGGTAAGCGAGTTAATAGAATATCAGATGATCCTGTTGCCAGTATGCAATTGGTTCAATTAGAAAACTCAAAATCAGATGTCAGCCAATATAAAATTAATGTTGTCCGTTTGTCCGGGAATTATTCTGTACAAGAAGCAAGTTTGAATTCTCTAGATAAACAATTGCTGGTGGTGCGTGATAAAATGTTGGCCGCCAAAAATAGTAATCATTCTGCAACAGAGTCTGCGACATTTGGCCGTGAAATAAACTTGTTACTAGATGGGATGATGTCTGATCTCAATACTAAAAACTCCGAAGGGAATTATTTATTTTCTGGGACTAAAAGTAATATTAAGCCTGTTGAGTATGACAGCACAACGCAAAAATATACTTTCAATGGTAACAGTGAGCGACGCGATGCGGTAGTGGGTAATGGTATAACCTTACAAGAAAATACTGATCTGAGTAGCTCACTTTCAACGTCTGCGAATGATTTAGAGATATTGACTAATTTGAAAAAGTTGGCCAATAAAATGATTGATTCGAGTATTACACCGGCTACTTATAACCAGGAAATTAGCACTAATCTGACGGCCATCGAAACTGCGGCTAAAAAGATTGGCGGTATGTTAACTGAGTTAGGCGCTAAACAAAATCGTCTTGAACACCTGTCTAATCTTCATGATGACGTGGAAATTGTGAATGGTAATTTGGAAAAGGATTTGGCGGGAATTGACATATTTCAGGTTAATGCTGCTATGCAAAGTAATTTTTTATCAACAAAAATTGCCCATAGTATGCAAGCAAAAATAAGTCAGCTATCCCTTTTTAACTATATTTAGGTTAGGAATTTATGCAGGTAAGATCCTCCAGTGTTAGTCTCGGCGTTACCGCTGGGCTAGCGGTTAATAAACGCATTGGCGTTGAACAATCTCAGCAGATAAAGCCGCTAAAGCCGCGGGTCACACCGGCTGCTTTTCCAGAGTCTGGCTACCTTTCGACAGAACCTTTGCGTTACAACGTGCAACTTAATAGCCAATTAACCAGTTTACAGCAGGCGGATCACTATTTATTAGCGACTGAACGTCAATTGTCAGACCTTCAACAGGCTATCAGTCATAATCCTAAGGAAATTAAGCAACAATCGCTGAAACTATTATCGTGGCTGGAACAAAGAGGAATTGTCTCAGGCGATACAGTTGATCGACAGCTCAATATATCCTTAGAGGAAAGCCCTAAAGTTAATTTTAGCTTTAAGGAGGCTAATAAGCTGTTGCTGGCGTCAGAAGATGAGACCTTGCTGTTTTCATTATCTGATGTTGCCAATAGTGTTGTGGCGGTCAAACTTATTGGGCAAAGTTCTGCCAAACAAAAAATGCTGCAACTTAATAAAGGGTTAGGGCGTTTGGGCATTCATGGAAAACTTGATAATGATGGTCAACTGGCATTCCAGATTGATGAGAAACACTGGCAGCGATTAAGCCAGCATTTGATTGTGCGCGGCGAAGGTTCGCGTTATCCAGCAGACAAATTCCAATCTATTGAATTACAGGCCGAAAGTATATTGGCGGATAAGCTCAAGGAGATCGTCGGTCAGCCATTTATGGCTAAAGAATATACTGAATATTTACAACAGACATTGACACATATTACTGGCGAATTACGCCAACTGAATAAATTCAAGAATAATGCCCGTGAACGAGTGGCAGGAATGGCCGGTATTATCCAACCCAATAGCGCCGTATTTATTGCGGAGCGATTGGCGGACAAGCAATTATCTGATCGCCCGTCTTATGCCGCGCTATCACACAGTGGCCAAGGTAATCTTCATAGTGCCATTGTCAAAAACTTATTTGTAAAATAATCTTGTTATTTAACAAGATAAAGAGATATAGCCTAAATAATTCGAGTTTCATGAAAGCGGTAAGTGAGAGACAAATCGGCCGGGAAACGATTTGAACTGCATTTATACTGCCGGTAGAGTGAGGAGCAGTTAATCCCGATGAGTCTATTTACTTTAAGGTCAACGATCAGTAAGTGATCTGAGTAACGAACGTAGCCAACGTATATGCAGCTTTAAGTATGATGGATATAGGGGAAATTAATCTTTCCCCTTTGTCATATTACTATCATCCAGAAATATTCCACTCAATCCGTAAAGTAATGGCTGGCCAGCTACTGTCATCGGTGTCATAAATATATTGTTATGGGTCATATAGTCCATAAAACCATCAATCATGCGGCCCGATGTTGGGTTGTTATAGAATATTGGCGTATATTTGAAATTAACTTGTTGGTTCTTCGCCGCTTCTACAGTGAATTTCCCCTTAAAAATAAATCTATTATCATTGGGGTTAGTTATTGTACTGATCACTGCGCCATGGGTTGATGTAATACGGACATCATAGATCTCTTTTTTATGGGATAACAGGTCATAGAACCCCATTTGCATCTCGCTATGAGGAGTCATAGAGATATCATCGCTGTGTGTGAGCGCCAATGCAGTAAATGACACACCACATATCAGCAAAATAGGGCTAATTTTAGCAGGCAGGAATTTCATTTATTTTTCTCTCAGTTTCATCATAGATGACGTTATTCAACAAATTGTCGTCTTGCCGCCAATGGTAAATCGTCATATTAAGCTGTTTTTTATCACATTGCGTTTCAACTGAAATAGTGTAATCCAGCCGCCGCAGGGATATATGGTAATAAATAGTCAAATGTGCATTTTTAATTTTAAGGTCTTTATCGATTATATACAGCGTATCTTTTAGCCGGATATACAGATTGTCGGCATTTTGCTTATCAAAACGGCTGTCATCAATCTGAAACATCCTGATATTGCTATAAGTTCCTTGCTCTTGTTCTGTTGCTTGATAAGTTGCGGCACTCTGCCCTTGAAAGGTTAAATAGAGTGCTATGCAGCAGCCAATAGTGATAATCGCCAGTAAACCGAATAGCTTTTTAGTTTTTTTTGCTGTTCCGAGGGGCTGGGTAGAATTTGTTGTCAGTATTGCAATCGGAGGGGAAACCGGTGGTAACTCGGTGGCGACTTTTTCTGGTGATTCGCTATCCGTACTTAAGAGCTGATGATGAGATAAACCGGCACCCTCTGCTGATGAATTATTCATTTCTTGCGGCGTTTCACGATTTTCTGCCACAGTCTTAAGTAAGGTTTGATCGGCATTCTCGGAAAGATTGTGATTAACCATTAATGGGTCATCAGCGCTTTCAACATCACTTAACGCGGGGGGGGGCTTCATCTTCTTCAATAATTTCACAGTAAGTCGCGTCTAATAAATAACCGATTTTAGGGATGGTTTGAATAATACGCTGCTGCTTTTTATCATCCCCCAAAGCAACACGCAAAGTGTGGACGGCATTCGGCAAACTATTATTACCAATAACCCGGCGTTTCCAGACTAAATTGGTCAGTTCATCCCGCGAGAGAATTTGCCCGGAATGTTGCAGTAGCACACTTAGCAGCTTAACTTGATATTCGCCCAGGCGCTTTTGTTCACCGGTTTCCTGATGACTGATAAAACCGGATGAGAGGTCAATAGACCATTTATTAACAATATATTGGCACTTTTTCATTTTAATGTTCGCAGGAATAATCTGAGGAAGCAGATGACCATTATAAAGTTAAGGTTATTTAGTCATTAACGATAAATAGCATACCAAAATCTACCTAGAGTAAAAATTTTTATCCGTATAGTACTGATCTCAATTAAAATATTTTTGTAGGATGCTGCCGTACTATCAAATTTATTATCTTACCCCCCCATTAAACTGGAGCGCATCATATAAAATTACGTGTTTATGAGCAAGACAAACAAAATGAGGCAGTATCGGAATTGTAGCGAATTGAATAATTTAAGGACCAATATTGAATAAATAGTCATAAAAAAAGGATATTAATTTAATTTTAAAATTAATAGTGTCGTCTAATCTGCGCGTGTCAATATTAGCCTTTTACCTTGCCAATATAATTTCATTTCACTATTTTATCTTTTTTAATTTCATATTTAATTTTACAGGTGACGGTGACGCTTTTCTCAGATACCGGCAGGGAGCTAATAGGTAGCTCTCGCCAAATAGAGAAAATTATCATGGGATTAAGCATCAACGACCAGTCACAAGCTTTCATCGCTGCTAAAGCACTGAACAAATCACAGAGCATGTACAACAAGTCTACCAGCCAATTGTCTACTGGCCTGCGTATCCTGAGTGCAAAAGATGATGCGGCTGGTTCACAAATTGCTGCTGGCCTGAATGCTGCGATCACTGGCCAGAATGTGGCACTGCGTAATAACTCACAAAGCTCCGCGATGCTGGAAGCGGCTAACGGCGCACTGGCCGGTTCCGACGGTATCCTGAACCGTATGAAAGAGTTGGCAACCCAGGCATCGAACGCCACCAATGGTGTTCAAGACCGTGCCGCGCTGAATGCAGAATTTGCGTCACTGGGCGAAGAATTGCAATCTACGCTGGAGAAATCCACTTTTGGTGACGGCAAGCTATTTGCAACTGGTGGTAAATTAGATGGTGAGCTGGTCTTCCAGACCGGTGCCAGCGCTGAAGATGTGATTAAAATTGACATTTCTACTCAAATTACGGATTTAAGAGATACCGTTTCATCTGCGGGTACAGTCGGTAATACTACTGCTACTGCGGGCACGATTGAAAAGCTATTATTTGATGTGGAAGATACTGCAAATACTGCAAAAGCTGCTGTAACCGCTGCGCAGGGTGCATTTGACGGAGCAAAGGCTACGTTTGACGCAGCACAAAAAACATTTAATGCTGTAGGCGTTGCTGGCCAAGTTGCTTATGATGCTGCTGTTGTCACTTGGAATACTGCCAATGGTACCTACCAAGGCCTTGTGTCTGACCAGGCTAAAGCCGACGCGGCAGTAGAACATTTGAAAACGAATGATGGTCGCTACAAGTCTGGTGGTTTGGTCGGTTTGGATTTAAACACGGCTGACAGTGCAAAAGTAGCGATTACTAAATTGACCACCGCTATTAACGACTACAGCTCAGTCACCGCATCACTGGCGGCAGGTATTAACCGTCTGGGTTATTCCAGCGACAACCTGACCAATATGCGTGATGGTAATATGGCCGCTAAAGATTCCATTATGAATGCGGATGCCGTTGCCGCTTCTACTGCACAAAACACCGCAATGTTGCTGATGAACAGCGGTATTAAAGCACTGTCCAAAAATACCCAAATGGGTCAGATGGTTGCACAGTTGTTCTAATCATTTTTTGATTCAAAAATACCGCTGCTTATGGCGGTATTTTTTTGGCCGCAATTTGCTTCCTCTTGAGGATAGTAAGGAAGAAATCCTTCCTTGATGAAAATAATATCCATACAAATCAATTAAATAAATGTTGGCACGACTATTGCTAAACTGTAGATAGTTGAGGGTATTAACCGCTCTATCCTGAAGTGGGTTGCATAAAACAAATTATCGGGGAAACGCAAATGGGAATTGATGTAGATGCATTGAGCAAACAGGTTACCCAAGGTCTGTTCGCCAAAAGAAAAGAAAAGCAACATAAGCTGGAGCAGCAATTAAAAACGCAGCAAGCGGCATTGGATAAACAAAAGTCGGGCTTAAGTACTTTTCGTGATGCATTAAAGGATTTAAGTAAAGTCGAAGAAGGTTTACTGAAAAATAAAACCAGCACCAGCATAAAAGAAGTCGCCACGATTAGCGCCAATGAAAAAGCGCTTAAAGGCACTTATTCATTTTTTGTTGAGAAATTAGCTAGTGCTCATCAACTGGCCTATACCGGCTTGACGGATGCCAGTGTTAAAGCTGAACAGAGCCCATTGGGGTTAACTGTCAATGGTCAATCTTTTAGTGTCGAGCTGAAAGGTGTTGAGACCTTGGCAGATATGGCCCACGCCATTAATCACGCGAATGACAACCCCGGTGTCACTGCTTCAGTGGTGCGCAGTAATGGTCAGCAGATATTATTACTGACCAGTGATAAAAGCGGTGCCGCGAATAAAATAGAATTTGACGGCTCTCGCCCGGCTATTTTTAGCACCGCAAACCAACAAGAACTTTCCCTCGCTGAAGATTCCGTGGTGTATATCGGCGACCCATCGAAAGGTCTGAAAATAGAAAGTAGCAGTAACACCTTGGATAAAGTCATTGATGGTGTGACCCTTGAGCTGGTTAAAGTGCAAAAGGTGGGTGACCCCCTGCTGGAAGTGAAAATTGAAGTCGAACCGGCGCAAACAGAAACGCAAATCAAGAAATTTATCGATGCTTTTAATGGCGCTAAATCTGCGGTCAGTTCAAATAATAATAGCGATTCATTATCCACCGCGTTAAAGCAAAATTTAAATAGCCTGGTCGGCAAACTCTATGGCGGCAAAACCCTTGGCATGATTGGGGTGTCATTTGACCGTAATGGTGATTTGAAGTTAGACAGCAAAAAATTAACAGAAGTACTGAAGACCTCACCAACACTAATAACTGACTTGATGAGCGGCCCCGATGGACTAATTAATAAGCTGGATAAAGCGTTAGACCCTTATTTAAATGCCAGTGACGGTTCGTTAAAAGTGCGTTCAGAGATGTTGGCAATGCGCAAAACATCACTGGAAAGAACCAAGGAAGGGTTAGAAAACAGTTATGCGCGAGCATTAAAAACCAATCTACTCAAATTTAATCGCTTGAATGAAATGATGGATAAGATGCAAAGCACCATGGATATGTTTGATCAGCAGGCGAGATTTTAATGTTATTGGATCAGAACTTTCATGATTATCAGTCAGCGGATATTGGTATCCAAACGGCAGCAGCCACATCACAGCAATTAGTATTAATTATGTTCAATGGCTTAATGGACGAGTTAGTTCGGGCCAGAGGACATATTGCAGCTAAACGTTATGAGCATAAGGCCAAAAGCATTAATAAATGTATTGATGTATTAAATGCACTGACCGGTTCATTGGATTTTACTCATGGCGGGGAACTCGCCAAGAGTACGGCCAGCTTATATAGCCACTGCGTTTATCGGTTATATGACGCCAGTATAAAAATGTCCTTGGAATATATTGATGAAGTGGAAAAGATATTAGTCACTCTGCGTTCAGGCTGGGAAGCAAACAAGGAGAGCTAATGAATGATTTATTGTTAATTAATGAGTGTATTGCCACCTTAGACTTGGCGATTGGGCAACAAGATTGGGAGCAAATAGAGGCCGTAGATAGCCGAGTTATTCAGTGGTTGGCACAACGGTCTGAGAATTCGTTCTCACTGGAACAGCAATCGGCGATGCAGCGCTTAAAGGAAATGTATCAACGGGCATATGAATGCTGTGGTCTGCAAAAGCATCAGTTAAAAGATGAAATAGCCCGCCAGAGAGCAGCGCAAGTGGGCATCACCGCCTACGCCACCATGGCGATTTCCGCTTATGAAGATATGGCACAACAAGAGGAGACAAGGTGATTACATTAACCGGCTTTGCTCAGGCGGGTAGCCAACTGGCAGCGGATGTAGGGAATGCTCCCATCGCGGGCAATGCAGAAGAGGGCGGTACTGATCATTTGGTGGGTTTTGATGAGGTATTGTCACAAGCATGGGTACCCCATCAACCGATTTCGTTACGGCCGTCAGTAGTGATGGATTTGATCACGAAATTTGATGGCAATTTGAGGGCGGATGATGCGGGGATGCTGTCGCCGACTGATGAACAGAATCAGCAATTGCTTGATGTATTGCTGCAATTTCATGGGCAGAACTTGCCGGTACAAACTGCACCACTGGCGGTTATTACACCTTTTGGACCTGCGGCTGATAGCCAACAGATAACTGATCAACTTGCAGCAGATAAATCATCACCACTGATGAATCTGCTGAAATTGATTAGCCCACGATTGGATATTACGGCTCAACCGGCAGTGCCAGTAGGGGAAAGTTTGCTTCTTAATCGGATTATGCCGGAGGGAATCAGTGCGGTTATCCCCACCACGCTGAGTCATATTGCCAATAACAGTCTGGAAGTGGCCGCCCCTCGGATGGAGAGCCAACTGACATTGGCGGCTAACCAGAAAGAGTGGTCGCAACAGTTACATAATGTGCTCGGTGAGCGCCTGCAAATGCAGGTTGAGAATAAGGTACAACATGCCACTATTCGGCTAGACCCACCGGATATGGGTAAGATTGATATCTCAGTGCATATGGAAGGAGGAAAATTACAGGTTCATATCAATGCAAGTCAGGGGGATGTTTATCGGGCATTGCAACAGAGTTGCGCGGAGTTACGGCAAACATTAACCGGACAAAACAGTGCTGCTGTAGAAGTGCAAATATCAGCGAATAGCCAGCAACAACAACAGCAACGACAGCAGCAAAACCAACAGGCGCATGCCGATATTTTGGCAGCACGTCATATTGAGGCTCAAGAGAATATGAGCGCCGACGATGGTACGCTCCTCATTACCGTATAAAGGACTATAAATGAACACCCAGAAAAAAACATTTTCAATGAAAGTGTGGGGCTTGTTATTGTTAATTGCATTGGTTACCGTGGTAGTAATATATCATGATGTCATTTGGGAAAAATTAAACAATAAACCCATCGCTATCAGTAAATCGTTTATACGTGGTAATAAATCAGTTCAATTTGTTGAAATTAAGAACATGATTATCACGCTAAAAGATATCAAAACCGAGCGCTACCTACAGCTGGAGTTAGGGATGGCAACTGGTGATGATAATGATATTAAGAAAGTTATCGCGATGGTGCCAGTTATTCAATCGGCCACAGTTAACTTACTTTCTCATATGGATTATCAAGCCGTGCGTAATACGTCTATTGTCGATTTACGTCGGCAGTTGATGAATGAATATAAAAAAGACTTTGAAAAATTAAATGCGCCAATGCCATTTGATGATGTGGTGATTAGCCGAATGGTCTTCCAATAATCAATATGGCAATAATGGAAACTAATGATAATTTAGCACTGACTCCTGCGGAGGAAGGGAAATATCTACAAGCGTATTTACCGCTGGTAAAACGTATTGTCAGACAACTTTCATTTCAGGCAGACAGTGTTATCGGCAAGGAGGATATGCAGCAAATTGCATTGATGGGGCTATTAGAGGCATTACGCCGCTATGGTCACCCTGATGGGCAATTTGCTGCTTATGCCGTTCATCGAATTCGTGGTGCGGTGCTGGATCAATTGCGAGAACATGACTGGCGGCCGCGCCGGTTAAGGCAAAAAACGCACAAAACCAATGAGGCAATACGGCAATTAGCCAAGAAATTGGGCCATGAACCGAGCTTTGAGGAGATAGCGACCGCGCTGCAACTGACGGCGGAGGAATATCAAGAATACCTGCTTTTGGAAAGTGCCAGCGGTATGGAGAGTTTGGACGAGATACTGTCATTAGACACGCCGACTGATGCGTTACAGAGCAGAGAGTTAGAAGAAAGTATTATTATTGAAGATAATCTGAACCATGCTATTGCGTCACTTGAGAAGCGAGAGCAAATGATTCTGCATCTTTATTATCAACAAGAAATGAGTATGAAAGAGATTGCTCAGGTCTTAGATCTCACTGAAGCACGAATTTGTCAGCTCAATAAAAAACTAGTACAAAAAATCAAATCATTTTTTTAAATTATCGAGGGTGTTATGCAGAAATTATTTGGTCTGCTGGTCATTATGATCTGTGTGATTGGCGGCTATATTATGTCAGGCGGAATATTATCTTCCTTCTGGCAGCCTGGGGAAATTATTATTATTTTTGGTTCCGGAATTGGTGCCATGATATTGGCGAATCCAGGTTATGTATTAAAAGAAATGTGGTATCAAATTGTTGCAGTAACACGCAAAAGTGAATATACCGCTGATTTTCAGCAGCAATTATTAATGCTGCTCTATGAATTACTGGAAATGGTCGATGAAGGCGGATTAAAGCGCCTTGATGAACATATTGAAGTTCCGGCGAATAGCCCATTATTCCAACGTTATCCGCTTATTTTGCAAGACCACCATTTAGTGACGTTTATTTCCGACAACTTCCGCTTAATGGCGATGGGGAAAATTAATCAGCACGAATTGGAAGGGATCTTAGAACAAGAGCTATCGGCAGTTGAAGAGGAGCTGTTGGTACCATCGCGCTCCTTTCATCGCACCGCAGAAGCCATGCCCGGCTTTGGTATTTGTGCTGCGGTATTGGGCATTATCATCACCATGCAGTCTATTGATGGTTCGATTGCACTGATTGGTATCAAAGTGGCGGCAGCCTTGATTGGTACTTTCCTCGGGGTGTTTATCTGTTATTGCCTGATGGACCCGATGGCTAATGCTATGGAGCAAGAGATGAAAAAGAAGCTGGCGTTCTTTGAATGTGTGCGCATGGTGCTGGTCAATCATGTGGCGGGTAAACCTTCGTTACTGGCGGTAGATGCAGGTCGGAAGATGCTGCCACTGGACAGCAAGCCCACCTTTGCCACACTGGATTCCTGGATTAACAAGTTGATGATGGCAGGCGCGTGATGAGAAGTCATGCCCGAGGTGGGCAAACCACCATAATTAAACGATCCGCCAGAAAACGGCACAGTGGCGGGCATTCTGGCGCATGGAAAGTGGCTTTTGCTGACTTTACCTTAGCGATGATGGCGCTGTTTATGGTGCTATGGATTGTCGGGGTGGTATCGGAGGAAGAGCGGCAAGAAATTGTCGCGCAACTGAATGGGCAAACCATCTTTTCGCAGCAATCCTTTATTTCTATTCCCTCTAAAAGCAAAAGTGGCGGCGGCAAGTTCTCTAACAGCATTGATGGCAAGGAACAAGCGAAAGAAACCAAAAGTAATTTGGCCGTTGAAGTGCCGGATCCAGAACAGTCTCTGGAAGATGTGGTGGATAAATCACGTAAAGAAATGGAAGAGTTATCCCGCATCATTATGCAAATTACATCCGCCTACGATGCGCAATCCAACTTGCAAATGGAGGTGGTGCCACAAGGGCTGCGTATTTTGATTCAGGATGATAAACAGCGCGATATGTTCCAGCGCAGCAGTGCAGTGCTGACTCCATTCTTTGGCCGTTTACTGGCTGAGTTGGCGCCGGCATTTAATGAAATGGACAATAAAATCATTATTACCGGGCATACCGATGCTTCCCGCTATCGTGACCAAGTGATGTACAACAACTGGAATCTTTCTGGTGAGCGGGCGTTGATGGCCCATAAGGCGTTAGTAAAAGGTGGGTTAACTGAGGGGCGAGTATTACAAATTAACGCAATGGCAGATCAGATGCTACTGGACCCGGCTGAACCCCTTGCGGCAAAAAACCGCCGTATTGAAATTATGGTATTAACCAAAACGGCTTCAGACACCTTATATCAATTCTTTGGGAACCACGGAGAGAATGTAGTGAAGCCTGCCGCAAAGAAAGCGGGCTAGTTATGTTCTTTTTTTCACCGTCCAGCTTACCCTCGAGCTTTTAGGGCTGGGCGGTGTTTTTTACATTATGCCCGTCATGCTACAAGCTGAATGCGTTTGCTATCAAGCCCTTCCATGGGCTTCGCCTCTTCGCGGCGGCTGCAAGCAGCACTTAAATTTGCTTACAGCGCTAAATGTTAATAAAAGCAGCACCCAAACACGGCGTTTGGGCGGCAAAAATTAGCGCGGTGTGACAGTGACAGTATTACCATGGGTTGCAATGGTGACTCGTTGCCCCGGTTGGAACTGAGTCACACCTTGAGCCTGAACCACCAGGAAGGTGGTTCCGTTATCACGGCGAACTTCCAATTCAACTCCGCTACTGCGGTTCATCATGCTCTGCACTTGTTGGCCGACAACACCACCGGCAACAGCACCCGCGGCAGTACCGAGACGCCGACCTGTACCGCCACCTATCGTATTACCGAGGAAGCCACCGACAACAGCCCCACCGACAGCACCGGCGACGTTATTCCCATCACCGCCCTGAATAGTCACCGGGCGCACAGAAACCAGAGTACCGTAAGTGACGGTTTGAGCCTGTCCAGCCTGAGAGCTGCTGAACGTATCGCCCGAAAGGGTGTTATTATTTGCGCAACCACTGAGTGTGGCGACGGCGATAGCAACAACAATGAATGGTTTTATCATATAGACCCCTTTTAGCGCATAACCGGTTGAATATTGACCGGCAAATGAATCATAGCACGAGTTATTTACCAAAAGTTTGATTTATATACAAAAGATGCAATTAATTCACATTGGTCGTTTTTTAAACATTATGCTGGGCTGATCCATTTTGTAACATTAATGTTTGCCGATTTAGAGGGGAAAAAAATAACTTTAAACCCTTAAAATTAATGAAATTGATAAAAATCTTATTGTTATCTGACTTAATAATGATAAGTTTTTTTTGCAGTATTATTCATTATTAATTGTGCTTTATGGTTTATATTTACGTCTTTTTTTGTTTCGTTTTTATATGATGTGGAATTTTCATTTTTAGTTAACTAACTAAAATAACTGATATTTAATTAAAGTTACTGGGATTGGTTTCATTGTTGGGTTAATGATATTCAATTCCATCTGCATTCACCAAACCTCCTCCTGACAGATTTTCTATTTCGTGGCAAATGAAATGTTTTGCTGAAACGGTTTTAGTTCACAGATATTTCCCTCGCATTAATTCAATCAATTTCCATTGATAGAGATCAACTTAATTAAAGTTACAGAGTTACAAACTATTAACAGAAAACCATGTTTTTTATAAGGGTATGCCCGTCATCAATATCGGGTATGTAAACAATAGAATAATAATGACAGGGGAAAAAAACATGCTTTCCCAGCATGGCGTTAACCGTCGTGATTTTATGAAGCTTTGTGCCGCATTGGCGGCCACCATGGGGCTCAGCAGCAAGGCTGCCGCTGAAATTGCCAGCAACGTCAGTTCCCCCCAGCGCCCGCCGGTTATCTGGATTGGTGCTCAGGAATGTACTGGCTGTACCGAATCACTGTTACGTTCCACTCACCCGACCATTGAAAACCTGCTGTTGAGTGTTATTTCAATGGAGTATCACGAAGTGCTCTCTGCGGCATTTGGTGAGCAAGCGGAGGAGAATAAACATCGGGCCATCGAACAGTACAAAGGGAAATATGTGCTGGTGGTGGATGGGTCGATTCCACTGAAAGACGGTGGGATTTACTGCATGGTGGCGGGTAAACCTATTGTCGAGCATATCCGCGAAGCCGCGGAACATGCGGCGGCCATAATTGCCATTGGTTCGTGCTCCGCTTGGGGGGGCGTTCCCGCGACGGGGGGCAACCCGACCGGTGCGGTGAGTTTGCAAGCGGCGCTGCCGGGCAAAACCGTGATTAATATTCCTGGCTGCCCGCCTAATCCTCATAACTTCCTGGCGACAGTGGCCCATATCATTACTTTCGGGCGGCCGCCCGCACTGGATAGCAAAAATCGCCCGACTTTTGCTTATGGCCGTTTAATCCATGAAAACTGCGAGCGCCGCCCACACTTTGATGCTGGCCGTTTTGCTCGTCAATTTGGCGACGAAGGCCATCGTCAAGGTTTTTGCCTTTATCATCTTGGCTGCAAAGGGCCGGAAACTTACGGCAACTGTCCGACACTGGAGTTCTGCGATGTGGGTGGCGGGATCTGGCCGGTCGGTATTGGGCACCCTTGTTATGGCTGTAATGAGGAGGGAATCGGCTTCACCAAAGGCATCGCCCAATTGGCGAATGTCGAGAACCCAACACCGCGTGCTGAGAAACCGCTGATTAATAACCCTGAGGGCGGCGAAATTTCGACCACCGCCACGGCATTGCTGGGCGGCGTGGTGGGGTTGGTCGCCGGTGTTAGCCTGATGACAGTGCGTGAACTGGGGCGGCAACAGAAACAGCGCCGCAAAGATGACGATCACTCATCGCGGGAGGAATAGCCGTGAACCGACGTCACTTTTTCAAATTAGCGTCCGGCGGTGTGCTGTTGGCGGGGCTTTCGCCCAGCACCCAAGCCGAGGTGCAAAATCGGCCACCGATCCCCGGCGCGCTGAGCATGTTGTATGACTCCACGTTATGTGTCGGCTGTCAGGCGTGCGTGAGCAAATGCCAGCAGGTCAATCATAGTGAATTATTTGATCACGGTAAAAGCTATGCCAGCGGCGAAGCCCTGTGGTCAGACAATGACAAACTCAGCCCCTATACCAACAACATTATTCAGGTCTGGACTAGCGGCGCGGGCATTCATAAAGATCAATTAGAAGACGGCTACGCCTATATCAAAAAGCAATGCATGCACTGTGTTGATCCGAATTGTGTTTCGGTTTGCCCGGTCAGTGCGCTGCGTAAAGATGCCAAAACCGGCATTGTTCACTATAACCCGGATGTCTGCACCGGCTGCCGCTACTGCATGGTCGGGTGCCCGTTCAATGTGCCGAAATATGATTATCACAATCCCTTTGGCAAGATTCATAAATGTGAATTATGCAATCAGAAAGGTATCGAGCGGCTGGATAAAGGCGGCTTACCCGGCTGTGTCGAGGTCTGCCCGACCGGTGCGGTGATATTCGGCACCCGCGAGGAGCTGCTGTCAGAGGCACAACATCGGCTGACCCTCAAACCGGGCGAGAATTACCTTTTCCCACGCCAAACACTCAGCGCCAACGACACTTATGAACATCCAGTCGCTCATTATGACCACCATGTTTACGGTGAGAAAGAGGGGGGCGGTACCCAGGTATTAGTGCTGGCAGGGATTCCGGCCGAGAAACTGGATTTGCCGCCGTTGGCAGATTTGGCGACCGGCGCACGCTCTGAGCATGTCCAGCACACCCTGTACAAGGGCATGATCTTGCCACTGGCGCTGTTGGCCGGTGTCACCGCGTTGGTACACCGCAATACCCGCGATGAGCGCAAAGACAATGACACTGACCCGCACGATAAAAAGGACGGTCAAGATGACGATGCATAAATCCAGCCCATTAGGTGGGCGGCTGGTCAGTTGGCCAGTGATGCTGTTAGCGCCTTTTGTGGTGCTGTGCGCGCTATTGATTGTCAAACGTTTGGTGCTCGGGCTAGGGTCAGTCAGTGATTTGAATGGCGGCTTCCCGTGGGGCATCTGGATTGCTTTCGACTTACTGGTCGGCACCGGTTTGGCGTGCGGCGGCTGGGCATTGGCCTGGGCGGTTTACGTGTTCAATCGGGGCGAATATCACCCGCTGGTGCGCCCGGCGCTACTCGCCAGTTTATTTGGTTACGCGCTCGGTGGGCTTTCCATCACCATTGATGTGGGGCGCTACTGGAACTTGCCTTACTTCTTTATTCCCGGCCATTTCAATGTTAATTCGGTGCTCTTCGAAACCGCCGTCTGTATGACCATTTATATCGGGGTGATGGCATTGGAGTTTGCCCCAGCGCTGTTTGAGCGCCTGGGCTGGAAAATCTCTCTTAAGCGGCTGAACAAAGTGATGTTTTTTGTCATCGCGCTCGGTGCGCTGCTGCCGACCATGCATCAGTCTTCAATGGGATCATTAATGATCGCCGCCGGTGCCAAGATCCATCCGTTATGGCAAAGCTATGAAATGTTGCCGCTATTCTCCCTGCTCACCGCCGCTATTTTGGGCTTCTCGATTGTGATTTTTGAAGGCTCGCTGGTACAGGCGGGATTGCGCGGGCGCGGGGCCAATGAAGCGCCATTATTCACACGATTAACCACCATCATCGACGTCTTTTTACTGCTGTTTATCGTGCTACGTCTCGGTGAAGTGATGGTGCGTCATAAGACGGAATATCTGTGGCATTTTGACCGCTACGCCATAGCTTTCTGGGCTGAAATTGTCCTGATGGCCTTGCCGCTACTGATTTTCCGTATTCGGCGAGCCAGAGAAGACAGCCGCTTATTGTTTATCGGCGCGCTATGCATGATGGGGGGTGGGGCGCTATGGCGGCTCAATTACTCGCTATTGGCCTTCAACCCCGGCGGCGGCTACAACTACTTCCCCACCACCAGTGAAATCCTGATCTCTATTGGCTTCGTCGCCATTGAGGTCTGCGCCTACATTTTATTGATTCGGCTGTTGCCGGTGCTTCCTGCTCACGGCCAGTTACATAAGAATAATCAGACAGAGGTAAAGCATGAGCCAACGCATCACCATTGATCCCGTCACCCGCATTGAGGGGCACTTGCGGATCGACTGCGAAATTGAGGACGGCAAGGTCATAAAAGCCTGGTCCTCCGGCACCATGTGGCGTGGCATGGAAGAGATTTTACAAGGTAATGATCCGCGCGATGCCTGGATGATTGTGCAGCGCATTTGCGGCGTATGCACCACCATTCACGCCATTGCTTCGGTACGGGCGGTGGAAAATGCGTTAGGGATGGAAGTGCCAGTTAATGCGCAGCACATTCGCAATCTGATTCTGGCCGCGCACAGTATTCATGACCATATTGTTCATTTTTATCAACTATCTGCGTTGGACTGGGTGGATGTCACCTCGGCGCTGCAAGCTTCACCGCAAAAAGCGGCGGCCATGCTGAGTGGCTTGTCCAGTTGGCCGTTGAACAGCGCGGAAGAATTTACCCGCGTGCAGCAGAAAATCAAAGATTTGGTCGCCAGCGGGCAGCTGGGTATTTTTGCTAACGGCTACTGGGGCCATCCGGCGATGGCATTGCCGCCAGAGGTTAACCTGATTGCGGTAGCGCATTATCTGCAAGCACTGGAGTGCCAGCGCGATGCCAACCGTATTGTGGCGGTGCTCGGCGGAAAAACGCCGCATATTCAGAACCTTGCCGTGGGTGGCGTTGCCAACCCAATCAATCTGGATATGCCGAGTGTGCTCAATCTGGAGCGCCTGATGCTGGTGAAATCCTTTATTGACCGGCTAGGCAGCTTTATCGAGCAGGTTTATAAAGTGGATACCGCGGTGATCGCCGCTCACTATCCGGGGTGGCTCAATCTGGGTAAAGGGGCGGATGACTACCTTAGCGTGCCGGAGCTGCCGACTGACCGCAAAGGGGAAACTTTCCTGCTGCCGGGCGGTTATCTGGAAAACGGCACCTTCCGCCCGATTACCAATCACAATGATCCTTACTTGATCAAAGGTATTGCCGAGAGCGGCAAGCACGCCTGGTATCAGGACGACGAGCCGCTGGCCCCGTGGGAGGGTAAAACCAACCCCAATTACACCGGTTGGCAGGAAGAGGGCAAATATTCGTGGGTAAAAGCGCCGACTTTTTACGGCAAAACTGTGGAGGTAGGGCCGCTGGCGTGGCTCATGTGCGGGTTGGCCGCCGGACACGCCCCAACCAAACAACATTTCACTGACATCGGCGCGGCTTACCAAAAACTCAGCGGGCAGGCCATTACTGCCGAACAGTTACCCTCAACTCTGGGGCGCATTATTGGTCGGGCGGTGCATTGCTGTGTGCTGCATGAAACTTTGGCTCAGCAATGGACGGCGCTGGTCACCAATATTGGCACCGGTGATGTCGAAACTTTTATTAAGCCGGATATCCCTTTGAATGGCGAAATCCGTGGTGTCGGTTTTGAAGAAGCCCCGCGTGGCATGTTGTCCCATTGGGTGGTTATCAAAGATGGCAAAATAGCCAACTATCAGGCGGTGGTGCCATCGACCTGGAACGCCGGGCCGCGCAATTATAATGATGAACCGGGGCCTTACGAGCAAGCGCTGGTGGGCACACCGGTTGCTGATCCTGCCAAACCACTCGAAGTGGTGCGGACCATTCACTCATTCGACCCGTGTATGTCTTGTGCTGTACATATTGTTGATACAACGGGCAACGAAGTGACCAAAGTCAAGGTGCTGTGATGGGGATTTTGGTATTAGGTATAGGTAATTTATTACTCAGTGATGAAGCTGTCGGTGTGCGGATTGTCGAAGCGCTGGAGCAGCGCTTTCACATCCCGCCGGGGGTTGAGGTGCTGGATGGCGGAACCGCCGGTCTGGAATTGATGGAAGCTATGGCTAATCGCGAGCATTTGATTGTCGCCGATGCGGTGCTGACCGGGCAACCACCTGGCAGTGTCGCGGTATTGCGAGATAAAGAAATACCGGCGATGTTCAGCCGCAAGGTGTCGCCGCATCAGTTGGGATTATGTGATGTGCTGATGGCACTGCAACTGACCGATGAGTTCCCGCGCCAGCTAACTTTGGTGGGGGTGGTGCCGGAATCTCTGGCACCGAATATCGGTCTGACGCCGACAGTCACGCGGGCCATTGAACCGGCACTGGAACAGATTCTGACAGCATTACGCAGCAGCGGGATCACCCTTAAGGCGCGAGAAGAAAGCCATGTCTGATGTGATTGTGGGCCATGAACAAAATCCAGCCGCACTGTTGGAGCAGATATTCGGCCAAATCGCCGCCGATGAGATGCGCGGCTTGCCCTTTTATCGCGACCACATTCCCTTGCGCGCCTGTGGGTTTCAGTTATTTGAGCAGCAATGGATTGGCGCATTATTGACCCCGTGGATGCTGAGTTTGGTGGTTTTACCGGGGCCGCAGCAGAGCTGGCAACGCCGTGCGGTGGGGGAGCGCCTGATGCTGGCACTACCTTGCGGCACCATTGGTTTTATTGTCAGCGAAATGGATTTTACCGTCAGCGAAATAGCCGGTGGTGGCCAATATCTGAGCCGCTCATTGATGTCACCGCTGGACACCTCGCTCAGTGCTGAACGGGCGTTACAACTGGCGGAGCAAAGTGCGCGTATGGCGCTATCCCTGCCGGTGACGGATGCCGATGCCCCCGCAAATCCCCGACGGCGGGCTTTGTTTAATAAAGTTAGCCAAATAAAGAACCAGCATGCATGAAATCAGTTTGTGTCTCAGCACGTTGGAGCTGATTGAGAAACAGGCTCGGCTTAACGGTGCCTCACGGATAACCGCGGTCTGGCTGGAAATTGGCGCGCTCTCCTGTATTGAAGAGAGCGCTTTGCGCTTCAGTTTTGGGGCCGCCAGCCGCAAAACACTGGCAGAAAATTGCCAATTGCATCTCAGCTACTTACCCGCAGTGGCCTGGTGTTGGGAGTGCAGCAACAGTGTTGCCATTGACCGGCATGATGCCGGGTGCCCGCATTGCGGCAGCCATGCTCTGCAAGTAGAGAGTGGCAGCCATTTGCAGGTAAAACAGATAGAAGTGGAATAATCCTGAAGGAGTGAATTCCTATGTGTACGACTTGTGGTTGCGCCAGCGGCGAGAGAAAGATCGAGGGCGATGACCATCATCAACATGATGATCACCACCACGACCACCATGACGGTCATCACCATCATCATGACGGTCACCATGATCAGCACCAGCATGAACATCACGAAATAGCGGCCCCGACGCAAAAGATTCAGCATAAACATAAACACAAATATGTTGCCAAGGGGACACAGCCGGTCATTGTTCATCACCATTATTATTACCATCAGGGTGATGTTCACCATCACTATCACGGTAAAGCGCCGGAGCCGATGGT
The DNA here is from genome assembly GCF_900460525.1 of Yersinia kristensenii. Taxonomy (NCBI): domain Bacteria; kingdom Pseudomonadati; phylum Pseudomonadota; class Gammaproteobacteria; order Enterobacterales; family Yersiniaceae; genus Yersinia; species Yersinia kristensenii. The sequence continues at coordinate 2,013,140 of NZ_UHIY01000001.1, forward strand.
GGCCACGGAACCTGAAGACACAGACGCGCCCGCCGCCGAGCCCTTCACGCCGCAAGTTCATGCTGACAAGCTGGGGCTGCATTATGGGCAGGGTGAAGCCGGTAGCCATGCACCGGGCATGGGGCAGCGCCGCTTGTTGCAAATCGAGCAGGACGTCCTGAGCAAAAACAATCAGTTAGCCAGTCATAATCGTGAGCATTTTGTCGAGCAACATATTTTGGCGCTGAATTTGGTTTCCAGCCCCGGCTCTGGCAAAACCACCTTGTTGACCACCACCCTGCAACTGCTGGCCGGGCAAGTGCCCTGCGCGGTGATTGAAGGTGATCAGCAAACCACTCATGATGCCGAACGTATTCGCGCCACCGGTGTGCCAGCGATTCAGGTCAATACTGGCAAAGGCTGCCATCTGGATGCGCAGATGGTGCATGATGCCGCGCACCGCTTGAATCTGAGCAATAACAGTCTGCTATTCATTGAAAACGTTGGGAATTTGGTGTGTCCCGCCAGCTTTGATCTTGGCGAACGTCATAAAGTGGCGGTGCTTTCGGTGACGGAAGGTGAAGATAAACCGCTGAAATACCCTCATATGTTTGCCGCCTCCACCCTAATGATTATCAATAAAATCGACCTGCTGCCGTACCTGGATTTTGATATCGAACAGTGCATTCATTATGCCCGTCAGGTGAATCCTGAAATTCAGGTCATTGCGCTGTCGGCCAGCAGCGGCGAGGGGATGGATTTGTGGCTGGAATGGCTGGAGGCGCAGCGATGTGCTTAGGCGTACCCGGCAAAATAGTGGCGGTGGGAGAAGATATCCACCAACTGGCATGGGTAGAAGTGAGCGGCGTAAAACGCGAAATCAATATCGCGTTGGTGTGCGACACATCACCGGCTGACTTGCTCGGCCAATGGGTGTTGGTGCATGTCGGGTTTGCCATGAGCTTACTGGATGAAGAAGAAGCCCAGCAGACACTGGCGGCCTTAGCGCATATGCAGGCGGTGGGGCTGGATTTAGATGATGTCGCTAACGGGGCCAATGATGCGCTACGTTGATGAATTCCGCGATCCGGCGCTGGTCAGTGCATTATTGCAACGGATCGAACACTTATTGCCGCAAATCCCGGATCAACAGCGCTTGCCGTTGCAAATTATGGAAGTGTGCGGTGGTCACACGCACGCGATCTTCAAATTTGGTCTGGATCAACTGCTGCCGGAGGGGCTGGAGTTTGTCCATGGGCCGGGTTGCCCGGTGTGTGTGTTGCCGATGGGCCGCATCGACAGTTGTTTGGAAATTGCCGCTCACCCACAGGTGATTTTCTGCACTTACGGCGACGCCATGCGGGTGCCGGGGCGCAATGGCTCGATGCTGGATGCCAAGCGGCGCGGGGCCGATATCCGCGTGGTTTACTCGCCACTGGATGCCCTGACTCTCGCGCAGCAGCATCCGGATCGCGAAGTGGTGTTTTTCGGCCTCGGTTTTGAAACCACCATGCCCGCCACTGCCCTAACGTTGCAACAAGCCAAACGGCTGGGCCTAACCAATTTCACGGTGTTCTGCCAGCACATCACCATCATTCCTACCTTGCGCAGCCTGCTACAACAGCCGGATGTGCGCATTGACGGTTTCCTCGCGCCCGGCCATGTCAGCATGGTGATTGGCACCACGCCGTACGGTTTTATTTGCAGCCAATTCAATAAGCCGCTGGTGGTCACCGGCTTTGAACCGCTGGATATTTTACAAGGGTTGGTGATGCTGCTGGAGCAGAGGGTCAGTGGGCGTTGTGCGGTGGAAAATCAATATCGGCGCATTGTACCCGACAACGGCAACCTGCTAGCGCAACAAGCGCTGGCCGAGGTATTTGTAACCAAAGAGCGCAGTGAGTGGCGCGGGTTGGGTGAAATAGCCGATTCCGGTGTGCAACTTAGCCCGACTTATCAGGATTTTGATGCTGAGCGGCGTTTTACTCCACAACAGCAGCGGGTGGCTGATGACCCGCGATCCCGTTGCGGCGATGTACTGACCGGGCGTTGCAAACCGGATCAATGCCCGCTGTTTGGTGGCGAATGCACGCCAGATAATGCATTTGGGGCGCTGATGGTTTCCTCCGAAGGGGCTTGCTCTGCCTATCATCAATACCGATAGTTTTTGATATCAGAGTGATGACAAGGCTGACTTGCGGGGAAATGTACCGAATGGGTCGTAACGGCGTAAGCCGTCGGAGTGCCCATCGGTGCAGTCGCCCCGCTAGATACCAAATGATAAATATTGGTTATCGAAACCAATCAATCAGGTCACAACTAAATGAATAAACAAGAGATTACCCTGGCACACGGCAGTGGTGGGCGGGCAATGCAGAGCTTGATCGAATCGCTGTTTTTGGCGGCGTTTTCTAACCCGGCACTGAATGAGCGCGAAGATCAGGCGCGTATTGCGCTGGCAGATCTGGTGGCCCAAGGGGATCGGCTGGCAATATCGACCGACAGCTATGTGATTGATCCTATTTTCTTCCCCGGCGGAGACATCGGCAAATTGGCGGTGTGCGGCACGGCGAATGATGTGGCGGTCAGTGGCGCAACGCCGCGTTATCTTTCGTGTGGTTTTATTCTGGAAGAAGGGCTGCCGATGGTTGATTTGGAGCGCATTGTGCACTCAATGGCGGCCACGGCGCGGCAGGCGGGAATTCAGATAGTGACCGGTGATACCAAAGTGGTGCAGCGCGGTGCGGCGGATAAGATCTTCATCAATACCACCGGTATCGGGGTGATCCCGGCGGATATCCAATGGGGAACCGCGATGATCCGTGCGGGTGATCGGATCATTGTCAGCGGCACCTTGGGCGATCACGGCGCGACTATTTTAAATTTACGCGAAGGTTTGGGGCTGGAGGCCGAGTTAGTCAGTGATTGCGCCCTGCTGGCTCCCTTGATTGCCCCCCTGCATCATATTAGCGGTGTGCGGGCGCTACGCGATGCTACTCGCGGCGGCGTAACGGCAATTCTGCACGAATTTGCCGCCGCCAGTGGTTGTGGCATGGAAATCAATGAAGCGGATTTGCCGCTGAAACCGGCGGTACGCGGTATTTGCGAGTTATTGGGGCTGGACGCACTCAACTTTGCCAATGAAGGCAAGCTGGTACTGGTAGTCTCACCTGAGGCGCAAGATGCTGTTTTAACTGAATTACAGCGCCACCCACTGGGCCGCGATGCTGCGGTTATCGGGCAGGTGACCGAGCATAAACAAGTGCGTTTATGCGGCGCATTTGGTGTCTCGCGCCGACTAGATTTGCCGCTAGATGAGCCATTACCCCGCATTTGCTGATCCCCTGCGTCCTTGAAGCCGCGGGGTGTTAGCTGCGTTCGCTATTTGCTTACTTGCTGCCTACCTGCAACTCCAATGACTTTGGGGATCTCATGTGGCCTTGCAGCTACCGGTGATTAACTGGTTGATAAGTGGGGAAATGTGCCGAATATGCTAAGGAGTTTCTGTGGAGATAAACGGCCTGTGCCTGCGGATAAAAGGTAAAGTGCAGGGGGTGGGGTTTCGCCCCTATGTCTGGCAACTTGCTCATCGTTTTGGGCTACACGGTGATGTCAGTAATGACAGCGCGGGCGTGACGGTTCACTTGTGGCAAGCCCCCGCAGCGGTAGATTTTTTACAAGCCTTGCCGCAAGATTGCCCGCCATTGGCGCGCATTGACAGCATTGATACCGCGCCCTATCACTGGCAACAGCCGCCGCTGGAGTTTGTGATTCATCACAGCGGGGCGGGGCAGATGGACACTCAAATTGTACCGGATGCCGCGACCTGTGATGCTTGCCTGAATGAAATGAATGACCCGGCCAATCGCCGCTATCGCTACCCTTTTATCAACTGCACCCATTGTGGCCCGCGTTTTACCATTATCCACCGCATGCCGTATGACCGGCCCGATACCGCCATGGGCAAGTTCCCGCTGTGCGCGGCGTGTCAGGCCGAATATGACCATCCCGCAGACCGCCGTTTTCATGCTCAGCCCAATGCTTGCGCAGATTGTGGCCCGCAACTGTGGTTGGCTGCCGCAAATGGGCAGGCCGTGGCGCACGGTTTCTCCGCGCTTGAGCAAGCCGCCGCTGCGCTGTTGGCGGGCGAAATTGTTGCCGTCAAAGGGCTGGGCGGGTTCCATCTGGCCGTCGATGCTACCAATGCCGCCGCAGTAGCCCGTTTGCGTGAACGCAAACACCGCCCCACCAAACCGTTGGCGGTGATGTTACCGGATGCTGGCTGGCTGAACAGCTGTGTGCAAGCCGCTGATAATGATGCTTTATTCCGCTTATTACGCAGTTCGGCCGCCCCGATTGTGTTGGTGGCAAAGCGGCCGGAAGGCCCACTTTGTGCGGCAGTCGCGCCAGAGTTACCCGAAATCGGCATTATGCTACCCGCTAACCCGCTGCAACATTTGCTGCTGCAACAGGTAGCGCGCCCGTTAGTGATGACTTCCGGCAACGGCAGCGGCAAACCGCCCGCTTTAAGTAATCAACAGGCCCTAAGTGCCCTGAGTGAGATTGCCGATCACTGGCTATTGCACGACAGAGAAATTGTGCAGCGCGCCGACGACTCGCTAGTGCGCCTTACCCCAGATGGGGCCGAAATGCTGCGCCGGGCTCGGGGCTATGTGCCGGATGCTTTCGAGTTGCCGCCGGGGTTTAGCCAGCAACCGGCCATTCTGGCGCTGGGGGCCGATATGAAAAACACCTTCTGCTTGCTGCGAGACCGCAATGCGGTGCTGAGTCAGCATTTGGGTGATCTGGAGGACCGCGATATTGCGCAGCAACAGCAGCAATTATTAGCGCTGTTTTGCGATATTTATCATTTTACCCCGCAGGCGATAGTCGTAGATGCGCACCCCGGTTATGTCAGCCACCAATTTGGCAAAGAGTGGGCCGCGCAACAGAATATTCCCTGTATCGCCGTGCTACATCATCATGCGCATCTGGCGGCTTGTCTGGCAGAGCACGGCTGGCCGCGTCAGGGGGGGGGCGGTTATAGGTTTGGCGCTGGATGGGCTGGGGTATGGCGCTGATGGTCACTTATGGGGCGGAGAATGTCTGCTGGTTGATTATGTGAATTGTGAATATGTGGGCGGTTTGCCTGCGGTGGCCTTACCCGGCGGGGATCTGGCTTCTCGTCAGCCGTGGCGCAATTTACTGGCGCAATTTCAGCGCTTTGTGCCGGATTGGCAAAACCTACCTGAAGCTGCGGCTATCCCATCGCCACAAGGGGAAGTGCTGGCGCGGGCGATTGCGCGTGACATTAATGCGCCACTGGCTTCATCAGCAGGGCGGCTATTTGATGCGGTGGCGGCGGCGCTGAATATTGTTTCACCGACCATCAGTTGGGAGGGGGAAGCCGCGTGTTTACTGGAAGCGCTGGCATGGCAAAGTTCCCGAACAGTCCCGCCCGTCACTATGCCACTGCGCGACAATCAATTGGATTTGGGCACCTTCTGGCGGCAATGGCTGGCTTTTGATGCCGCACCCGCTGAGCGCGCTTATGCTTTCCACTTTGCGCTGGCGCAGGGCTTTGCCACCTTGGCTCGACAAGCGGCACAGCGTTTTGCCGTTGATACTATTGCCTTTTCTGGCGGAGTGCTGCATAACCGACTGCTGCGCCAATTACTCCGCGAGCAATTGCATGACTTCAAATTATTGATGCCCCAGCGCCTGCCCGCCGGTGATGGCGGCCTGGCGCTAGGGCAGGCGGTGATTGCGGCTGCGCGTGGCTAACTATTGGCGCACTGCGCTGTGCCAAAGTTGTTGATAATGCGGGCAAGTCGCGAGTAATTGCGTATGGTTGCCTTGCTGACTGACGCGGCCCTGCTCAATCACCACAATGTTATCGGCGTCCATCAGAGTATCCAGCCGGTGGGCCACTGCTAACACTGTTTTATGGCGATAGTGCTGGCGAAGTGTCTGTAGGAGCTGCCGCTCATTGACGCGATCAATGGCGGCGGTGGCTTCATCCAGCAATAGCAGCGGAGCATTTTTCAATAGCGCCCGCGCCAGACTCAAGCGCTGACGTTCACCGCCAGACAGCCAACCGGCATTTTCCCCAACCCGAGTGTTTAACCCTTCCGGTAATCGCGCCAGCAAGTCCTGTAATCCGGCCTGTTGGCAAATAGCGTCCAACTGGTGCTCACTGGCCTGCGGTGCCGCTAGCCGCAGATTATCGCCGAGCGTGCCATCGAACAATTGCACATCCTGCATGACAAAAGCCAGCCGGTCATACAGATTATCCGTGCCTATTTCATCCAAAGTTAACCCGCCCAACCGCACTTCGCCTTGTTGCGGGGGATAGAAGTTGGCCGCCAGTGCCAGTAAGGTACTTTTCCCTACACCGGATGCGCCGACAATCGCGGTCGTCTGGCCTGCCGGTACGCTGAAGCTGATGTTTTGCAGCAGCGGCTCTGCCCCATAACTGAAGGTCACATTATCAAATACGATGTCCATGTTCTGCGGTGCACTGCCCTGTGCCGGTTGCAGCGGTTTGTCCAGTAGCTGATTGAGTTTAGCGGCGGAGGCACTCATGATTTTCAATAACATAGCAAAAGTGCTCAACCCCAGTAGCGGCTGAATAATCGCGGCGGTAGCAATGATAAAGAACAGCCATTGAGTGCTCGCCAATGCTTGCGGCTGCAACCAGAGCGCACTAAATAACAGCAACAACATCATGCCACATTCCAGTAAAAAGCAGCTGAGTTGCACAATCACCCCAGCCGCCGCTTCTACCCCCAGCCCGCTGTCGCGCTGTTGGCGCAATTGCTGCTTCAGCGGCAGGCGCAAAACATCACAGCGATTAAACAGTTTTAGGGTCGGTAAGGCGGCTAAATACTCCAGCACTTGGGCGCTGCTTTCGGTGCGAATTGCAGTGTCGTGCTGGGCGCGCTGCATTAGCCAGCGGTGAAAATGCTGTTGTAGCAGCCAGATAACGGGCAGTGGCAAGGTCAGACACAATGCCAGCCGCCAATCGATAAAATAGAGGCTTAACAGCGCCAAACACGGGATGGTGATAATCGCCACCACCTCGGAAACCACGTGGGAGAGCACAAATTCAAACTGATGCAGGTCGCGCGTCATCAATGTGGTCAGTTCCCCCAGCCGATGGCGGCTGAGTTCCCCCAACGGCTGTTGACGTAAATGGCGAGTCAACGTACGGGTTAGGGCGGTGGTCAGGCGGTAACTGGCGAGGTAATTACGCCGCTGGCCGAACTGCGCGATAGTAAAGCGCAGCAACAATATCACCAGCAACCCCACCAGCAGCGCGGCGATATAAGTTGGCGTCAGTTGTGACTGCTGCATTAGCCACAAGGTAGCAAACACTGCCACCCACGGCAGAATATTCAAGAGTTGCTCAACCACCCGCAGTACCAGCGCTAATATTAATGGGCGCGGGGATTCGTGGGTGCGATGTAACAGTTTCCACAGTTCCGTCATGGCTGTTCCTCTGACTGTTGCTCTTCTGACTGATAGTGCCGATTTAAGGTTTGATACAGAGGGCAACTGTCCATCAATGCGAAGTGATGACCTTGAGCGCAGATTTGCCCCTGTTCCAGCACCATAATGTGGTCAGCAAGCTGTGCTTGCCCCAGACGGTGAGTGACAAAAATTAGCGTTTGCTGGGGAAAAAGTTGGCGGATCCCTTGCATCAAGCGCTGTTCGGACGGGGAATCGAGGTGTGAACTGGCTTCATCCAGCAGTAGAATCGGGGTCTGGGCAAATAATCCACGGGCGATGGCAATCCGCTGGCGTTCACCGCCGCTGAATTGGCGCGCTGCATCACCAATTAAGGTGTCCAGCCCGTGGGGTAACTGCGCGATAATCGGCTTCAGCCCGGTCAGTGCCAGCACTTGCTCGAATAACGAATCGGTAACCGGCCGCGCGGCCAACAACAGGTTTTGCCGCAAACTCATGCGCAATAACAGGTTATTTTGCGTCACCATTATGAGTAGGGTTGCCCGCTGGTTTTCACTGAAATCCATCAAACACTGCCCGCCCAGTCGCACCCGGCCTGTATCCGCCTGAATACTGCCGCTCAGGACATTCAGTAAACTTGATTTACCGGCCCCTGATGGCCCGACCAAAGCATAACTTTTTCCCGCTTCAAAGGTGGCGGAGAGCGGGGATAACACTGGGCGGTTGGCATGATACAAACTCACGTCATCGGCCTGTAAAACCGGCGCTGCGTCAATGGTGAGAGAGGGAGCATGATGGGCGGGGGAGCCGAACAGCGGGATCAGCTGTTCCAAGGCAATAAAGGCCTCCGCTAGCGCATGATGCAGCTGAGATAGCCGCAGCCACGGGCGTAGCAAGCCGCAACTGAGCATCAGTGCCAGAGCAAATTCCGGCAAAGCCAACTGCTGGTGGAGCCACAAGAAAGCCGCAGCGGGCAGCACCAATATCAGCGAAGATTGGCTGACGGTGACAAATGCTGTCCAGCCGATAATCATCCGCCCAGTGACTTTTGCCACCAATGATAATTGATTTTCCAGTGCGCGCTCCAATTGCTGGAAGCTCTCGGCATCGCGCCGAAATGCTTTCATCACCGGCAGTGCATTGAGGAACTCCAGCATGGCGTTATCGGTGCGGGTAACACTCTGATTAAAATCCCGTTGCCGGTCGCTATAGCCCGCCATAATGCGTTTTTGCAGCAATATCGCCAGCGGCAGCGGGATTAATGCCACCAGCGCCAGCCGCCAATCTACCCAAAACAGCACACTCAACAGCACCAGTGGCAATAACAAACCGGCGATGATATCCACCAAATAATGGGCGATAACCGGCTCTAGTCGCTCACTCTCGCGCAGCACCCGCTTTTCTAAATCGCCGCGATGAAAGCGGTTTAATTTTGCCCATACAGCACCGATGACGGGCCGCGCAACACTTCAATCCGCTCTAAGCCATAAGGCTCGGCTTTCGGCCAGGCTTGGGCGGTGGTGCTGCGCAAACCGTCGCGCAACATACCGGTGCTAGAAATATCAAAACCACGGATATTCAGGCTATCAAAACGCTGCGATGCAGCCCCATTGGTTTGCAATATTCCCGAGGTATAGCGCAAGGCTTCGGCCACGGATTGGGCATTATGGGCCGTTATCTCAGCCCGGCTGACCACTGAGATAGCTTGCGGCGTTTCAATCAGCGGGGTATCGGTTTTGGTGGCGGTGCTGCTGCGGGTCGCAATATAACCGTTGACCGGCCCAGTGGGGGATTCAGCCTGTTTGGCGGTCACGATAAGCGTATCTGCTGCCGCTTTTTTATCGCTGTCAGCCTGGCTCAGGGCCGGGAAGCATAAAGCAATGAATGCCGCTGGTGGTAGTAAATGGCGTAAATGGGACGTCATAATGTGGCTTTCCTAGAGGTCATTTCCCAAAAATGGGAATGTATCTCATTTGTATTCAAGCCACAGCGCAGTCACTTTAATTTCTGCGACTATTGTTTTAGATAAAATATAACTTAATGAAAAGAGACTGAATTATTGGCGCAGTGTGTGAGGCGACAAACCAAAACGTTTACGAAATGCGGTTGAGAAGTGAGCTGGGGTATAGCCTACCGACCAGGCCACATTAGCTATTGGGCAGTCGCCGCTGACCAGCAGACGGTAGCCTTGTTGCAAGCGCAGCTCTTGTAAGCAGGCGGCGACGGTGCAGCCCAGTAACATTTTAAAACCATGATTCAACTTGCGCACGTTTAACCCCACTTGACGGGCCAATTGATAGAGTGTTGGGGCATTAGCCAGGTCGGCGGCCAGTAATTCGCGGGCCTGATGGATGCGCTCAATATCCGCCTGATTAAGGCGCGGTGGGTTAGTGGGCGTGTGCTGTCCCTGTAGCTGCTCCAGTGCAAAAGCGCTGAGTTCCAATGCTTTACCTGCCAGATACAAATCGCGGAATTTCCCTTGCAGTGGGTTGGTTATCATTTGTTGCACCAGCGCCTGCATCGGTTTACTGGCGGGCTGGCACAATAACTGTGGCCCGTGCTGAGTTGCCCGCTGCAATAGCGGCAGGTCAGATATTTCGAGGGAGTCGAGCATCTCGGCATCTAAACGCACACTGGCATAATGCATTGAAGTGTCGGGGGTAAAACGCTGGTGGCTGATATTTTCTTCATGATTGGCAATCACACAGAGTGTTGGGCTGCTGATGGTGATGTTTTCCTGATTTTCCAGGCGGCATTGCAATGAGCCGCGCAGCACCAGAATCAGCTTAATACCTTGCCACAAGGGTTCTGGCATCCACTCAGCATTGGGCGGCAGCCATTTGCCACAAGATAGCTGTATTTGTGGCGAGGTAAGAGAAAGATGAGTCTGATGGTGCTCAAATGCGGGCATTAGCGGGGATAAAGCAGAATTTGGCATCAGAATCACCATTAAAAGGCAGAATAATGCTCCCTAAGATAGGCCAAGTTTGAGGATAAAAATACTAAAAATTCGCTAATGGTTTTTGAGTTATCCCATTGAGAATATGAGGTTTTATTCTATCAACATGATAATGCGAGCAATTAAAACTATATTCAGCAAAATTGTATCATTCTGAGTGATGAATATGGGTTAACGTGTTAATAATGAAGTTCGTTGACTCGGGGTGCCCACCGTTTAATCTGGTGTGGCTGAGATAAGACCCGTATGACCTGATCTGGATTATGCCAGCGGAGGGAAGTTGCGGTGCCTTAAACAAGGCCTCCCCTTCCTGTTCGCCGGTGAGGGGACACTATGAATACCATCCACACTGACACCTCTATTTCACCCACTCTTTTCCCAGATGCACGGGCTACCGCCAGTTGGCATCAATTCCGTGCCACGCCGCCATTGGTGCATTGTCTGACCAATGAAGTGGTGCAGTCATTTACCGCTAATGTGTTGCTCGCTCTGGGGGCTTTCCCCGCCATGGTGGTAGAGCCGGAAGAAACCGCGCAATTCAGTGCTATGGCGAACAGTTTGCTTATTAATATTGGAACGCTGCATCGGGCGCGAGCAGAGTCCATGTTGAGCGCGGTAATCGCGGCTAATCAAGCGGGAACACCCTGGGTGCTGGACCCCGTTGCGGTGGGCGGGCTGGCATATCGTACTGATTTCGCCCGCCATTTACTCACACTAAAACCTGCGGCTATACGTGGAAACGCCTCGGAGATCATGGCATTGAGTGGTATGGCGACCATGGGGCGCGGAGTGGATAGTGTGGATACGTCGCTGGCAGCTTTACCTGCTGCTCGCCAATTGGCCCGACAGGCCCAGACGGTGGTTGCCGTAACCGGTGAGGTAGATTATGTCACTGATGGTCAACGCGATTTTGCCGTGGCTGGCGGTGATAAGCTGATGACCCGGGTGGTGGGCACTGGTTGTGCGCTGTCTGCGGTGGTGGCGGCATTTTGTGCGCTAGACGGGGATCGTTTGCACCATGTTGCTACCGCTTGCCGAATTATGTCGCAAGTCGGCGGGCAGGTATCTCAACGCGTCGCTGGGCCGGGGAGTTTTATTCCCGCATTTCTTGATGGCCTTTATCAATTGGAGACTCTGGTGTCTTAACTCTTGCCCGATCTTCTCTCTATCCTGCCAAGATTTTATTCTCAGATTAAATTTAATGATCAGCCTCTGCGGGGGCTTTTAATTTTTGAATTTATATTCAGCAAATATTTTGCCATGGTTTAACATTTAAATAGAGGACATTCTGACTCTTTTGTCTTCCCGGTCTATTTCCACATCTCTGTTTTTTTAGTTCCCTAATGAACATATAGGAAAATATAATGGCCATTCTGAACAGTTATAAGATAGCGGCGCTGTTTGCCGTCGGGATATTAATGGCAGGATGCGCCTCAAAGGTCACAACCAGTGCGCAGTACTCTGGTTTTCTTGGTGATTACAGTAAGTTACAAGAATCTGAATCCGCAAGTGGCCAGAAAGTATTGCGTTGGGTTTCACCCGATTTCAATGTTGATAAATACACTGGCATTTATTATACGCCGTTGGTCTATTATCCAAGATCAAGCCCAACTCAACGAGTAAGTCAGAAAACATTAGATGAAATATTAGCTTACGCGAATAAAAGGCTTAAACAGGCCGTTAGCCAACAATTACCGCTAGTCAATTCACCGAAAAAACACAATATTTTGATTGTACGAGGTGCAATTACCGCAGTTTCTGCGGAAGATAAAGATATTCAAGTCTATGAGATGATTCCAATAGCCGCTGTTATTGCCGGAACTATGGCGGCGACCGGTAACCGCACCCAACATACTGCGCTTTATTTGGAATTACAGGTTATTGATTCTAATACCGGCAAACCCGTTATTGTCGTCGTACGCAAAGCTTATGGTAAGGATGTCAGTAACAGCGGCGTACCGATTTCTGCAGAACAAGTCAAAAGTACAATAGATGGTTTGGTTTACGATATTGTTAACTTCAAATTAAAAAGCCAACCCACTCAGTAAAACTGCTGCGGCTCAGCCTTTGTAAGTCATTTATCCAGAGGCTGAGCCATTTTTCTTGATGTTTTATTTATCATTATCTGTTTGATGAGTAATATTTAATAATTCATTTAATTTCATTGGCTTACCCAGAAGATAACCTTGGGCTTCATCGCACATTAACGCTTGTAGATGCTCAAGTTGTTCTGTGGTTTCAACGCCTTCGGCGGTCACGGTCATAGAGAGCGCGTGGCCGAGGTTAATAATTCCCTCGACAATTGATTGCCCTTCACGGGACTGCGTCAGCTCATCAATAAAGCTCTTATCAATTTTCAAACCATCGAATGGGAAGCGGCGCAGATAATTCAGTGAGGAATATCCAGTCCCAAAATCATCCATTGATAAACGCACGCCCAAGGCTTTCAATGCGGTCATGGTTTTAAAGGCGCCATCTGCATCTTCAATCATTATCCGCTCAGTGATTTCTAACTCCAGCCGGTGGCTCGGTAACCCGGTCTGCCGCAAAACTTGTCGCACTCGCTCAATAAGATGTTGGCTGCGGAATTCAATGGCAGATATATTGACTGAAACAATCAGTGAGGCGGGCCATGTAGCTGCATCCTGACAGGCTTGAAGCATCGTCCAATCGCTGATGGCGGTAATAAGGCCGGTCTCTTCTGCCAAAGCAATAAATTGATCTGGCATCAGCAGCCCCAACACCGGGTGGTTCCAGCGCACCAGCGCTTCGGCACCTGTAAGTTTGGTTCCTGCAATACGATAGCGCGGCTGATAGTAAAGGTTGAATTCATTGTGTTTAATAGCTTGGCGCAAGAAACGCTCTAACTCGCTGCGTTGCATTAGGCGGTCATTCATTTCACTGGAATAAAAACTCCAGCGGTTGCGGCCACTATTTTTGGCTTCATACATCGCAATATCTGCGAAGCGCAACAGCTCCTCGGCTTGCATGGAGTCCTGTGGCGCTAGCGCAATACCGATGCTGGCGCTGATAAAAATATCCTGATCATTAATAATATATGGGCTTTCAATGCGGTCAATAACGCGCGTGCAGAGGTCTTCAATTTCTTTGATTGAAGAAAGCCCGGTAATAATTAGGATGAATTCATCTCCCCCTTGACGAGCCACTAAATCCTGATCGCGCAAACAACTTCTCAGCCGTTCAGATACTTGATGGAGCACCTGGTCACCCGCCATATGGCCAAAGGTATCGTTAACGGGTTTAAATTTATCCAAATCAACATTGAGGATCACCAACGGATGCGGTGCAGCGGTTAAATTACGCAGCTTACTTTCCAGAAATTCTTTCATTCTCATACGGTTGGGTAAACCGGTCAGCGAGTCATGCAGAGAAAGATGCTGAATTCGCTCTTGTGCTTCTATCTCTTGGGTGATGTCAGAAACAGTGCCACGAAAACCAATGTTTTCATCATTTTTGATGATGGGTTTGGCATAAACACGGCAAATACGTTTGTCACCTTTGGCTGAGAAATACGTGCATTGCAGCTCATTGCGGGATTCTGTTAAATGCGTGTATTGCAGCCAGGATCGTAGCGGAATATGGTCACAATTGAGCAAGGAGTCGAGATTACGGCCTAACCAGCGCTCGACACTGAGCCCGGTAATAGTGGTAAATCGCTGGGAGAGATAGGTGATGCGCAGGTTGGCATCTGTTTCCCATAGCCAATCGGTGGCGGCTTCCGCCATGTGACGAAAGCGCTCTTCGCTGGCAATTAATGCCACTTTATTTTCATCGGCAATGTGCGCTTCCGACAGCGCGCGCCGTAGAATCCACCAGCCACTCAGCCAGAGAATAAGGGCAATTAACGCCAGTAAGGGCAGTAATATATTGAGCAGTTGCGCGCCGGGCATATGTTGGTTCCAGTACAGCGTCACTACACTGTTGTCATTTGGCGCTAATTCTTTTGACGATAACTGTATTGAGGGGCTGGAAGCAGCATCTTTTTTATCCAAGGCCGTGCGGAGGTGGTGAATACCATAATTTTCGCCCAACACATTCAGTTCGGTTTGGGTCAGTATATTGGTGAAGACCAGAACAGACGGTGGGCCAGCCACGGGTTTAATCCGTGGGTCATTGCCGGTGGTTAATACCGCCGCCGCAACAATGGCAGGTACTCCAGCAATATTGATGATTTTCGTGGCGGCATCTTGTTTTTCGGCCTGACGGCGTACCGAATCAATAAACGGCGTAATATTTTCGCCGAGCCAGTCTTGTAGATCGATATTCACCAACTGCCCATTGATGACGGAATAACGGGTTTTCCCTTGTCCATCAATGACAAAAACACCTTCATAGCCAAAGTTTTTGTAAAGCGATGGCCCCAGATTTTGGCTAACAAAGGCCCAGTCAGGATCGACGGTGACATGTAAGTGTTCATAGGCATCGCCCCAATAAGCATTATCTTTTATTCTGGTTTTGATAGATTTTTGGCGCGTTTCCCATGCTTTTTCCAGCAGAAAACGGCTATTGGATTCGGCTTGTTCATTTAATTGTGTAGCAAGATAGATAATGCCCGCAGCGGCAATAATAATGATTGCTCCAACGAGCAAAACCATAGTCCGTAAAGCCCGTTTGGCAAAGAAAACATTTTCCCCTCTGGCCCCCGATTCAGGTGGGGTGGAGTTTGTCATAGTGAATTCCCTTATACCCATCATCATCTTTCAAATTGCAGCGGTGTTGGCTGCACTGATTACTCCGGCCATCCATGGGCAACCCTTGTTTGCCATCTTTCCTCACTGAGAAATAGATTGGGCGCGCTGAGAAAAACATTTGTCTAATCAGCAGAAAGTAAGGACGCTAAGGTAATATAAACTAGTATAACTCCGCCGAGTTATTATTTTAGCTTAGAATAATATGATGTTTTTCTGCGGTTTTTTCATTAAAAAAGAATAGAAATAAAACCAAACTGACTATCTATCCTTCATGGACAATGAGTCTCAAGTGTTTCGCTGAGCGCTGGGAGGATTGTTTGTACAGCGCCAGAATGATTGTTATTCAGGTTTTAGTCTGCAATATGAATTTTTGTCGCAAGACGTTAAAGTGACTTAAGATTATTATTAATCACGCTAAGTTTATTTACCCCGTACCCACACTAATTGCCCGCCGAGAGTAAGGAATAAATGACCATGTCTACACTGAATTTGGTTCGCAACGCGATAATGGTTAACGCGCAGCGAATCCTATGTGCTCGGCTATCTTCTCTACCCATATATGCTTTTGTGTTAATGCTGGGTATCAGCACACATAGCGCCGTGGCAGCAGCACCTTTACCGGCGGTGACTGTCGCGGTAGTGGCCTCTGCTACCCCAAATACTGCGTTGCAGTTTCTCGGCCGGGTGGAAGCCATTCAGGCCGTGGATGTAACAACCCGCACAGAAGGGTTTATTGCCGCCAGATTGTTTACCGAAGGGCAGATGGTTAAGCAGGGGGATTTATTGTATGAAATTGATCCGGTCTTACATCAAGCATCCGTCACTCAAGCACAGGCGCAATTAGATAGCGCTACCGCCAGTGCCAACCATGCGCAGGTGACTCTCACCCGTTTGCAGCGTTTGGGTAATAACCGCTCGGTAAGTCAGGCGGAAGTCGATGAAGCACAGGCGCAGCGGGATATCAGCCGGGCGGCAGTGGCTCAGGCGCAAGCAAACCTCCAAATTCAGCAACTACAACTCGGTTTTACTCGCATTTATGCCCCGATCACCGGCCAAATTGGTCACAGTCGCTTTAACGTCGGCAGTTTGATTAACCCGGCCAGTGGTACGTTGGTCAGTATTGTGCAGCTCGATCCTATTCGGGTCGCTATTGCTGTTAATGAAAGAGATTACATCACCGCCACCTATCAATTATCCGCAGCAAGTGGTGCATCCGCGAGTGAAAACAGCGCACTGGCATTTAAGCATTTTACTCCTCGCATTCAACTGGCGAATGGCAAGCAATATCCGGAAAGCGGCGTCTTTGAATCTATTGATAATCAAATTGATAAACAGACCGGCACCGTGACTATTCGAACTCGTTTTGATAACCCACGACATTTATTGCTGCCCGGCGGGGTGGTGAATGTGTCTTTGGCCGCAGAAACAGCAAAAGCCGTCGCGGCTATTCCGATTGCCGCATTGCAACAGAATAAGCAGGGCCATTTTGTGTTGGTGGTAACAGATAAAGATCAGGTGGAAGTGCGGCCCGTCACTCTAGGCGAGCAGTTTGAACAGCAATATGAAGTGAAAGAGGGACTGAAAGTGGGCGAGCGGGTCATTGTGTCGGGGCTACAGCATGTCCGGCCTGGCATGACAGTGAGCGCCAGTGTTGCACCGCCGCTGACTGCGAACTAAGGAGAAGGACAGATGCTGCATTTCTTTATCCGTCGTCCCAAGTTCGCCATTGTTATTGCGTTGGTGATCACCATTGTGGGTTGGGTGTCATTGCATGTGATTCCGGTGGAACAATATCCGGATATCACGCCGCCGGTTGTTTCTGTCAGTGCGGTGTATCCGGGGGCGAGTGCCCGTGATGTGGCGCAAGCTATTGCATCCCCGCTGGAAGCGCAGGTCAATGGTGTCAGCAATATGCTGTATATGGAATCCACCAGTGGCAATAACGGCAGCTACCAACTGAGCATCACTTTTGCTAGCGGCACTGATCCGGATATGGCCGCGGTTGAGGTGCAAAACCGTATTTCTCAGGTGAGCGCCCAGCTCCCAGCTGAAGTGAATGAAAACGGCATTTCAGTGCGTAAACGCGCTTCTAACTTGCTACTGGGAGTGAGTGTCTTCTCACCAAAACAGACTCATGATGCCCTGTTTGTCAGTAACTACACAAGCATACAGCTGCGTGATGCTATCGCGCGTATCAATGGTGTGGGTGATGTGCAGGTGTTTGGTGCCCGTGATTACAGTATGCGTGTTTGGTTGAATCCACAACGCATGGAGTCGCTGAATGTTAGCGTGCAAGACATCATCGCGGCATTGCAACAGCAGAACGTACAGGCGGCTGCCGGGCAGATAGGTTCGTCGCCGTCGTTGCCCGATCAACAACAAACCCTGACCATCAGTGGGCAGGGGCGGCTGACTGACCCACAAGAGTTTGCTAATGTCATTATTCGCAGTAATCCACAGGGCGGTATGATTCGGCTGGGTGATGTTGCCCGCGTAGCGCTCGGAGCACAGAATTATCAAGTCAGCGCGGCGCAAAATCAGACAGAATCAGCATTCTTAGTGGTTTATCCGGTGCCCGGTGCCAATGCATTAGAAGTGGCAAATGGCGTGCGCGACGAAATGGCCCGCCTATCTGCCTCTTTCCCGCCGGATCTGACCTATGAAATCAACTACGATTCCACCTTGCCGGTCACGGCGACCTTGCATGAAATTGCACTCTCACTGACCTTGACCCTCATTGTAGTGCTGGCGGTGGTGTATCTGTTTTTACAAAGTATGCGGGCGACCTTTATTGTCGCGCTCACCATTCCGGTTTCGCTGCTGGGTACCTTTGCGGTGCTGTATGTCTTTGGTTACTCAGCGAATACCCTCAGTCTATTCGCCATTATTCTGGCGCTAACCATTGTGGTCGATGATGCTATTGTGGTGGTCGAAAACGTCGAGCGCTTATTATCGATTGACCCGAATCTAACCTCCGCGGAGGCAACCAAGAAGGCGATGAGCCAGATTGCCGGGCCAATTATTGCTACCACGCTGGTGCTGATGGCGGTATTTGTACCTATTGCCATTTTACCGGGCATCGTGGGTGAGCTGTATCGGCAGTTTGCCGTCACCCTCTCGGCGGCGGTTATTTTGTCCAGTATCAATGCGTTAACTTTAAGTCCGGCACTGTGCGCGCTATTACTTAAGCGCCGCACGTTGTCGAGCACCGGGGTATTTGGTGCTATTAACCGTGGGCTGGACAGTGCCCGTGATGGTTATGTTTCATTGACGGGGCGAATCAGTAGCCGCGCCGTATTTAGTATCGTCGCGCTGCTGTTGGTGGGGTTTGCAACTTGGTGGGGCTATACCCGCCTGCCCACCTCATTCTTGCCGGAGGAGGATCAGGGCTATTTCTTCGTCAGCTTACAATTGCCGGATGGGGCTTCTCTGAACCGAACTCAGACAGTCATGGACCAGATGTATCAGCAGGTGGCCGCCAATGATGCTGTCGAAGATGTGATAAAAATTACCGGTTTCAGTTTACTCAGTGGCAATAACTCACCCAATGCCGGTTTTGCGATTGTGATGCTTAAACCTTGGGGGCAACGCCCACATATTGATCAGGTTTTGGCAAACATTCAGGCCAACCTGGCGGCGATCCCATCGGCGATGATCATGGCGGTGAATCCACCGGCGATTGCCGGTTTGGGTAGCGCTTCGGGATTTGATTTGCGTATTCAGGCGCTGTTGGGGCAAACGCCGCAAGAACTGGCGCAAGTCAGTCAGGGGATTATTTTTGCCGCCAATCAGGACCCGAAACTGAGCCGAGTGTTTACCACTTTCAGTGCTTCGGTACCGGAAACCAATCTGAGTATTGATCGTGATCGTGCCGCGTTATTACAGGTGCCGGTTAGTCGCATTTTCCAGACTTTGCAAACCTCTCTTGGGGGGATGAATGCCGGTGATTTCACCTTAAATAACCGCATGTTCCGGGTGCAATTACAGAATGATATGGATTTTCGCCAGCGCACCGCGCAGATAAATAGTCTGAATGTACGCAGTGATAACGGCGCATTGGTCAGTTTGGCCAATCTGGTGACTTTGACACCTTCAGTCGGCGCTCCTTTTATCAGTAATTTCAATCAGTTTCCTTCAGTAGCCATCAGTGGTTCGGCGGCCGATGGAGCCAGCTCGGGCCAGGCAATGGCGGCGATGGAAGCTCTACTGGCACAGAATTTACCGCAAGGTTACAGCTATAGCTGGAGCGGAATGTCATGGCAGGAGCAGCAAACCGGCGGGCAGGTGGTGTTTATTTATCTGGCTGCGTTAGTGTTCGCTTACCTGTTCCTGGTCGCCCAGTATGAAAGCTGGAGTATTCCGCTGGTGGTCATTCTGTCTGTGGTGTTTGCAGTGGGCGGCGCGGTGGCGGGGTTGTCCGCGATGGGCTTTGCCAATGATGTGTACGCGCAAATCGGGTTGGTATTACTGATAGGGTTGGCGGCCAAGAATGCGATATTGATTGTCGAATTCTCCAAAGCCCGGCGGGAAGAGGGCGCTACGATTGCTCAGGCGGCACAAGACGGTGCTAAACAGCGTTTCCGTGCGGTGATGATGACGGCAATCTCGTTTATTCTTGGCGTGATGCCACTGGTGTTTGCTAGCGGCGCAGGGGCGATGAGCCGCCAGATCATTGGTATTACTGTGTTTGGTGGCATGCTCATGGCAACCGCCGTCGGCATATTCTTCATTCCGGCATTGTATCTGCATATTCAGCGGTTACGGGAATGGACAAAAACACGCAAGCCACCGTCGGATAAAGACCCGCAGCATTAATCAATGGCGGCTAGCAGATACATAGAAATCCTGTATTTGTTAGCCGCCTTTTGTTGCTATCCGCGTGCTTAAAGATTAGAGCGGTAACCCAGCTTTGACGGGAGTATTAGCCCCATTTATAGAATTGAAAATGGTTACAGCATATCCACCTGATATTTAAATAAATAACGGCATTAAAATCCACTCATTGAAATATTTTATCGTTATCAAACATGAATTTTGGGCGATAATAAGTTAATCTATCTAATGATTGCAGGCCGAAGCATCCTACGCATCTCCTCGTTCTACAACTATTCTTATAAACATCTCACGAAATTTTAATTTTAATGGGTATTACTGCGCGTCATCATTTTCATACTTTATGCAGTGGACTATTGGGCACAGAAGGAAGAAAAAATGGGACTACGAAGAAAAAGTGTTAAACCTATGCAAATCAATGATATTACTATCATTGATGACACCAAATTGAAGAAAGCTATCACCGCAGCGGCGTTGGGCAACGCCATGGAGTGGTTCGATTTTGGTGTGTATGGTTTCGTCGCATTCGCCTTGGGTCAGGTATTTTTCCCCGGCGCTGACCCCGGCATTCAGATGATCGCCGCACTGGCGACCTTTTCCGTTCCTTTCTTGGTTCGGCCCCTGGGCGGGATATTCTTTGGTGCTCTGGGTGATAAGTATGGGCGGCAAAAAGTTTTGTCCGTCACCATCATTATTATGTCGGTCAGTACATTCTGTATTGGGTTGATCCCATCCTATGCTTCGATTGGTATTTGGGCACCCATATTGCTGTTATTAGCCAAATTGGCACAGGGCTTTTCTGTCGGCGGCGAATATACCGGCGCGGCTATTTTTGTTGCTGAGTACTCACCGGACAGAAAACGGGGTTTCCTCGGCAGTTGGCTGGATTTTGGTTCTATTGCCGGTTTTGTTCTCGGCGCTGGGGTGGTGCTACTTATTTCCAGTATTGTGGGCGAAGCCAGTTTTCTTGAATGGGGATGGCGTATCCCATTCTTTGTGGCGGCCCCATTGGGGTTGATTGGTATCTATTTGCGCCATGCGCTTGAAGAAACGCCGACTTTCCAGCAGCACGTCGATAAAATTGATAATGATTCGCGCCATAATATTGCTCAGCCACCCAAGGTCTCTTTCCGCGAAATATTAACCAAGCAATGGAAGAATCTGACTATATGTGTCGGCATGGTGATTGCGACTAACGTCACTTATTACATGCTATTGACCTATATGCCGAGCTATCTGTCTCACAGCCTGCATTATTCTGAAGATCATGGTGTATTGATAATTATCGCTATTATGCTCGGCATGTTATTTGTTCAGCCAGTTATGGGATTAATGAGCGACCGGTTTGGCCGTAAACCCTTTGTTATTTGTGGCAGCATTGGGTTGTTTGTTCTTGCCATTCCTAGTTTTATCCTGATTAACAGCGGCATTATCGGTTTGATATTTTGTGGTTTGTTGATTCTGGCCATTTTACTTAACTGTTTTACCGGTGTGATGGCATCCATATTACCGGCAATGTTCCCAACCCATATTCGCTACAGCGCATTAGCTATCGCCTTTAATATCTCGGTATTGGTTGCCGGCTTGACACCAACAGTTGCTGCGTGGCTGGTTGAAACCACGCAAAATCTATTTATGCCAGCTTATTATTTGATGGTGGTGGCGGTTATTGGCTTGGTGACTGGGGTATTTATGAAGGAAACGGCGAATATGCCGCTGAAAGGAGCAACACCAGCAGCTTCAGATAGAGCCGAAGCCAAAGAGTTATTGCAGGAACACCATGATCACATCGAACAGAATATTGAAGATATTGATCAGCAAATTGCCGAGCTTGAGAAAAAGAGAAAGAACTTGATTGCTCAACACCCTGATATTAATTAAAACCTTTCGTGGTGAATATCACAGTTTTAATTTGATGCAGATCAAGAAAACTCATTTCTATACAATGGTTTACCTTTCTATTCAAATCTGTCTTTGACCCTCCCCCAAGGGGAGGGTTTAGATTATGGCCCATCTTATAAAATACATTTCGCTTATCGAAAAAGGACCCACCATAATGAATAAAACATTTGCTTCAGCAACGCGCTTGGCGATTGTTGCTTTTGCCGCCATCACTTTCAGCCAATTTGCCTCCGCGACAACTCAAACAGAATTTTTGGCTCAGCATGGAATATCAGGAAAAACTACTGAGCAAATGATCGAGACAATTGATCAATCCAAACAAGAACGCCCTTTGGCATATTCCGCTTCGGTCACGGGGACTGAGTTGAAATTATCGGATGGACAGCAGCAGTTTTCTTTCCCGCTGGGTGATAAGTTTTATCTCTCATTTGCGCCTTATATCAACCAAACCCATCCGTGTTTTAACCACAGTTTGTCTGGCTGTCGTGGCGAATTAGCGAATACAGAATTCGATGTGAAAATTACCGATCAAACTGGGAAAGTTATCTTGCAGGATAAACTGACTAGTTATCAGAATGGTTTTATTGGTGTGTGGTTGCCACGTAATACACAAGGGACGATTGAGGTCAGTTATCAAGGCCTTAAAGCGGTATCACCTTTTGCGACCCAAGCTGAAAGCCAAACTTGCATGACGACACTGCATCTGAAGAAATAACTTTTATTAGCTTCAATCTGAAGTTACCAAAAATAATAAAAAATCAGCTTAGTGGCTGATTTTTTATTGGTAAATGCACTATTTTTATCAGTTAATGCTGAAATTGCTTTGATTATCCTGTTCTTTCGTTGAAACTTGTTTTATTCCTCTCCTGTCATTACTTTCAATTTTGGGGTCACTGTGACCAGAGAAAAAGTTGTTATTGTTATTGATATGCAAAATGGCGTTTTTGCTCATCCCCGCTTTGATCGAGCTGGTCGAATTGTCCATATTAATCAACTGATAGACCATGCTGACCAGGTTATTTTTATACAGCATATTGAAGATGAAATGACAGAGGGGAGTGAATTGTGGCAATTACTGCCGGAGCTTCATCAACCAGAAAGTGCGATCTCTGTGAACAAAACTGCTTGTGATTCGTTTTATCGTACTTCACTCGATAATATTATTGCTAAGTTGGGTGCGACTCATCTGACTATCTGTGGGTGTGCCACTGATTATTGCGTTGATACTACAGTCAAAATTGCTGCCAGTAAGGGATATGCCCTGACCATTGCATCTGATGCCCATACCACCGCGAATAGGCAGCATGCCACTGCCCAGCAGCTTATCGGGCAACATAATGAGGTCTGGTCTGAGCTGGCCATTCCGGGTAACCACATTACTGTCAAAGCAACGCAGCAGATTTTGGCAGATTGGGGAGTTTAGCAGCCTCTGCATATTCATTTGATACACTATTGTACTAAGCTAGTGCACTTTGCTTATTTATGTAGGGTGCCAGTGCACTGCCCTCATGGAGTCTGCCAATAAACTCGATTTGTAGCCTCCTTTTTTACCTCGTAGAACGCAAGATATTATTGCTAAAGTTATTCCTAGTTGGTTCTGTCAGCATTTTTACGTGTAAGATCACAAATTACGCATTCTTATTCAATATGATTTCTCCTTAAAATAGCGATCAGTAGCAGTGCCAAATGATACATTCGCTCCTAATAAGTTGATAAATAAAATTGATGATATTGTTCTTTATTACCAATAATATGAATATTTAATCCATATAACTCATTGTAAAATCAAAAAAATGATTAATTTTTTTTGATTATTTACATAAAAAAAATGAAACAATTTACGATAATTTAAGCAATAATATTCCTATCAGTTCTGTGGGAATTTTCCTTTACCTGTATGAATAATCTTATTTTGATTAATATTAATAAAATATATACACCTGAAAATCATAGGTCTTTTGGTGTTTGCTTTTAATATTTTGATTAAAGTAAGCTTAAAAACTTAAATGTTATTTATTTCTAGTTTTTTATTCTAAATTTCCCACTTACAGTAATGTTTTTTTACATATGGTAAATGTTGTTCTAACTTTTAAATATCCGTATAAATAATTAAATGCGAATAAAAAACTATGAGATGTGAATTTTATAGTGGCTTGTAGATAGCATGATATAAAACAAAACCTTCCGGGTGAATTCGCCTACCGCGAGTCTAGAAACACCCTAAGTTTAAAACGAAAATCGCTTACTTATTAAATGAGTTACTTACCCTAATTATCTATCGCCTGATAGGTAAGGGGCGTTGTCGTCAATACCTTTTCAATAAGATTTCAATCTTTTAAGGATAGATATGAATGCAATTTTTAAAGTTATTTGGAATAGGTCATTGAATGTATGGGTTGCTGTAGGTGAGTTCGCTAAAGGAAAACAAAAATCAACTACTACTCAGCGCTCTTTTACTTCTCAATCTGTCGGTGATGCATTCAATCAGTATATTCCACCTAAAATAGCTATTTTAGCTGCAGCCGTGATGGGGGCTTTGGGTATTCAACCTGCATTGGCCATTACTCCCGCACAATGTACAGCAATGGGCGCAAGTTGCGTGGCAGTGGGAACTGCGGCAAGTTTAGCTACCGCGTTGAGTAATACCGGGGCGGGAAGTACAGCGACTACTATTCTATTAACAGCAAATATCGATCTTTCAACGGCATATTCTGGAGGGATTACAGTAAACCAAGCCGCCAATGCACGAAAGAATCTGGTAATTGATGGTGGTGGCTATGACTTAAAATTTGCGGGTTATGCTTTCAACATGGTTGCGGGTAGCACAAACAATACGGCCTGGGCTGCGGAGAATGCAACATTCAAACTCACCAACTTTAAAGACATCACATCAACGTTTGCGCTCACCAGCGGCACGGTTTCCCGACTGGTGTATGTACAAGATGCGACTACCCGATTATCCGTGACGTTGGATGATATCAACTCGGTACCTAATGGTAAGTTGGTTGCTATGGGGGCGGATGGTGCGGCGCTCACATCTAATAATTTCGGTAGGGTGATATTTGGTAATATTACTCAGCCAATAACCTTGAATTTTGGCACTTATCGGCAATCGGTAGTCGGTAACAATATTGCCTTTACCGGAAAGTTTTACTTAACCGGAATAACCAGCCCTGATTATCCGGCGGTATTCTGGAGTAATGGTTCGGCAGCAAATAGCGTACTCACTTTTGCTCAGGGTTCTGATGTCAGTCTTACTGGCACGCGGCTGACGAATGGTCCAGGTGTTGTCGGTGCTGGTGTAGCATCGTATAACTATATGATTGAAGATGGCGCCAAACTACAGCTGAATATCGGTAACCAAAACCCGTTGGGTGTTGCTAACTATGGTGTGCAGATAGGTTCTTATAACACGGCTAACAACACTTTTGGCGCTGGTGCGACTGTTATCATCAATAATCAGCCGGGTGATGTTATCAGTAATGCTCCCAGTACTGTTGCCACTTCATATATTTATAATGGCCCGGTCTCAACTAACAATGTTATCTATAACTTAGCTGCTGGTTCAAACCTTGGGACAACTAGTGGCGCGGGTATTCTTGCCAGCAAAACGGGTGTAGCAAACGGCGGTGGGATTTATATTAGCTCTGGCGGCACTATTAATGCCGGAACTGCGGGTATTTCTGCCTCTCATGCTGGTACCGGAAAAATCATTCTGGAAAATAAAGCATTAGGAAATATTACCGCTGCGACCGGAATATCTGCAACAAATACCGGTACATCAACGATTAGTGTCACGAATAAAGGCACAATTACTAGCACATTGGCTGGTATCTCTGTCAGCTCTACTTCGTCCCAAGCCGTCAAGGTCGATAATACTGGCGGTACCCTCAATGCTACCGCCGGATCAGCTATTACCGCACTGAATAATACACAGCTAAATTTGGTTGGGGGGGCTGTCAATATAAGCGGTGCTGCAAACGGGGTCGATTTCAGGGGAAATACTAATAATCAGCAGCTTACCGATGTGATTATTAATATGGGGGGGACCGGTAGTGCTTTCCTAAAATCTGATGCGACCAATGTGACATTGAGCCACGTCATACTCAATACCGCAAATGGCACGGCGCTAAATAGCCTGGCTGGCTTGACCTTCGCCACTAGCGCTAATGGCCGTAATCAGATTAATGTCACGGGCACCGGTACTGGGATTGCAACGGTTAACACCGCGTTAACGGGCTGGAGCCCGGCGGCATTGGATATCAATGTTTCGGGTGCTGGAACCGGGATCAACGCCAGTGGCGGCGGAGTCGATCTCTCCGGTGCTAATCTGAATGTCAGTGTCACTAACAGCGGCGGTACCGGTTTACGCGTCGCCGATGGCGCAGTGGCGGCCACGACCATTGGTACGAATGCCAAGATCAATGCAGCGGGTGCAACGGCAATTAGTTTTGCAGGCACCGCCGCCAAAACATTGAATAACAACGGAACCATTAATGGCGCGGTAACTTTCGCCGGTTCCGCCGCCAACACAATTAATAACAACGGGATCCTGAACGGTACCTTAACGACCGGTGCCGGTAACGATACCTTGGTGCTTGGTAGTATCTCGCAAAGCAATGGATTAATTAATCTGGGTGATGGCAATAATAACGTGACCATCGAAAATGGCGCGCGAGTGTCATCTATTGTCTCGGGAGCGGGTAATGATACTTTCACCATAAATAATATGACGGCGGGGAATACCTATTTAGGTGCTCTCAATGCTGGCTCAGGCAGTAATACTCTCAATTTCAATGGCTCTTATTACGCGTTGGGGACAACAACGACATTGCAGGGATTTGCCAATATTAATCTGGCTAGCAGTCAGATTGCGTTGTCCTCCAAAGATAATGTGAGTAGCGGGACTATCAATATTGATAGTAGCAGTGATCTCATCTTTAACAGCACATTTAATGGCGTTCTGAATGCCTCAATAGGCCATGCCGCGGCGGGGGATGGCCTGGCTACTGTTGATGACGGGGCTAATGTCTCATTGAGCCAGGCAAGTGCTTTTGCTGGTGATTGGCAAATTAATTCGAGCGGTACTCTGACAGCGAGCAACAGTAATCAGTTGGGAGTGAGCAACCTGTCACTGGGTGGCACTCTGAATTTGAATGGCGTGGCGACAATTAACAATTCTCTGATGGGTACCGGGTTATTGAATATAGACACGGCCAATAACACGTTCAATTTTGGTGTGAATACCGGCACCGCATTTGCCGGTACGGTAGATATGAAAAACAGTATTTTTACCCTGAGTGGGAATAATACCGCTGCATTGAGAAATGCTTCATTTATCGCCTCTGCGGGCACGGCGGTGGCAGTCGGTAATGGCAATCAGGCGGTGGGTCATTTTGCTCTCAACGGCGGCACCGCCGCATTTGCCAGCGGCAGCTTAATCAGCGCAGGCACACTGGCGGTGACGGCTAACAGTAACATCAGAGTGGATCCCACTCTCACGACCGGTGGGAATTTACTTGATCAGGATACTGGCACTTCAGCGCGGTTAATTAACAGCAGCAATATGCTGTCGGCCGCCGATTTGGCGCGGCTCACCTTACGGAATATCTTGGGTGATATCCTGAGTGCAAATGTCTCGGCGGATGTCATTCAGGGCGCTAATACTGTGGCGCAGGCGATTTATAACTACGGCTTATCTGGCGTGGGCGGCGGCTTGAGTGTCACCTCCGCATTGACGCGGTTAGCGTTACTCTCCGGTCAGACATTAACTCTGACGTCGCAAGGTACGATCAATGCCGATCGCACCTTACTGGCGCAACTGACTGGCGTGGGTAATCTGGCGATTGGCGCGAATAACAGTGAAATGACGCTGACAAATACGACCAATAATTACACCGGCAGTACCTCAGTCAATGGCGGTATTTTGAATCTGGGCAGTAATAATGCGCTGGGCCAGACCTCGGCGCTGAACACTGCTGTCGGCACCACCACCAATATCAATGGCCGCAGTCAGACGGTGGGTGCGCTGACCAATTCTGGGACAGTGACATTGGGCACCGGCGGGGCGCTAAGCAGCGGCCTGTTGACCAACAATAATATCCTGAATATCGCCGGCGGCACATTAAACCTGAGTGCGGGCGGAGTTTCTACCGCGACCGGCGGTTTGACTGGCTCCGGCACTCTCAATATTAATGGCGGTACCTTAGCCATCAGTGCCGCCAACAGCGGTTTGGCGGGGCAAACTAATATTGCCAGCGGTGCTTCTGCCACCCTGACTGGCGCGGGAACACTGGGCACCAGCGCCGTCAATGTGTTGGGTAGTTTGAACCTGAACGGGGCCAATGCGGCGCTGGCGAATGTGCTGAGCGGCAATGGCAATATCAACACCAATGCCGCAGTGACTCTGACCGGCACCAATACTTTCAGCGGTGTGCATCATATCGGTACCAACGGCGCGCTGACGGTGACACAGGCCAGTAATCTGGGGAGTACGACGGCCAGAGTCGGGCTGGACACCGCCACTTCGCATCTGGTGCTAAAAGGGGTGAATGGCACGGTCGCCCATGTTCTCAGCGGGGTTGCGGGTTCGACGGTGGACGTCACCACTGGTGCGAATACCACTCTGACCGGCAATAACAGCAACTTCCTCGGCCAGTATGCTCTGGCGGGGAACAGCAAACTGACGGTGGGCAGCACCGCCAATCTGGGGGCGAGTTCCAGCGTTAGCTTGGCGGGCGCGCAGGACACTTTGGCGCTGAGTGGTTTTAGCGGTACCTTCGGCAACACGGTGACGGGCAGCGGAATATTGCAGGTGACGGGCGCTTCGAATGCCACACTGACCAGCAGCAATGCAGTTGCTAATACGGTGGCGGTAAATATCGCCAATTCCACGTTGAATCTGACTGGCCCTGCGCTATTTGATCACGCGCTGACCGGCAACGGCACCTTGAATATCGATACTACCAATAACACGTTCAATTTTGGTGTGAATACCGGCACCGCATTTGCCGGTACGGTAGATATGAAAAACAGTATTTTTACTCTGAGTGGGAATAATACCGCTGCATTGAGTAATGCTTCATTTATTGCCTCTGCGGGCACAGCGGTGGCAGTCGGTAATGGTAATCAGGCGGTGGGTAACTTTGCTCTCAACGGCGGCACTGCCGCATTTGCCAGCGGCAGCTTAATCAGCACTGGCACACTGGCGGTGACGGCTAACAGTAACATCAGAGTGGATCCCACTCTCACGACCGGTGGGAATTTACTTGATCAGGATACTGGCACCGCAACGCGGTTAATTAACAGCAGCAATGTGCTGTCGGCCGCCGATTTGGCGCGGCTCACCTTACGGAATATCTTGGGTGATATCCTGAGTGCGAATGTCTCGGTGGATGTTATTCAGGGCGCTAATACTGTGGCGCAGGCGATTTATAACTACGGCTTATCTGGCGTGGGCGGCGGCTTGAGTGTTACCTCCGCATTGACGCGGTTAGCGTTGCTCTCCGGTCAGACATTAACTCTGACGTCGCAAGGTGCGGTCAATGCCGATCATACCTTACTGGCGCAACTGACTGGCGTGGGTAATCTGGCGATTGGCGCGAATAACAGCGAAATGACGCTGACAAATACGACCAATAATTACACCGGCAGTACCTCAGTCAATGGCGGTATTTTGAATCTGGGCAGTAATAACGCGCTGGGCCAGACCTCGGCGCTGAATACTGCGTCGGGCACTACCACCAATATTAACGGCCACAGTCAGACGGTGGGCGCGCTGACCAATGCTGGGACAGTGACATTGGGCACCGGCGGGGCGCTAAGTAGCGGCCTGTTGACCAACAATAATATCCTGAATATCGCGGGCGGCACATTAAACCTGAGTGCGGGCGGGGCTTCTACCGCGACCGGCGGCTTGACTGGCTCCGGCACTCTCAATATTAATGGCGGCGATCTAGCCATCAGTGCCGCCAACAGCGGTTTGGCGGGGCAAACCAATATTGCCAGCGGTGCTTCCGCCACCCTGAGTGGCGCGGGAACACTGGGCACCAGCGCCGTCAATGTGTTGGGTAGTTTGAACCTGAACGGGGCCAATGCGGCGCTGGCGAATGTGCTGAGCGGCAATGGCAATATCAACACCAATGCCGCAGTGACTCTGACCGGCACCAATACTTTCAGCGGTGTGCATCATATCGGTACCAACGGCGCGCTGACGGTGACACAGGCCAGTAATCTGGGGAGTACGACGGCCAGAGTCGGGCTGGACACCGCCACTTCGCATCTGGTGCTAAAAGGGGTGAATGGCACGGTCGCCCATGTTCTCAGCGGGGTTGCGGGTTCGACGGTGGACGTCACCACTGGTGCGAATACCACTCTGACCGGCAATAACAGCAACTTCCTCGGCCAGTATGCTCTGGCGGGGAACAGCAAACTGACGGTGGGCAGCACCGCCAATCTGGGGGCGAGTTCCAGCGTTAGCTTGGCGGGCGCGCAGGACACTCTGGCGCTGAGTGGTTTTAGCGGTACCTTCGGCAACACGGTGACGGGCAGCGGAATATTGCAGGTGACGGGCGCTTCGAATGCCACACTGACCAGCAGCAATGCAGTTGCTAATACGGTGGCGGTGAATATCGCCAATTCCACGTTGAATCTGACTGATATCGCGCTGTTTGATCACGCGCTGACCGGCAACGGTACATTGAATGTGTCGAAAAACCTGGCCAGCACGGCATTTAACTTTGGTAGCTTGGTGGGTGGGGCATTCACTGGCACGGCAAACCTGACGAACTCCACTTTTGATCTGGATGGGGTGAACACCTCGGCCCTGACGAATGCTACGCTGAAACTGTCCAGTGGCAATCTGACCTCGGTGGCTGATGGTGTGCAGAATATCGGCGCATTGGTGATGAACCGCGGGACGATATTATTCAATAATATCATTGATAACGCGGGGATAATTACCTCTGAGGGGACATTCGCGGCGAATCGCATCAATACCACCGGTGGGGGAAATGTTCGGGTTAACTTGCCTGCTAACCTCGCGCCAAGTCTTGCCGGGATACCGGTGATGGAGCTGGACGAAGGCGAAATAATTGTTACGTTGGGCACGGGGGCCGCTACCGGTTCCGGGCACGAACTGACACTATCTGATGGGAGCGGTAACCCAATAGGCTCTGTTTTCTATCAGCAAATCAATAATCCTGGCGTGGTCAGCGCTGCGGCGAATGGTTCATTTAATTACGGCCTGACGACCGGTAATGGTTATGACGGTCTGTATGTCAATTATGGGCTGACAGCATTAGAGCTACTGAGCACCGGCAATGATGCTTTGATCTTGACGGCAACGCTGGCTAACAATGGTAAGCAATCTAACGATCTGTCTGTCCAGATTAGCGGCAGTGGCGATCTGGCGTTTGTTTCCGCTAATGATGGCAGCATCGCTTCGTTATCGAACGAGACCAATAATTACACTGGGGCCACATGGGTGCGCTCAGGAGGATTACGTCTCGATGCAGATTCTGCTCTGGGGCAAACCTCGCTGCTGGATATGAGCAATGACACCACGGTGGACCTCAATGGGACTCAGCAGACGGTGGGCCAATTAACCACAGAAACCGGCAGCATCCTGAATTTCAATGATGGCAAATTATCCGTGACGGATGGCGGTCAGGTAGATGGTGAGCTCAGTGGTGCAGGGGAGCTGGTTTTGACCGGCGGTTCACTCAGTATCACGCAACAGAATACCGGCTTTATGGCTAGCACGGATATTGCCAGCGGTGCCACCGCCACCCTGAGCGGTGTGGGTACACTGGGCACCAGTGCCGTCAATGTGTTGGGTAGTTTGAACCTGAACGGGGCCAATGCGGCGCTGGCGAATGTGCTGAGCGGCAATGGCAATATCAACACCAACGCCGCAGTGACTCTGACCGGCACCAATACTTTCAGTGGTGCGCATCATATCGGTGCCACCGGTGCTCTGGCGGTGACGCAGGCCAGTAATCTGGGGGCTTCGAGCGCCACCATCGGGCTGGATACAGCCACCTCGCATCTGGTGCTAAAAGGGGTGAATGGCACGGTCGCCAATGTTCTCAGCGGGGTTGCGGGTTCGACGGTGGACGTCACCACCGGCGCGAATGCTACTCTGACCGGCACTAACAGCGGGTTCCTCGGCCAGTATGCTCTGGCGGGGAACAGCAAACTGACGGTGGGCAGCACCGCCAATCTGGGGGCGAATTCCAGCGTTAACTTGGCGGGTGCACTGGACACTCTGGCGCTGAGTGGTTTTAGCGGCACCTTCGGCAACACAGTGACGGGCAGCGGAATATTGCAGGTCACGGACAGTTCGAATGCCACACTGACCAGCAGTAATGCGGTCGCCAATGCGGTGGCGGTGAATATCGCTAATTCCACGTTGAATCTGACTGACATCGCGCTGTTTGATCACGCGCTGACCGGCAACGGTACACTGAATGTGACGAAAAACCTGGCCAGCACGGCGTTTGACTTCGGCACCTCGGTGGGCGGGGCATTTACTGGTACGGCTAATCTGACGAACTCCACTTTCGCCTTAACGGCAGACAACACGGCAGCGCTGGCGAATGCCACGCTAAAACTCTCGGCTAACAACGTCACCACCGTCGGCTCCACCGACCGTACATTACATGGGCTGAATCTGAACGGCGGTACTTTGATTTTTGACGGTGCCGCCCCACAATCCCAAGCCAAGGGGGTGGTCACGGTCGCGGATCTGGCACTGAACAGTGGCACGGTCAGTGTCACCGGCACGAGCGACTGGAATAATACTAACCCGGTCGTCGCACCAAACTTGTCGATCCTCGCGCAAGATCGGGGCGATATCATGCTGAAGCTGATTGATGCCGCCAGAGTGACTGGCGATGTCAACGTGCTTAATCTGATGATCAACGGCACGCCGGTGACATCCGGTGGTCAGGCGGTACTATCGACCATCCAGCAGGGCGGGGTGGCGGTTGCTAATGCCACTCATAACTATGGCCTGACCAGCAGTGACGGTAGCACCGGCACGGGGTTGTACGTCAATTACACCCTCAAAGCGCTAGAACTGTTAACCAGCGGCAATAATGCCTTATTGCTGGCAACGGAAAGTGGAGCGACGGCTAATCGGGTATTGAATGCGACTTTGTCGGGCAGCGGCGGTTTGCAGGTAGATGCCAGTAATGGCGCGCTGACATTGGCGAATAGCACGAATACTTACAGCGGGGCGACCACGGTCAATGCGGGTACGCTGATTCTGGGGGCTAACAATGCTTTTGGGCGTACCTCATTGCTGAATGTGCTCAGCGGGGCTAACACCAATATTAACGGCCACAGCCAGACGGTGGGCGCACTGGCCAACGCCGGGACAGTGACATTGGGCACCGGCGGGACGTTGAGCAGCGGTTTGTTGACCAACAACAATATCCTGAATATTGCGGGCGGCACATTGAACCTGAGTACCGGCGGGGTTTCCACCACGACCGGCGGTTTAACTGGCTCCGGCATTCTCAATATTAATGGCGGCGATCTGGCTATCAGTGCCGCCAACAGCGGTTTGGCGGGGCAAACCAATATTGCCAACAGCGCCTCCGCCACTCTGAGCGGCGCAGGAACACTGGGCACCAGCGCCGTCAATGTGCTCGGTAACCTGAACCTGAACGGGGCCAATGCGGTACTGGCGAATGTGCTGAGCGGCAATGGCAATATCAACACCAATGCTGCAGTGACTCTGAGCGGCACCAATACTTTCAGCGGTGTGCATCATATCGGTGCCTCTGGTGCTCTGACCGTCGGTCAGGCCAGTAATCTTGGGGCCTCGGCGGCGACTGTCGGGCTGGACACCGCGACCTCGCATCTGGTGCTAAAAGGGGTGAATGGCACGGTCGCCAATGCGCTCATCGGTGTTGCGGGTTCGACGGTGGATGTCACCACTGGCGCGAATACCACTCTAACCGGCAATAACAGCGGGTTCCTCGGCCAGTATGCTCTGGCGGGGAACAGCAAACTGACGGTGGGCACTACCGCCAATCTGGGGGCCAGTTCCAACGTCACACTAGCGGGCACGCAGGACACGCTGGCGCTGAGTGGCTTTAACAGCACTTTCAGTAACGCGGTGACGGGCAGCGGGATATTGCAGGTGACGGGCGGTTCGAATGCCACACTGACCAACAGTAATGCGGTCGCCAATACAGTGGCGGTG
Source organism: Yersinia kristensenii (assembly GCF_900460525.1). Classification (NCBI taxonomy): domain Bacteria; kingdom Pseudomonadati; phylum Pseudomonadota; class Gammaproteobacteria; order Enterobacterales; family Yersiniaceae; genus Yersinia; species Yersinia kristensenii. The sequence goes on from NZ_UHIY01000001.1 coordinate 2,047,209, forward strand.
GATATCGCGGATGCTACTTTGAATCTGGATGATATTGCGCTGTTTGATCACGCGCTAACGGGCAACGGCACCTTGAATGTGGCGAAGAACTCGGCTAGCACGGCGTTTAACTTTGGCACCTCGGTGGGCGGGACATTCAACGGTACGGCAAATCTGACGAACTCCACTTTTGATCTTAATGGCGTGAACTCAGCGGCCCTGACGAATGCCACGCTAAAACTGTCCAGTGGCAATATGACTTCGGTGGCTGATGGTGTCCAGAATATCGGCGCACTGGCGCTGAACGGCGGGACGATGCTGTTCAATCACATGGTGGATAACGCCGGGGTGATTTCCTCTGAAGGGACTTTCGCGGCGAATAGTATCAATACTACCGGTGGGGGAAATGTTCGGGTCAATTTACCTGTCACTCTTGCACCAAGTCTTGATGGTTTGCCGGTGATGGAGCTGGATGAGGGCGAAATAATTGTTAAGTTGGGCACCGGGGCTGCTACCGGTTCCGGGCGCGAATTGACACTGACTGATCAGAACGGTGGTCCAATAAGTGCTGTTTTCTATCAGGGTGTCTATAACCCAGGAGGGGGCAATGCTGCGGCGATCGGTTCATTTAATTACGGCCTGACGACCGGGAATGTTTATGACGGTCTGTATGTTAATTATGGGCTGACAGGATTAGAGCTACAGAGCACCGGCAATGATGCTTTAATCTTGACGGCAACGCTGGCTAACAATGGTAAACAATCTAACGATTTGTCTACCCAGATTAGCGGCAGTGGTGATTTGGCGTTTGTTTCCGCAAATGACGGCAGCATCGCCTCGTTATCGAATGCGACCAATAATTACACTGGGGCCACGTGGGTGCGTTCAGGGATTTTACGTCTGAATGCCAATTCTGCGCTGGGACAAACCTCGCAGTTGGCGATGAGCAATACCACCACCGTGGATCTCAATGGGACTCAGCAAACGGTGGGCCAATTAACCACGGAAACGGGCAGCACCCTGAATTTCAATAATGGCAAATTAGCAGTAACCAACGGCGGCCAGGTGGATGGTGCGCTTAGCGGTGCAGGGGAGCTGGCTCTGAGCGGCGGTTCACTCAGTATTACGCAAGGGAATACCGGCTTTACCGGTAGCACGGACATTGCCAACGGTGCCACAGCACATCTGTATCAGGCTCAAGGTCTGGGAAGCGGGGTGATTAATAATAACGGTGTTCTTAACCTGGATAATACCACCGGCGTATTGTTGAACAACCTGACTGGTGCCAGTGGTAACGCCCAACTGACGAACAATGCCAATATCCGATTGACGGGAGATAACAGCGGCTATTCGGGCTTATTCAGCACGGATGCCGGGGCTATTTTGACGGCGAATAGCGCCCAAAATCTTGGGAATAGCCGAATCGCCAACAGTGGTGAGTTGATTCTGGATACGGCGTCAGTATGGGAGTTGACTAACACTATCACCGGGAGTGGCGCGCTGATTAAACGTGGTAGCGGAACGGTTAAAATTGAAGGAAGCACTGTCAATGCTGGCCAGACCACCATTGAGAATGGATTACTGCAATTGGGCAGTTTACCAGTGATATCGGCGCTTTATGTGGAAGAATCACCGTTAGCGCGTTCATTGTCAGTCTCGCTGGCCTCGACTATCGCCAATCTGACCAGCAATGTGCTGATTACCACCACCGGTTCATTAGGTGGCTACGGTAAGGTGACCGGGAATGTTGAAAACAACGGCAGCCTGATTATGCCGAATGCTTTAACCGGCGGTGATTTTGGAACATTTACCATTGACGGTAATTATACCGGTAATAATGGCACAGTGGTCTTCAATACCGTTCTGGCGGGGGATTCGTCAAACAGTGACCGGCTATTGATTACCGGTAATACCGCAGGGCAGAGTTATGTCACAGTGAATAACATTGGCGGTAATGGTGGACGGACGTCTGACGGTATCAAAATTATCAATGTTGGCGGTGATTCGGCAGGGCAATTTACCCTTAATGGCCGTGCGGTTGCGGGCGCATATGAGTATTTCTTGTATCAGGGCAGCATTAGCTCGCCAACCGATGGCGACTGGTATTTGCGTACTCAAGTCGATGAGCGCCGTCCAGAGCCGGCCAGTTACACTGCAAACTTAGCTGCGGCGAACGCCATGTTTGTCACCACTTTGGCCGACCGTGCAGGGGAAACACTGTACACCGATGTCTTCACTGGCGAAGAGAAAACCACCAGCCTGTGGATACGCAATGAAGGCACTCATAATCGTTCCCGTGATGACAGTGGTGAATTGAAAACTCAAGATAACCGCTATGTCATGCAGCTCGGAGGGGATGTAGCGCAATGGAGTCGTAACGCGCAAGATTTGTGGCGTGTCGGTGTGATGGCGGGTTATGCCAATAGCAGCAGCTCTAGTGTGGCACAGGTGACGGGTTATCGCTCCAATGGCTCGGTTGATGGTTACAGTGTCGGGATGTATGGCACATGGTTTGCTAATAGTCAGGAAAATACCGGTGCTTACGTTGATTCGTGGCTGCAATATAGTTGGTTTAACAACCAGGTTGATGGGCAGGATCTCACCACCGAGAAATATGACTCGAAAGGTTTTACCGCTGCGGTTGAGAGCGGTTATATCTTTAAAGTGGGGGAAAGTGCTTATAGTCACTTCTTTATCCAGCCGAAAGCTCAGGTCGTGTGGATGGGCGTAAAAGCAGATTCTCATACCGAAACCAATGGCACCTTGGTCACCGGTGAGGGGAATAATAATATTCAAACCCGTTTGGGCGCGAAAGCTTTCATTAGCCCGATTCAGTCTGCCAATAAGGCGAAAGAGCCAGCGTTTAAACCTTACGTTGAAGCTAGTTGGGTTCACAATACGAAAGATTTCGGCACGACATTAGATGGCATAACGGTGAAACAAGCGGGGGCCGCTAATATTGCCGAATTGAAATTGGGTGTTGAAGGCCAGATAAATAAAAAGCTGAACCTGTGGGGGAATGTTGGCCAGCAACTGGGTAATAATGGCTACAGTGATACCAGTATCACGTTAGGCGTTAAATATAATTTCTAACGGGAATTAATAGTTATCAATAACTAACGGCACATATCAATGGGTATGTGCCGTTTTTTGTGATTAAACGTGTACTGGTAAATATTAATCATGAAAAAATTGGTGGTGATTTATTTTCGTTTTATATTTTTTAATTTGTCATGTCATTGGGTTATTAGTCTTACTTTCTGTTGTTTATCGATACTAAATTTAGCTAATTATCATTTTTATGGTATTTAATATAATGCTTAGTTAAATGGAAAATGAAATTAAATTGACGCGTTATGATTTTTGTTATAAAAAACCAAACATAAAAATATTATATTTTTCATGGCGTTAGTTTTTGTTTTTCCTTTGCAGGGTTTATTCGTATTTCACCCCGTTAATATTTGGCTTTATCTTCTCCCACACCACGCAATCACTCTATCGCGACAGGAAGTCACGTGTATTTCCTGTCCGTTTTGGCCATGGCCTCTTTAAAGGGAAACGACAGGATATGTCATCAGTAGAACCGCAGGAAAACCGGCAAACCGGAATACTTAATACCATCGAGCGCATCGGTAATGCGATGCCTGATATCACCATGCTATTTATTTATGCACTGGGTGTGTGCTGGGTGCTTTCTTTTGGATTGTCATTTATCAATTTTGATTATTATCATCCGCTGACTGGTGAGCAGATCAAAGTGACCAATATGCTGGCACCAGTTGAGCTGGTGACCTTTATTACCACCATGGTCAAAAACTTTATTAACTTCCCACCATTGGCAATTACTATTGTCGCAACACTGGGCATTGGGATTGCCGAGGGCAGTGGCTTTATTCAGGTCATGTTGAAAAAGATGCTTAATGTGACACCCCAGCGCATTTTGACACCGGCGGTCATTTTTATTGGTGTGGTCAGCCATGTTGCATCTGATTCGGCTTATGTGATTTTAATGCCAGTATCGGCCATGATGTTTTATGCCAGTGGCCGCCATCCGCTTGCTGGAATTGCCGCGGCTTTTGCCGGGTTGGCGGGTGGATTCTCGGCCAGTTATACCCCATCGATTATTGACCCTATCATGCAGGGTTTTACTCAGGGCGCGGCACATATTATTGACCCGAGTTATAACGTCAATGTGCTATGTAACTATTTCCTCAGCTTTGGCAGTACATTTGCCGTGATTCTGGTGTGTTGGTTTATTACTGAGAAAATTGTCGAGCCGCGGTTGATCAAGTCGATGCCCCTGAATGACGATCTCAGTGTGCTACATAACCATGATGAACTGCAAAAAGTGACTCCGCGCGAGAGCAAAGCATTTAAAAAAGCGGGGCTGACTATGCTATTGATGCTGATTGGTCTGGCGGCGGCATTGTACCCGGAGAACTCTTTATTGCGCTCACCAGAGGGGAGTTTAACCCGCCCTGACGCGCCTATCATGCAAGCCATTGTCCCGCTGCTGTTCTTCATGTTCGCCATTCCCGGCCTGATTTATGGTTTCAGCGCGGGCACCTTTAAAAGCACTAAAGATGTCACCAGCAGCATGGAAAACATCACACGCTCATTGGTCTCGTTTTTAGTTTTCAGTTTCTTCTGCGCCCAGTTCCTATATTCATTCAGTCATTCTAATATCGGCACATTGCTCGCAATCTCGGGCGCTGACTTGTTGCGGACCTTGGCGATGCCCGCTGGATTCACTATTTTAGGGGTGATTCTACTGTCTTGCGCGTTGGATATTATTATTACTTCAGCATCGTCAAAATGGTCGATTTTGGCACCGGTATTAGTACCGATGTTGATGGCGGTAGGTATTTCGCCGGAACTGACGCAGGCCAGTTTCCGCGTCAGTTCCACTGTCAATATCTCGACACCGATGTTTGCCTTCTATCCTTTAATCATTATGTATTGCCGCCAGTATTGCTCTAAGACTGGGGTGGGAACACTCTGCGCCATGATGCTGCCTTATACTCTTGGGCTGACAATTGTGCTCACCCTGATGCTGTATTTGTTCTGGGGATTAGGGATTCCATTAGGGTTCCAGAGCGGCTATACCTACCCGGCGACTCACTAACCGTCTAAAAAATAAAATGAATAAGGAATAATAAATGACAATCGCACTCTCAGAACAACTCACTCAACGTTTTTTCCGCTATCTGTCCGTCAGTAGTCAGAGTGACGCCGCCGCTAGCACACTGCCGAGCACGGCGGGGCAGCATAAGATGGCGCAAATGTTGGCCGATGAACTGCGGCAGTTGGGGCTGGAAGATATCGTCATTGATGAACATGCGACGGTAACTGCCCGTAAACCGGGTAACCAGCCTACAGCGCCACGTATTGGTTTTATCACTCACATTGATACCGTTGATGTTGGTTTGTCAGCCGATATCCATCCTCAGCGCTTGCACTTTACCGGCAGCGACCTGTGCTTGAATCCGGAGCAGGGCATCTATCTGCGCACGGCGGAACACCCGGAAATTCTACGTTATCAGGATGAAGAGATTATTTTCAGCGATGGTACCAGTGTGTTGGGGGCGGATAATAAAGCGGCAGTAACGGTGGTGATGACACTGCTGGAAAACTTGAGCGCGGATGATAAGCACGGCGATATTATTGTGGCATTTGTGCCAGATGAAGAGATTGGCTTACTCGGTGCCAAAGCGCTGGATCTGGCGCGCTTTGATGTTGATTTTGCTTATACCATCGATTGCTGTGAACTGGGCGAAGTGGTGTATGAGAACTTCAATGCGGCCTCGGCGGAGATTGATATTGTGGGTGTGACGGCACATCCCATGTCAGCCAAGAATGTGCTGATCAATCCGATTCGTGTCGCTTATGACATTATCAGTGAATTTGACCCGCAACAGACGCCAGAACACACCGAAGGGCGGGAAGGTTATGTTTGGTTCACGGATATGGTGGCTAACCCTAACAGCGCCAAACTGAAAATTGCCATTCGTGATTTTGATAATGCTTCCTTTGCGGCCCGTAAAGCTTCAATTGGCGCGGCAGTGGCAAAGATCTCTGCCCGCTATCCACGCGCCAAGTTAAGCTATTCAGTGACCGATGTTTACAGCAATATCAGCAATTCCATTGGTGAAGATAAAACAGCAATTGAGCTTGTTTTCTCTTCCATGGCGCAGTTGGGGATTGAGCCTAATGTCATTCCGATGCGAGGCGGGACGGATGGCGCGGCGTTATCCAGCAAAGGGTTGTTAACACCCAACTATTTCACTGGTGCGCATAACTTCCATTCGCCATTTGAATTCTTGCCAATCAGCTCCTTTGTAAAATCATATGAGTTGACGCGGACTATCTGCTTATCTGCGGCGAAAAAATAAGCTGTGGTTAAACGGGAGGGGGCGATAGATCGCTCCCTTTCGCCATTTTATGGCTTAATCTAGTGCTTCTTCCTGCACTTCCAGCACATGATAGGCGGTTGAGCAGAACAGCGAGTTCAAACGCTTCATATCCCCCAATAGCCCCATATGCAGACTGCTGGTTTCAATGCTCAGAACGTTTTGCTGATGCAGGCGCTCGACGTGAGCATGAGAGTAACGGCGGTTCAGCAAGCGGAAACGGTGCTTGGCACGGCGCAGACGCTTAGCATTATTGATATCTCTAGATAAAAATACCGACATGCCCAAATCAAGATTGGTGACCAGCCGGGCATGGAGGGTATTTAATTCCTCAAACCCTTCGGCTGAAAATGGTTTGCGCGCATTGAGCGACTTGGCGGCGACATCCGAAGTCATGCGGCCAATAATATCACCCGCCTGCTGGAGATTGACTGCGGTATCAATGATTTCCGCCCAGCGGCGTGAATCAATCTCGCCTAATTCATCTTGCTGAATTTGGGCTAAATACAGTTTTATCGCGCTATACAGCATGTCGACTTCATCTTCCAACAAGCTGACTTCATGCTTTTGTTGTTTATTCCCCTCCAACACTTCTTTAAAGCGAAACAGCATTTGCTCCAGCACGTCACCCATGCGTAGGGTTTCCCGCACGGCGTTGGCTAAGGCCAGTGACGGAGTGTCGATAGCGGTGATATCCAGATAGCGCGGTGCAAAGGGCTGGGTGGTATTGGGAGCATCACTGATCAACCGGGCACAGATACGTGCCATCACTCCCACAAATGGCAGCATCAATAAACAGCGCAGCAGGTTATAGAAAACGTGGAAGTAAATGACCACTTCGGCGGCGGGTAAACTGTGCCCGAATAGCCATTTTCCTAACATATTGACCCAAGGAACAATTAAGATACAGCCGATAACTTTAAATAGCAGGCTCCCCAGCACCACTTGGCGAGAGACGGCATTCTGCCCACGGCTGCTGATCAAGGCCAGCAATCCGCTGCCGAGATTTGAACCAATCACAATACAGAGCGCGATGTTCAGTGGCACTAAGCCGGTAGCGGCGAGTGTCGCGGTCAGTAGTACGGCAGCCAAACTGGAATAACTGATCATGGCGAACAGCGCACCAATCAACAGGGCCAGAATGGTATCACCGGTCAGGGAGGAAAAAATGGCCTGAACTGCGGTCGCCTGTGTAATTGGCCCGGCAGCTGTAACAATCAGTTGCAGTGCCAGAATAATCAGCCCGAGGCCAATGCAGACTCGCCCCATTTGGCCCACGCGGGCTTTACGTTGGCCGAGGAAGACGATCACCCCGCCCAAAATCAACAAGGGCGATAGCCAGGAGAGATCAAAGGTGAGCACCCGCGCCATCAGCGCTGTCCCGACATCTGCCCCTAACATAATCACCAGCGCGGGTGACAATGAAATCAGCCCTTGCGATACAAACGAAATAACCAGCAACGCGGTTGCATTACTGCTTTGCACCAGCGCGGTGACGCCAATCCCGGCCATAAACGCAGTCGGTTTTTTCTGGATGCTGGCGCTCAGTACCCGGCGTAAATCGGCACCATAAACTCGCATAATACCGGTGCGGACGATGTGTGTGCCCCACACCAGCAGGGCGACAGAAGAAAGCAGATGAAGCAGTGTCAGCATAGTGAGTCTCAGTGGCGGTGAATAGCTCCGATCAAATTAGGTGAAATTGCTCAATGATTGGTAAATGGTATCCAAGAGCTTTTTATTATCAACGGATTGCAGAATTTTTACGGGTGTTCCCTGCGGTGCCGGAATACCGACATTCAAACGCAGATTCTCTGGGCTAAAACGCAAAGTCATCCCGCGGGTCAGCACCCCCTCCAGCGCGACATCGACATAATCACTGGCGGTGGTCACGATACTTTTATCCAGCAACCAAGCAACGACCAGGGCATCATGAACCCAGCAACCCGGTAGTTGCCGTGTTTGCATCGAGTAGCTTATCCACGGGCGCAAAGTCTCCACCAGATAACGGCTGAGTACAGAGTCAATTTGTGCAATTCTATCTAAATCCTGATGCAGCATTTGGGTCTGCGTGGTGACATCCAAAGGCGCCAGTGTAATGTTAGCACCGCTGGTCAGTACCACATGCGCGGCTTCGGGATCGATACCAAAATTGGTGTCTTTAAGGTAGCCATCGACATTAAACACACCTCCCATGATAGCAATTTCTGCCACCGATGACGCCATTTGTGGGTAAAGTTGCATGGCATGGGCGATATTTGTCAGTGGGCCGATAGCCACCAAGGTTATTTCACCGGGGTTATTGCAAATTAATTCGCCGATGGCATGGGCCGCTAAGGGCGCATTGGAGGCCACCATGGGGGGCCGGGGCGTTTGGTGCCAAAGTGCGGTTAATCCATTTCTGGCCGCGCCATTATCCAGCTTGTCGCGCCACAGTGCAGCAGGCTCTACCAGCGCTTGTGACGCGCCCCGCATGATGGGGATATTCAATCCCAAACGGGTCATTAAATCATGGGCAACAGAAAATCCGACTTCGCTTGGGGTATTTCCCGCCACGATAGTCACTAATTCTAACGCTATTTCTGGGGCGGCGATGGCCAGCGCTAAGGCTAAACCATCATCGACATTGGCGCCGGGTACGCCATTTCCTGGGTCACAATCAATAATTAAACGCATATTTTTTATCTTTTTATAATGGGAAAGCAATTTCTTTAGCTTCATACCCTTCGTACTTGAAGCTGTTGGAGGGTTAGCTGCAATGCCAATTTCTTTGGAGACGGGAACAACCACAGGATTCACCGATTTGCAGCGAAAAATCAAACTCGCGAATCGTCGGCTCACCGCTCCAGTTTTTTAGCATCTCGATAGCGGTTTTCGCCATGATATCCAACGGCTGGCGCACGGTTGTTAAGGAAGGCACGTTATATTCAGACTCAATGGTGCCGTTAAAACAGATAAGCGCCAGATCTTTCGGGGCGGTCAGATTATGCTCGGACATGGCCCGCAAACAGCCAAACGCCTGTAATTCGTTAGTTGTGAATAACGCCTGCGGCAATGGCCCTTTCAACATCTGCTGTGCGGCCTGATAACCCCCAGGGCGGGTGTATGTGGTCGGGAAAATCCACTCATTGCGCACCCTTAGCCCCGCTTGTTGCAATGCATCGCGCCAGCCATTCAACCTATCTTGAGTATTGAGCATATCCAGTGGACCGCAAATAATGGCGATATCGCTATGACCATGTTCAATCAAATGCTGAGTTGCTTGAAACGCGGCAGCGCGTTCATCCACACGAATGGCACAGATTTGTTGTGCAGCATCGACGCGGTCGAGCATGACAAAGGGGGTGCCAGTAGCTTGAATTAATTCGATATAGGGATGGCGGTCAACACTGGTATACAACAAACCATCAACCTGACGATGTAGCAGATTATTGATAAGTTCGCGTTCGCGCTGCCGGTCATCGCCCGCATCTCCCAATAATAACACTTGCCCATTGGCAAAGGCTTCACGTTGCAGGGCATGGGCCATGGAAGAAATAAAAGGGTTAGAAATATTAGGAACAATCAGACCATAGGTTTGAGTGGTGCCGCGAGCTAATGAACGGGCTATCTCATTGGGGCGGTAACCGGTTTCTTGAATGGCATCAAGCACACGCTGTTTGGTGGCTGGGGCAACTGGCCGCGGCCCATTATTGATGACGTAACTGACTACCGCCACAGAAGTACCTGCTTCGCGTGCGACATCAGAACGTGTAATACGACGAGACTGCGGGTTAACCAAATTTACCTACTTAATCTGAATACAGATGCCATACAACCCTTTCATTTACTTAATACAATATCGGGAATCAGGCTGCTGGCAAAGTCAAATGAAGGGGAAACGTGCCGTTGGGGCCGTAGCGATGCCAATCGCCAGAGTGCCCCTGGGTGCGGTAATCCCCTCACTCACCTTGTGATAAATAAGTCCTGTCAGTAACCCCGAAATCTATTTCGCCAGGTTAAATCGCATCTTCTGGCAAGTTGAGATCACGCCCGCGCGTTTCTGGGGCAAAGAACGTGGTGACGAACCCTATCCCGGCCATTACGGCGAAGTACAGCGCAATTGGCCACCAGTGGCCAGTGAATGTCAACATGGCCGCTGCTATCAATGGCGCAGTCCCGCCGGACAGAATAGAGCCTAATTCTTTGGCGACGGCCATCTTGGTATAGCGGTTAGTCACACCAAACAGCTCCACTCCCCACGCGGCTTGCACCCCGAAGATACCCAGTGATGCTAAACCCATACCCACAATGATAGTCCCCATCACGATAATAGGCTCGCGGGTTTCCAGCAGCATAAATGCCGGGAAAGCATAGATAATCAATAACAGACAGAACCAGCGGTAGGTAATACGGCGGCCAAAGCGGTCTGACAGATAGCCCGCCAGTGGAATAATCAGGAAGCCCAGACAGGACGCAATGAACACCGCCATAGTTGGCACTGATTTATCCACCATCAGCACTTTGGCCACATAACCGATCATGAAGCCCTGAGCCAGATAAGACGGGCCATTCTCGCCAATACGCAAGCCCACCATGATCCAAAATGATTTACTGCGCTGCCAGAAAGTGCGGTTATCCACTTCAGCCGTGTGTTCACGCCCCTGCGCCAATGCTTGTTGGCGCTGTTGTTCCAATACCAGTTTTTGGCGTTCAAACACCGGGGTTTCGCGCATGTGGCGACGAATAAACAGCGCAGCACCGGCGATTAAAATGCTGGACAGGAATGGAATACGCCAGCCCCAATCGAGCAGAGTTTGCTTGTCCATTTGCAAGACCAGCAACCACACGAGTGCCGCCAGCAGCGTACCGCTGTTAGAACCTAATGCAATAATAGACGAGACCAAACCGCGTCTTTTGGCGGGGGCATACTCCCCCAACATCACCGCACCACCAGACAGTTCGGCACCGGCTCCCAACCCTTGCATAAAGCGCAAGAAGGCCAGACAGGCCGGAGCCCACAAGCCGATAGAAGCATAGCTTGGGATTAGACCAATCAGGGTGGTGGAGGCACCCATCAAGGTGATGGTAGTAATCATAACCACTTTCCGGCCCTTGCGATCCCCTAATCTACCGAACAGCAGCGCGCCAATAGGGCGGGCAATAAAACCGACAGAGTAGGTGGCAAAGCTGGATAATAACGCGATTGCAGGTGTTGCTTCAGGGAAGAAGACATCACCAAATATTATGCCAGCCGCTAAACCATAAAGTGCAAAGTCTGCATACTCCATGGCGGTACCGAGCCAGCAAGAAAAGCTTGCGCGCCAAAAGTCTTTGCGACCCTCAGGCGTAGCCAAGCGCTCTTCTGCAGCCATGCTCTCTGATGGAGCATTGTCTGCCGCCGAGCTATTTAGTGAAGTCATTAAAAAGGTTCCCCTGGTGTTGAAGCATCATGTTCACGCGTCAATGCGTGTTTATTGGCCTTTTACTCAGTCGCCGGGGTCAAACAAGCGAATCTGAGTTTGACGAGAAAACATTAGATAACATTAATCTTAACTCGTCCTTTTAGTGTATCTACCCGCGTAGATAGGTCAAATTAATTATTCTTACTTCAGTGATTGTTCACAAAATTGTCATATATCTGTTCGATATTTGCACGTTTTTTGCGGGTGAGCGCAGCAAAGCTAGCTGCAAGGCAAGAATAAAAAACAGATATATCTTTACTCAAATGGCGCTACACAAAGCAACAATTGGTTTGTTTTTCACAGTAGAATAATGAACAAACACATCGGTAAGTATCTTAAGTTGGACATTCAATAACCCTTGTCTCTCTTGTTCTGGCCGGGTTTCATCACACTGAACAGGATAGATATTGACGTAGAAATTGCCGAACTTCAGTCCGATCGTTATATCTAGATAATCGAGTTTTTTCTCGTTAAATATAATAATACCAAAGAGGTGGCCCGCGTTTTATCGTTTTAAATGGATAGATTTATTGTCTGGATATATTAAAAATAACGTTTAAACACTTTTATTGTGATTGTTGTGATTAGAATTATCTGGAAATTAGTATTTAACCGAGAGTATAAATAGCTGAGTGTCTCCTTGATTAAGTGAGAATAGCAATCATGTATATTGATCCCAAATTATACCCATTAGTTTATCTTACCGCGGCTTTTTTCCCCATTACCGCGTTTTGTGGGTCTGCTCGTGATTATCTGAATGCACCTATTGATGCGTGGCTTGGATTTTACAATGCAGGTTATTCATCATCGGTGACACCCGAAGATGGTATGGATATTACCTCTGATGTTAGGGCAAATGTATTATCTCAATCTTTTATGCTTACCCGGACGATGGATTACTGGGGGAGGACGGGCGGCCTTTCTTTGGTGCTCCCTTACCGTTATGTTGAAACCCATTCCGGTGACTTTCGTGCTTCTACTCGAGGAATCTCTGATATTGGCATGTTGTGGCAGATAAATTTATTTGGCGGCCCGGCATTGGGCCGCGAACAATTTCGGTCTTTTATTCCTGAGACATTCTCCAGTTTTCATTTTTATCTTGGAACTCCATTGGGTGAATATGATGCTCACTCTGCTCTTAACCCGAGTTCAAACCGCTGGGTTTTCTCGCCAACAATGAATTATAGTTACACGCCAGACCAAGGCTGGACGTGGCTTGAGACCTATATCACCACGACGGTATTTACCACTAATGATAACTACCAAGTCGTGGGTGCCTCTAAGCTAGGCCAAGACCCATTAGTTGTTATTGAAGGTCATGCCAGCCGTAATATTACACCTGAAATATGGCTATCTCTTGACAGTTATTACAATGTTGGTGGTGAAACCCATATTGATAATATTGCTCAGGATAATGCGGCCAATACCTTGAGATTAGGCACGGGAATAGGCATAAGGGCATGGAGCGGAGGTGATATTATTATGAATTACGAACGTGTTGTTGCTAAACCCTCACAGCAGCCTGAATCTCAAACTATCAGGATGACCCTACGCCAGTTTTGGTAAAAAACGAGTTTAACGCCGATTAACCACATAGTTTTAGTGGGATATAGTATTATTTAAATAATGATAACTAAAAGTGTTGAATAATTGATTAAATACAGATTTTTAATTCAAAAAAAAGAAATTTAAATTTATGATTCTTACTTAAGGTTAAGTATTTAACATGAGATTGTTTTTAATTAATATTCTTATGTGGTTAGCATTTTTTATTGGTTTCAATACAAGATTAATCTTGCATTTTTATTGGTTTGGAATGATAAATAATAAGAAAGATCTCAGCCAAAACTGTGACTCAGAAATAATGCAAATGTGATTTAGGTCGCTATATTCAGTGGTGGAATATAAATATATTAACGTCGTTTATATTTTATTAAAAAAACCAATAACTGGCCTGTGTTATTTTCAATGTGAGGAGTGCAGATATGGAAAGACGTACATTCTTGAAAGGAGCTGCGGCGTTAGGTTTAGCTGCAGGGACATCCACCGCTGGAGCCGTGGCAGCAGCAGGTAATGCAGCAACAGGAGAGCATGCATTGCCCGATAAAATAGCAGCAGCGCTGGCACGCTTTCGTGAAACTATTCCCGCTAATTTTGATAGAGCTTATGTAGAAAATGCCGTCGTTCCTTTCTTCCTGACTAGTTTTTATGAGGGTGAAAGGCCGATGTTACCGATGATCGATCTGAATTTTACCAAAGAGAATGCCTTACCTTATGATCTTTGGGGCTTAATTTATAAAGACTGGAAACCTACGCCCTCTGAAGGAGTGACTGTTTTTCTGCAAGGTTTAGAGGAACGCGGAGAACATAATCTTCGCAAACGTATTTATTTCACGGCTGTGACAACGGATCTGTACCGCCCGATGTATGGGGATAAAGTGGTGGCATTTTTTGATCAATTAATGGAGCCCCAGTTCGCCAATAAACCCTTTATGCGCCACTATTTAGATTATTATTTTGATATTTATTGGGATCTACATTTAGGGGTTAAAGGTGATGCCATTCCGAAACAAGTCCGAGAGATTGGTGAGTCGTTCAATACGGTATTAGCCTACCGTGATCCATTACAGCCGATTGTTTATGAAAACTACATGACAGTACGCAAACAACTCGATTTCCTCAAACAATGGATTGATGAACGTGTTGACGACATTAATAACGGGCGGACGGCTAACCCAGAAAAAACCATGGTGTGGTATTGGTTGAAAAATGCCGGTAATGGTGAAAATTTCAGTAAGAAAGATATCGTGTTTGAATGCTTCCATAACTTTGTAGCTTTCAGCCAATGGGGCAATACTCTATTCGGTATTATGTCGCGGTTGAGTGAAAATGAAGGTGACCCAACAGTACGCGAAGCATTTAAAAAGACCATGAGCGGTGATTTCGATAATGCCAATGGTGCGCCTTACACACCGTTAGAATTATTTGTTATGGAGTTATTCCGCACTATCTCACCGAATGGCGGCAGTATTTCTGCGGTTGAAGATGCGCGAACCTCCGCTTATGGGGAGTCGCCTCACAAACGATTTGGTCTGCCTTTTGAACGCCATAGCTATATCAGCACACCACACACCAGCACCAGTTTTAGCCCCGTTCACTGGAAAGATCCTGACGAGTTCTCTCCCGATCGCTATCTTAAGGTGCCCACTAGCGCTGAAATAACCGAAGAGAAATGTCAGCAAATTGGTCTTGCTCGTTGCCCGTTTGATATCACCTCGTTGGCGGTAAAAGATGGTCGCAATGTCGCGGTGACGAACAGCGGTTTTGGTACGGTATTTGGTGTGGTCGACGGCAAAGCAAAACCCGTATGTGACTATGCAGGATTTGCGCCTTTTGGCTTCAGTTATCGCCGCTGCCCTGGTGAGCAACTGACTATTCAGGTGTTTGAAGATTTTCTGCGTAAAGTATGGCGGGACAAAATTGTGTTCAATAAATTGCAACTGGGTAAACCAGGCAGAGTGCCTATTGGCCCCAATGCCGTCATTGATGACAATATTGGTTTTAGTCGTTAAGTCTCATTTTCCTTCCCAGCCCGCCTTCGCGGGCTTTCTCTTCTGTTAATCCCTGTCATATATCGGTATTATCCTGATATTAGTAATGCAAATCATTGGCGTTCCCAATCAAGGATATCCACATTCCTACTTTTCAGGAGAGAAAATGCGATTACGTTTAGCTTTATTTTCATCATTACTGGCACTTACTGCGGTGCTTACCGGGTGTGATAATTCCTCTACGGCCCCTGAAGAAACAGCAAAAATCAGTATCGAACATGCACAGGGCACCACTCAGGTTCCGCTTAATCCGCAAAAAGTCATCATATTGAACCCCTCTACATTGGATATTGCCGATGCCCTGAATATCAAAGTGGCTGGTGTACCCCAGACCAGCACCCATCTTCCGGCCTTTTTATCCAAATACACTGGTGCAGAATATCTGAATGCGGGAACATTATTTGAACCGGATTATGAAGCTCTTAGCCAAGCTAAACCTGACCTAATTATTGCGGGTGGCCGTGCTCAAGATGCCTATGACAAACTTAGCGCTCTTGCCCCGACCATCTCATTGGATATCGATCCTAAGAATTTTACCCAAAGTCTGACTCAGCGTACGGAGCAATTAGCCTCTATCTTTGGTAAAGAAGAAGAAGCGAAAACTCTGTTGGGTAAATTTACCTCTCAGATTAATGCTATTAAACAGAAATCAGCTAACGCCGGATCTGCCATGTTGGTGATGGTCAGTGGTGGAAAAATGTCTGCTTATACACCGGGCTCGCGTTTTGGTTTTATTTTTGACGAGTTAGGATTCACACCAGCGGCCAGCTTCACTGAAGCCGGTAATCATGGCAATGTGGTCACCTCCGAATTTATTCTTGATGCCAACCCTGAATGGCTGTTTGTCCTTGACCGCGATAATGCGATTGGCCGTACTGAAAACCAATCGGCACAACAGGTTCTGGATAACCCGCTGATTCATAAAACCAAAGCATGGCAAAATAATCATGTGATTTATCTTGATTCAGCTTCGCTCTATATTGCCGGTGGTGTGCAGAGTTATATGCAACTGATGGATAAAATCAGTTCAGTGCTGGATAAACAAGCCTCTGCGCAGTAATTCTCACTGATGAAAAATCTTAGCTTTATTGCTGGCCTGGTTATTTTACTGGGCCTAATGACATGCAGTCTGTTTATTGGTGTTGGGAATGTCACATTGGCTGAAGTCTGGTCAGACCCTGACATGCGCGATATTTTTTTGATAAGTCGTGTGCCGAGAACGCTAGCATTAGTTTTGGCGGGCAGTGCTATGAGTGTTGCTGGCCTTATTATGCAGATGCTTACTCAGAACCGATTTGTCGAACCTTCGATTGCAGGTACCACCCAGTCGGCCAGTCTCGGATTATTATTAGTCATGGTGTTTAGTCCCGCGGCTCCGGTCATGGTTAAGATGTTGGTTGCCACTGTATTTGCTATGGGTGGGACAGCACTGTTTATGCTGTTGCTGGCACGAATGAGAATGAAATCGGCGCTGATGGTGCCGTTGACCGGTATCATGCTGGGGGCGGTATTTAGCGCAGTGACGACCTTCCTGGCAATGGAGTTTGATCTGCTGCAATCATTGGGCAGTTGGGAATCAGGTGATTTCTCAGGAGTGCTACAGGGCCGTTATGAACTGCTGTGGATCGTGGGCGCATTGACGTTGATTGCCTGCTTGATAGCCGACCGTTTTACTGTCGCCGGAATGGGGCGGGATTTCTCCGTCAATGTCGGCTTGAATTATCAACGGGTTATGCTGATGGGAATGTCCATTATTGCCATTGTCAGTGGCGTAGTGGTGGTGGTGATTGGCGTGCTACCTTTCCTCGGGTTAATTGTTCCCAATATTGTCAGTATGGCTATGGGCGATAACTTGCGCCGAACCATCCCTTGGGTGGCGTTGTGTGGCGGTGGCTTGGTGGTTCTATGTGACATTATTGGTCGGTTAGTTAGTTATCCGTTTGAAATACCTGCCAGCGTTATTCTGGGCGCAATTGGCGCACTCGTTTTCCTATTATTAATTGTTAGGACAAAACGTCATGCAGGTTAATGAGTATTCTTCATCAGGCTCTCTTTCCCAAGAGAGCAGCAAAACATTGAGCTCACCCTCAAAGCGATTATTGTTATTGAGTGTTATCGCCCTTGTCGCGATTATCATTTTCATGACAATTAATCTTAGGGGCAATATCCAGTATGTCTTGGTGCATCGCGGTCTTATTTTAGCCACCATGATATTGGTCGCATTTGCCGCCGGTATTGCTACCGTGTTATTCCAAACAGTGACTAATAATCGTATTTTGACGCCGTCAGTCATGGGGCTTGAGGCTTTGTTTATTCTGATCCAAACGATGTTGATCTTTTTTGTCGATGCTAATGGATTCAGGGTATTAGGAATAACAGGAAAATTCCTTTGTGAGTCGGCTTTGTTACTGCTGTTCTCGGTATTTCTGTATCGCTGGTTGCTGACCGGCGTTGGGATCAACCTTCACAAGGTATTATTGGTCGGGTTGGTTTGTGGCACCTTGTTCCGCAGTTTATCCAGCTTGATGCAGCGCCTGCTCTCACCAGGAGAGTTTGCGATTTTGCAGGGTAGGGTCTTCGCCACCTTCACGCGAGCTGCGCCGGAAATTATTGCCCTTTCTACTGGGATAATTATTATCGTGGCGATTGCCATTTGGCGTATGCGCCATTCTCTCGATATTATTGCGTTGGGTAGAAATACTGCGATTAATCTGGGCGTAGCCTACCAGAAAAGAATCACTGTTATTTTGCTGCTGGTCTCATTGCTGGTGGCTATATCGACGGCGCTGGTTGGGCCATTAACCTTTTTAGGTTTGCTTATCGCTAATCTGGCTTATCCACTGGTGGGTTCATTCCGGCATCAATATTTGCTGCCGGGGGTCTTTCTGCTAGGGGTTATTACGCTGGTCGGTGGGCAATTAATCCTCGAACGTTTATTGAACATGTCGGGAACGCTTTCCGTGGTCATTGAATTTGTAGGTGGCGCGCTGTTTATTTATCTTTTAATAAAAAAGGCTCCGGTGTGATTGAACTAACTGATATTAATAAAAAATACCAGAATACAACGGTACTCAATAATATAAATGAGAGCATTCCTTCTGGTGGTATAACATCAATCATTGGGCCAAATGGCGCGGGTAAGTCGACGTTATTGTCGATTATGAGCCGTTTACTGACACCTGATCTCGGGCATGTTCAGTTTAATGGGCTGGATGTTGCCAAAACCTCTGGCGATAAGCTGGCGACTATTCTCTCTGTATTACGGCAGGAAAATCATTTTACCAGCCGACTGACAGTTGCGGATTTGGTTGGATTTGGCCGTTACCCTTATTCGAAAGGGCGGCTTAATGAAAATGATCGCCAACATATTGATGCGGCGATGGAGTTTCTCAATTTGGTTCCGCTGAAAGACCGCTATCTTGATGAATTGTCAGGCGGGCAACGGCAACGCGCTTATGTTGCCATGGTGTTGTGTCAGGATACGAAATATATCTTGCTGGATGAGCCATTAAATAATCTGGATATGAAGCATTGTGTCGCGATGATGAAGCAATTGCGGCGCGCAGCAGATGAATTAAATAAAACCATCATATTGGTTATTCATGATATTAACTTCGCTTCTGCGTATTCCGACCATATTATTGCCATGAAAGATGGCGAGGTTATCTATCGTGGAGCACCTGAAGAAATAATGCAGCCGGATATCCTCGAAGAAATTTTTGATATAAAAATCAAGATCGAAAAAGTGCAAGATCAGCATATCGCGGTTTATTACCGCTAAGGCACTGAGCGGCGACTTTTCCCTTATTCGTGGCTCAGTTGTCTGCCACGAATAGGTTGTCCGCTACGAATAAGATGATTATTAAATTGCGGCGTATTCTCCGGTGCCCTCTGGCCATGGCGTCAGCAGGTCGTAGCCGGTTTCTGTTACCGCAATGGTGTGTTCCCATTGGGCTGAAAGGGAGCGGTCTTTGGTGACCACCGTCCAACCATCAGCAAGTACGCTAGTGGCCGCTTTACCAGTATTAATCATTGGCTCGATGGTAAAAATCATCCCTGCTTTAAGCGGCATGCCCACACCTGGTGTCCCGTAGTGCAGAATTTGTGGCGCAGTATGATATTCCTGACCCACACCGTGACCACAATATTCCCTTACGACGGAAAAACCAGCACCCTCCGCCACCTGTTGAATCGCTGCCCCGATATCGCCGAGTGTTGCTCCTGGACGTACCACCTTAATTCCTGCCACCATCGACAAATAAGTAATATCTACCAGTCGTTTAGCTCTTACAGAAGGCTCACCGACAAAGTACATTCTACTGGTGTCGCCATACCAACCATCTTTAATAATGGCGACATCAATATTCACGATATCGCCATTTTTGAGTTTTTTATCGGAAGGAATTCCGTGGCAGACCACATGATTCACCGAGGTACAAACTGTGTGCGTATAGCCGTGATAGCCAATATTGGCAGGGATAACTTTCAGTTCGTTAACGATGTAATCGTGGCACAACCGGTCAATCTCATCCGTTGTGACCCCGGCAAGGACATAGGGTGTGATCATTTCCAGCACTTTTGCGGCGGTTTGGCCAGCGGCACGCGCCATTTCAATTTCTGCTGGTGAGTGGATTTTTACTGCTGTCATTGCGCATTCTCTTCTTTATTAAGCATATGGGATTCACTCTGGATGATTCTGGCAATGTCCGCTCCACCCTGTAATTCCACCTGAACCAGCGCGCGAGCAAGCTCGTGATGGCTCAACTGAGGATAAAGCTCGGCAAGCATACCCATTTTGAGCCAATGCTCGGCCTGTGCGTTTATTGACCGGCTCATGGCATTACTGGCAATGCGAAGATTCTCATGCATCAAATCGGAGATTTTAACAATTCCCATACAACACCTATACGAAACATATATGTTATGTATATTGTCATAAATGATTTTAGGTTACCAGAGTTTGATATGGCCCAAGGTAGGGAGCTGAGCAAATATCCCCGCCATACTTCAAGCCGTATGTGCTGCATTAGCTAGATTCGTTACTCGGCCCGTCCACGAGGCTCGCCTCTATTTACCGCTTTCCTGCAACTCTAATTATTTAGGGTATATACCATCTGCATTTTTGCCTAATATGGGAAATAAAGAGGATCCTATAGGCTCATTCCGGCAAATAATAAAAAGGCAGTTATCGGCGCTATCTGGTCAGGATAAGAGTTCTATCACTATTTATAGTTAATTTTTGTCATAAAAATAAGCTGTTGCGAGAAAATTTGTTCTATGATCGAGAGCGTGCCCTCGAATTTTTTATTGGGGGACTGTTCATTAAGGAGAACTTTATGTCTCATATGCCATTAATTCAGCTCCCTCACACGCATGGCGAAGGTTGCCTCTGTAATAGTCCGGCATTCGTGCGCATTAATACGGTGTTTTCCCAGAAAGCGGCTCAATCAACACCTATCACTCCGGCGATTGTTGCGGCGGCGGTATCGGGAGCAAAACCACAAAAAAGAGATGTTGCTGCCAATACGGTGCGCGTGGTGGCTTTTATTAATGTCCGCGTCTTTGATGGTGTTTCAGACCACTTGCGCGATGGGCTACGAGTATTAGTCGAAGGCAACAAAATTAAATCGGTTGAGCCTGCGGATACACCGCTCTCAGCGGATGTGGAGCTCATTGATGGCGGCGGCGGCGTATTGATGCCGGGGCTGATTGATGCCCACTGGCATGCCATTATGGCCCGCCCGTCGATGATGACAGCCATGACGGCGGATTTTAACTATATTCAGGCGCTGGCCATTGCTGAAGCTGACGCGACATTGATGCGCGGTTTTACCACCGTGCGTGATATGGGCGGGCCGGTTTTTGGACTGAAACGCGCGATTGATGAGCATGTTGCCACTGGCCCGCGAATCTTCCCTTCGGGCGCATTCATTACTCAGACCGGTGGGCATGGCGATTTTCGTTTACTTGGTGAATTGCCGCACACCCCTTCTGATCCACTAAGTTATGCCGAGCGGGTGGGCATGACGGCGATTGCCGATGGCGCTGATCAAGTATTATTGCGGGCCAGAGAACAATTAATGCGAGGAGCATCGCAACTCAAATATATGGCGGGTGGCGGTGTAGCCTCCATGTATGATTCTATCAGCGTGACGGAAGGTTCAATTCCAGAAATTCAGGCGGCGGTCACAGCAGCTGAAAACTGGGGCACTTATGTCACTGTCCACGCCTACACTGCCCGGGCTGTTACTATGGCGATTAACGGTGGGGTTAAGTGCATTGAACATGGCCAGTTGGTGGATGAGCAAACTGTTCAGTTAATGGCAGACAAAGGTATCTGGTGGAGCCTGCAACCTTTCCTTGATGACGAGGATGCAGTACCAATGGCAAGCCCGGCGTCACGAGCCAAGCAACTCGAAATGGTGGCTGGCACGGATACAGCTTATATGTTGGCGAAAAAATACAACATTAAGACCGCATGGGGCACAGATACTCTGTTTGATGCCCGGCTGGCAACCCGGCAAGGTGCGCAATTAGCCAAGTTGATCCGCTGGTATTCTCCGCTTGAAATTCTCAAGATGGCAACCCGTGTTAATGCTGAGCTTTGTGCCTTCTCTGGCCCCAGAAATCCTTACCCCGGTAAGTTGGGAGTGGTGGAAAATGGTGCGCTGGCTGACCTGATTCTGGTCGATGGTAATCCTCTGGATGATATCCAACTTGTTGCCCAGCCAGAGAAAGCATTCCGTTTAATCATGAAAGATGGGCAAATTTTCAAAAATACTTTAGGAAGCCATCCGTAGCCGCTGTTTATAATCATAAACTTAAATTTCTGGTGGGATGTTGCGAGTTAATTGAGGTTGTTCAATGAATAATATGACTTCCCTCAGGAAGCAGCAGGGGCTTTTTTCTCTGTTTTTAAGCGCCATAAAACAGAATCTATGGCTTGGGCCATGGGTTCTGTTATCGGCTATCGCCCTGAGTGGTTGCTCAGGTGCCGAGGCTCCCTCGTTTTCGTTGGTCGGTTCCTATTTTCCCTCTTGGATGGCTTGCGCTTTTATCGGAATAATCACAGCAGTGATTGCGCGTGTTGTATTTATTCGAGTTGGTATTGATGATGTGCTGCCATGGCGGCTGTTGGTGTATGTCTGTCTGGCGCTTGCGGTGGCATTTATCTGTTCTCTATTACTGTTTACGCGATGAATGATAAATATGAATAAACTACAGGGGAGTGGGCGCAAACGGCAACTGGCGCTAATTGTTGCTGGCGTTATCATCATCGCGGCCGCAATACTAGGTTGGCTTTCGGTGCGGCAGACCACACTGAATCCGTTGTCTGAGGATGCCGAGTTAGGGGCCAGTGTGGTGCATGTTGTCAGTGCGGTTCCGGGGCGTATTATCTCAATTAATGTCACGGAAAACAGCAAGGTTCAGCGGGGTGACCTGTTGTTCACCATCGAACCGGATCTTTATCGGCTACAAGTCGAACAGGCGCAGGCCGAGCTAAAAATGGCGGAGGCCGCCCGCGATACCCAGCAACGGACAGTGGTGGCGGAGCAATCCAATGCGGCGATCACCAATGAACAGATTGTCCGAGCGCAGGCCAACCTCAGGTTAGCCACTCAGACATTAGCCCGTCTGCAACCTTTACTCCCAAAAGGCTATGTGACCGCGCAGCAGGTCGATGATGCGGCGACGGCAAAACACGATGCCGAGGTCAGCCTAAAACAAGCTTTAAAACAGTCATTTGCCGCGGAGGCTTTGGTCAGCAGCACCGCTGCTTCTGAAGCGCTGGTGGTGGCACGCCGAGCCGCACTGGCGATTGCTGAACGCGAACTGGCGAATACACAAGTGCGTGCGCCCCACGATGGTCGAGTCGTCGGGCTGACAGTTGCCGCCGGGGAGTTTGTCGTTCCGGATCAGGCTATTTTTACGCTTATTAATACCGAACATTGGCATGCCTCGGCATTTTTCCGCGAGACAGAACTGAAGCATATCAAGGTGGGCGATTGCGCTACCGTGTATGTCATGGCGGACAGACAGCGCGCAATTCAGGGGCGGGTCGAGGGGATTGGTTGGGGCGTGAGTTCTGAAGATATGTTGAATATTCCGCGTGGTCTGCCTTATGTGCCGAAGTCACTAAATTGGGTACGTGTTGTTCAGCGTTTCCCGGTGAGAATCAGTCTGGAAAAACCGCCGGAGGACCTGATGCGAGTTGGGGCGACTGCTGTGGTTATTGTGCGTAATGACGACGGTTGCTGACGGCACCCTTGGCGGCATCATCCGCCAGGCAAAAGCTGATTTAGCCTATTTCCCTGGGCGAGTGGCGATGGCCTGGCGGGTAGCGGCGCTCTGCGCATTGATGGCTCTGGTCGCCATGGTGTACGGCATTCCAGAATCTGCGATCAGCTGCTATCTCATTATTTTCGTGATGAAACCGGATGGTGTAGAAAGCATGGTGATGGCTATTGCTATCACCATATTGGTGTCGCTGGTCGTTGGCTTGGTATTCCTGCTTATCCACTTCACGTTGGAAGCCGCGCCATTGCGTATGGCGGCTTTGATTGTTAGCTCATTTTTGTTTCTCTATCTCGGCTCTGCCAGCAAACTCGGCCCTGTTGGGAGTATTATTGCGCTGGTGATTGCTTTTGTGATGACGTTGCTGAGTGATATTCCGATGGGGGAAGTGGCAACGCGGGGGCTGTTGTATGCCTGGTTAATGGCTGTTGCCCCGATGTTGTTGATTATTGGCTTCAACCTTTTTCTTGGCCGGGCACCTCAGACATTATTGCGCGCCAGTTTATCCGAGCGGCTATCTACCGTGGCGGAGGCATTGCGCGAACCTAGTGCCGCCAACCTCGCCCGTGTAGGGGATCTGCTGCAAGAAGGACAAAATGAACATCAACAACGGGCGCTTTTTGTGCGTATTTTTCATCTGCGACCCTCGGCTGAAGCGGCCTGGCTAGAGAGCGCGGTAAAAAGCAGTTACCGGTTGCTGTTGGCAACCTCGGCTTTACCAGCAGCCTCACCGGAACATGTTCGCCTCGAACTGGCGAACTATTGTAGTGCTACAGCACAGGCCATTTCTACGGGAAATGTGGTTGATATTATTAACTTTTCTAGCGAGAGTGCCAGTAGCGAAATAAAAGAAATCAGCAACGCGCTGATAGCGCTAGCGACAGGGGATAGTGGGCAAGATTTGGATGCGCCTAAATCATCATTCTTTGCCGCAGACGCCCTAACCAACCCTGTTCATCAGCAGTTTGCCCTGAAAACTACGGCCGCGGCGCTGATTTGCTATCTGATCTACACCGCATTGGACTGGCAGGATATTCATACCGCCATGATCACCTGCTATGTTGCGGCGCTGGGCACCACCGGCGAGACGGTGCATAAACTCGTATTACGGATCATTGGTTGCTTGATTGGGGCATTGATGGGGGTGCTGTCGATTATCTTCATCATTCCCCATCTGAATGATATTGGGCAATTGATGGCGCTGGTGTTTGGCTGCATTCTACTGGCCGCTTGGGTGTCATGTGGTAGTGAGCGCATCGCGTATGCTGGAGTGCAGGTCGGGCTGGCCTTCTTGCTGACGGTATTGCAAGGTTTTGGGCCGAGCACTGATCTGGGCGTAGCGCTGGATAGGGTGCTGGGTATTTTGCTGGGCAATCTGGTGGTGTATATGATTTTCACCCGATTATGGCCGGTGGCGATTACAGATGCGGTGCGTATACATATCAGTAACAGCTTGAAGGCGCTAACAAATTTAGCCGCATTATCGCCCGAAGCACGGCCAGCGGCGCTAAGAGAGGCTACCATTGTTGAGGCGGAGATTAGCAGTGCGCAAGAAGAACTGGCGCTGATCCCCTTCGAGCCCGCGCAATTACGCCCCTCGCGAGAAGAATGCGCGCGCTTACAAGCAATACTGGCCGAAATGGGTAAATTATGCCCGGTGTTATTTCTCCCCACTGAAAAATCGGCGTCCGATGTAGAACAATTGCGTCGGCTTTCGGCAGGTGGCGATGCTACGACATTATCTAACAAGCAAAAACAGAATGGCACATCCTTGCGGCAAGAATTATTGCCAATTGATCTGACTATTCAACAACGTATAAAGCGGCTTGAGGAACTTCTGGGAATTGGATGACATGATGACGCACGTTGTATTGACGGCCCGGATAGTGAAAATAAGTTTGACTGGCTCGGTATTGAGTCTGAGCATGTTGATCGCCGGTTGTGCTACAGATCGCTTGGATCTTGCACCTGCATCTTATACCGAACCTTGGGCGCCTGAGGCCAATGCTTCGGTGGGGAGCGGTAACTTTTCTGTTCCACCGAATCCGCTGGTAGCGGAATTGGCTCCGCCGCCGACCATAAAAAGTGACCGTGCTTATTCGTTACCAGAATTGATTGATATCGCCCAAAGTCAGAATCCAGATACTCGTATTGCCTGGCAACAAGCGCGGCAAGCAGCACTGGCGGTAGGAATGGGGGAGGCGATATTTTTACCTATCATTTCAGCGAGTGTGATTGGCGGCTACCAAAGTACGACCACGCCGTTACCTTACGCGATTGGCGGCGATAAGGATCTGAAAACCTCCGGTAGTGCGGTGGTTCCTGCTTTGGCATTACAGTGGCTTATCTTTGATTTCGGTCAGCGCAGCGCGCTGCTTGATGCAGCTAAACAGACTTCCTATGCGGCTAATGTGACCTTTAATGGTATGCACCAGAAGCTCATTTATGATGTCACTCGCAGTTACTTCCAATATGGCGCCGCACAAACTCAGCGCCAGATAGCAGAGCAAACGCTGAAAAATAGCCTAAAAATTCAGGATGCTGCCGAGGAACGTCGTAAAAATGGGATCGCGACGACCGTTGAAGTGGCGCTGGCGCAGCAGCAGGTTGCGCAGTCCGAGTTACGTCGCGTGATGGCAAAGGGCAGTGAACGTGATGCTTATCAGGTATTGCTGGGTGCGATGGGGGTTTCCCCGTCATTGGATATGAAAGTCGGGTATGCCGAGGATCGGGCTTTGCCAAATGGGATCAGCGCACCCACCGAAAAAATGATTCGGCTGGCGCTTTCCCAGCGACCAGATGTGTTAGCCAGTTATGCGGCGGTTGAAGCTGCCAAAGCGGGTATCAAAGCAACAGAGGCCGATTTCTTGCCCAAAGTCTATCTGGCTGGAGCTGTAGCGGGCGGTGATGGGCGTTTTGATATTCAGGGCTTGCCCGGTATCAGCCAACAAACCTCATCTTCCAGTATTTTGGTCGGGGTCAGTGTCCCTCTTTATGATGGCGGGATACGCGCGGCACGGGTGAAAGAGGCTGAATCCCGTGCGGCAGTGGCTGCCGAAGGGTTTAAGAAAACGCAGGACTTAGCCGTGCGTGAAATCGTGGTGGCGGCTGATACCTTGCGTTCTGCGCTTGAATCCAATCAGGCAGCACTCAATCTGGTGAAAACCTCATTTATTACCTATGACGCCGCACTGGAATCTTATCGTAATGGTGTCGGCACAATAACCGTGGCCAATGAGGCCGCCAATGGATTGTTGAATGCGCAGCAAATGAGCACGGATGCGCATGCCGCTTCTTTGGTCGCTGCCGCTAATCTGGCTTTTGTGATGGGTAAAATGACGAATACTTCAGAATCGTTGGCGCTGCTGCATTAGCGGCTGGCGTAGTGAATCATGCCGTTTATGGTGCCAATAAACAGGGGCGAGAATAGCACGATGCTAATGGCATTAGGGTTATTCCCGCCCCGTTTTTATTCTACTGCCCAACAGGCTACGTTAGGTTTTCTGAATAACAGGTTCAAATACAAACGGTTTTTCTGGTTGGAAATGTGATGAGACATCACCAGTATATTGCGCCGCTTGTGGAGTATTGATCTTCAGCTTTTTCACGTCGGCAGATTGAGAAAAATCGATCTTATTAAAATCAACCCAAAATGTATTTGGCATCAACGTAGATTCAAAATAGTAAATCTTATTTTTCTGGTCTGAGAGGGTTCTCCAGCGGGTGGAGGAGATATTGGGTTCATCCGGTGTGCTGATACCATAAGGAACAGAAACTGAACGAATAACACTCAGTACGCTCGCTGTAGCCAGTTGCTTATCGGTATATTTGGGAATTGCATTAATATAAAATTGCGCGCGAACAAAACGATCACTGGAGCTATTGGTGCCCGGCAGCATGTTGGTGCCACCAATTCTTTGCCAATAGGAGTTGATCGCTAATTGTTTGTCATAGGTCGGTGAGTTGGTGACCACCTGATATTCCCGGCTGTGGTGAATAGTGAGTTTGCCATCAATATATTCAAATACGGCGCTATCACCACTGGCATCGGACAGCGTGAGATGAATGGTTCCAAGCCTTTCTTGGCCGGGGACATTACTGGTTAATACTGTAATGGGTTCTTTTTTAAGGTTATTAACAGCTTCATCAACGGTAGCAAAATTATCAAGAACATATTGCCCCCAGGCCGCTAGTGAAATATTAGGTCTAGCCGGGGTGGGTTTTGGGTATTGGGATTCAGCCAGCCACAGCATATTCACCACCAAGCCCTTTTCATTCATGCCGTCAGTAGTGGCTATATTATAGGCGGCGGTGATCACGCTGCCATATTTTGATGTCCACGTCACTGAGTTTGGCCCCGCATTTCCAGTGCGCTCCATTCCTCGTGGGAATACCCACAAATCAGAATGAAGGTCTTCTTTCCAATCCATCGAGCGGGCGGTTATCACTAAATTTTCCGGCCCCAGATAAACAGCTCGGGTACAGGCTTGTGCCGTGGGAATTAGCGTGATGGTGCCGACAAAGGCCATTGCACCTAACAGAGTTTTAGATATCCAGTTTTTATTCATGCTTTATCTTTCCTATATCACAATAATTAAAATACTTAAGGGGCAATTCGACGCTCTGGTTGATGCTCATCTGGATGTTAATAGTAGATTATCTGTCAAATAAGGCCATGATCTTGCTTTCTATATCAGGACTCGAGCCGTAAAAACGCTAATGTATTAAATGTCGTGTCGGATTTACGCTAGTTGTTGTCAGTTATGCTGAAGCGGCCAGCAGGGAAAATTGTCAGGATGAAAGAAACACACCATCAGGACATCTATCATGCTGACAGACCCTTCGCAAAAATATCGCCCCTTTCCACCACTGCCATTAGCCGATAGGCGCTGGCCGGATAATAGTCTGACGCAGGCACCTCGCTGGCTTTCCACCGATTTACGCGACGGTAATCAGGCACTTTCCGAACCCATGGATAGCACGCGAAAACTGTTGTTTTGGGAACAATTACTCAAATGCGGCTTTCAAGAAATCGAAGTAGCATTCCCTTCTGCCTCACAAACTGATTTTCGATTTGTGAGACAACTCATTGAAGAAAAACGTATTCCTGATGATGTCACCATTCAGGTTTTGACTCAGGCGCGGGCAGATCTTATTGAGCGGACATTCGAGTCATTAATTGGTGCTAAACGTGCCACCGTTCATCTTTATAACGCTACGGCCCCCTTATTCCGTCGGTTGGTTTTCCGTCAGAGCAAAGAGGAAATCATTCAGCTTGCGGTCAATTCAACCCGGCAGATCCGCGCTTTGTGTGAGAGTCATCCGCAAACAAAGTGGTGTTATGAATATTCTCCTGAAACATTCTGCTTTACCGAACCAGAATTTGCTTTGGCGATCTGCGAGGCGGTTGCTGCTGTTTGGCATCCTTGTGATGAAAGGCCGATGATCGTCAATTTACCGGCAACCGTTGAGGTTAATACACCCAATGTTTATGCCGATCAAATTGAGCATTTCTGTCGCCACTTTTCATGGCGGGACGCTGTATGTATCAGTGTGCATCCACACAATGACCGAGGTACAGGCATTGCTTGTGCGGAATTGGCCATGCTGGCGGGAGCTGATCGTGTTGAGGGTTGTTTGTTTGGTAATGGGGAGCGCACCGGGAATGTCTGTTTGGTGACTTTAGCGATGAATCTTTATAGTCAGGGGATATCTCCAGGCCTTGATTTTAGTCGGATGAAAGAGGTGGTTGAAGTGGTTGAACAATGTAATCAACTGCCGGTACATCCTCGGCACCCCTATGCGGGTAAACTGGCTTTTACTGCATTTTCCGGCTCACATCAGGATGCTATCAAGAAAGGTTTCAGTGCGCGTCAACTTCAGCAACCTACACTTTGGGAGATGCCTTATTTGCCGGTAGATCCCGACGATATTGGCTGCACGTATGAAGCGGTTATTCGGGTTAACAGTCAGTCAGGTAAAAGTGGTGCTGCCTGGATATTGGAGCAAAATCATGGATTGGTTTTGCCTCGCGGGCTACAGCAAGACTTCAGTCAGCGCGTTCAAGCTGAAACTGATGAGCACGGCAGAGAAATAACTCAGGCCGCACTGTGGCGGCTGTTCCATCATATTTATGGCCCACATGAACATCCTGTTTTGCGGCTGGTGGAGTACAGCACTGAAAGCCAGCTTAATTCATTACATATCAAGGTGCGTGTTGAGGTTAATGGCGAGA
This sequence comes from Yersinia kristensenii, assembly GCF_900460525.1. Lineage (NCBI taxonomy): Bacteria > Pseudomonadati > Pseudomonadota > Gammaproteobacteria > Enterobacterales > Yersiniaceae > Yersinia > Yersinia kristensenii. The sequence goes on from NZ_UHIY01000001.1 coordinate 2,077,183, forward strand.
TGTTTTTACTGCAAGGAACCGGAAATGGTCTACTTTCATCGGCAGCATACGCGATTATGCCGGTGGTAAAACAGCGCTTTTCGATTCAGGATTATCATGAGCACACTTTGGGGCGTCATAGCGAGAGCCGCTCGGTATCCTATATCCGCTGCACATTTGATAACGGGGAAAGCCAATGGGGTGTTGGAATCGATAACGATATTTCGCGGGCATCACTTCAAGCGCTATTCAACGCATTAGGGAATCACTTGAGTCAGTCGATTTATGATTTGAGAAAATAATCACTGGGAGAAGCCCCTAGAATACGCCGGAACATGGCGCTGAATGCACTGTGACTTTCATAGCCCAGATCCAGCGCTACTCGCAGTACCGACTGCCCCTGAGCAAGGCGGTTTAATGCTTCCATCAGGCGGGCGCGGCGTACCCATTCACTGAATGCCAGCCCGGTATGCTGTTTAAAGTGACGCAATAGTGTCCGTTCACTGACATTGATCAGCGCCGCTGCCTGCTCGGTTGTCCAGGGTTTACCCAGTTCAGCTTGTATCTGCCGACAAAGTGACAAGAGTGTCGGACTTTGTGGCTCGGGAAGATTGAAAGGCAGCACCGTCATCACCCGGATTTCATCGAGAATCAATTCATAAATGCGCTCATCACGAGAATAGGGAGAGTAGCTAGCAGGTAAAAGTACTGACGCGACAATTAACTCTCTGAGCAAAGGGGAAATCTGTACCACCTGACATACTGAAGGTAGGTCTGCGCGAGCGAAAGGGTCAATGAACAGGGTTCTGGCGGCAACATTACCCGTAACTCGAAGGCAGTGACGCGTCCCCGCAGGCAGCCAAACACCACGACTTGGGGGTACAATCCAACTCCCATGTTCCGTTTGCACATGTACGACGCCGCTTAAGGTATGCAGCAATTGAGCACAGTTATGGCTGTGCCAAGGCTCACTGGCACCATGGGCATAATCATGGGCGAAAGGCACCAGCGGGCGTGATTCAAATGAGAATTGCTGGGTATTTGACATAGGATACATACTGAGTAAAAAAGTAAAGATAGCATATCTGTCAGAGAATGCAGGTACTGCCAGTATTGGTATTCGGGGCAATTTTCTCATGAAATCAGGTAATTTATGATCTTTTATCAAAAACCTAAACTCTATATACCCAATAAACTTCAAGATGAAGGATAAACGTCTTGATGTTGCCGCCATGAGGCAACGGAGGTGGCGCAATTCCCTATCAATCTTCTACATACATTGAACATTGAGTTAATTACTGTTTTCCTGTTGCCTTTGATATATCAGCAAGTGTGACTGCGCAATCATGGCTGTTTGAGCAGACAAAAGCGCACAACGAATCCTGTCGCAGACACGGCGGTCACGACTGTGTTGGTACTGAGCCTCAAGGGCTGTAATCTATTCAGGTGAGAGTCTGCGTTCATAAAATGAGTGTGATCTCTGGGCTACGCAAAATCAAGCAGTTTCAATATCTGGTCAGCGCTTCTTACGCATATTAGCTCCAAGAAAGTTAAGTTTTGTGTAGGCTAGGCTATGTTCAAGCATCCAATGATATTATCTAGCAATAAATTATATTTACGTTACTAGAAGTTAATTGATTCGTTCTAATAATAGATTGAGCTTTTATTTGTGCTTCTTGTAATCAAATATCCCTGAGGGATGTCACATTTTCGAAAAAATATTTGTAGGCATGTTCCTACAATACATTTCCAAAACTATTACTTTAAGCAATATGATGATTATTAATCCCTTTTGTTATATGTGGTTACATTTTTATTGTAAGAAAAGTCTTACACATCAATAGGATGTTGTCTTTGTTTTTTACCTTTTTAATTTACATTTAGTTACATTTAACGCGTTGGTGTTAAGTGGCTAATGTTTCTACACTGCGCCTCGGGTATTTAATTGATGTGCTTATGTGTGTGAAAAATACCTATCAGATACCGTGTTATGCCATCCTGTGAATGGGTAAGGTTATCTACGGACAATTATTTTATTATTACATACGCCCGACGTTTCGGAGGGTGTTAGATATTGTGTTCACACAAGTAGATTATTTTTACGCGTTTTTTCAGGAATGGATTTCCTTAATTTTTTTCCCTAACAAGGAATGTCGATGTCTTCTTCAAGTTTCCAAAATGAAATACCCAAAGCGCGTATTAATATTAAGTTAGACCTCCACACTGGTGGGGCTCAGAAGAAAGTAGAGCTCCCGCTAAAATTGTTGGTGATGGGGGATTACAGCAACGGTCAGGAACAGCGCCCGCTGTCTGAACGTGAAAAGCTCAATATCAATAAAAACAATTTTAATAGCGTTCTGGCTGAGTTCCAACCGAGCCTGAAACTCGCGGTACCCGACACGCTGGCAGGTGATAACACCGATACTGCCGTGTCTCTGACCTTCCGCGAAATGAAAGATTTCGAACCGGAAAGCGTCGCTCGTCAAATCCCTCAACTGCGTGCTTTGCTGGCGATGCGTAATTTGTTGCGTGACCTCAAGTCCAATCTGCTGGACAACGCCACTTTCCGTCGTGAGCTGGAAAACATCCTGAAAGACGATGCTTTGAGTGATGAACTTCGCGCTGAATTGGCGGCATTAGCCCCCAAAGACTGTTAATCAGCGGATTGGCCGCCAGTAATAAATAGAAAGAAAAGAGAAGGAACATGCTGATGTCTGTACAGGAAAATACTGCGCAGGGTAGTGCGACGACCGTATTAGAAAAGAATAACGCTGTAGCCCAAGGGGTTTACGCCTCTTTGTTTGAAAAAATCAACCTCAGCCCGGTATCTTCACTGACCGGTCTTGATGCTTTCCAGAATAACGATGCCATGGCGGATGCAACCACCGATGAGCGCGTCACTGCCGCCGTCAGTGTCTTTTTGGATCTGCTGAAGCAGTCGTCGAAAAAAGTGGAAAAGCTGGATAAAACCTTGCTGGATGGCCACATTGCGGCGCTGGATGACCAAATCAGTCGCCAGTTAGATGCAGTGATGCATCACCCTGATTTCCAACGGGTAGAGTCCACCTGGCGTGGCGTGAAATCCCTTATTGATCAAACTGATTTCCGTCAAAATGTTCGCATTGAATTACTGGATATCAGTAAAGATCATCTGGTGCAGGATTTTGAAGATGCGCCTGAAATCGTGCAAAGCGGGTTATACGCTCAGACCTATATTCAGGAATATGATACTCCTGGCGGCGAGCCAATTGCAGCGGCTATCTCCAACTACGAATTTGACCGTGGCCCACAGGATATCGCGCTATTGCGTAATATCTCCAAAGTGGCGGCGGCGGCCCATATGCCGTTTATCGGTTCCGTTGGCCCCGAGTTCTTTGGCAAAGAGAACATGGAAGAAGTGGCGGCGATCAAAGATATCGCTAACTACTTTGACCGCGCCGAATACATCAAGTGGAAAGCCTTCCGCGACTCAGATGATTCCCGCTATATCGGCCTGACCATGCCGCGCGTGCTGGGGCGCTTGCCTTACGGCCCGGACACGGTGCCGGTACGCAGCTTTAACTACGTAGAGCAGGTGAAAGGGCCGGACCATGACCGTTATCTGTGGACCAACGCCTCGTTTGCTTTTGCCGCCAATATGGTGAAAAGCTTCATCAAAAACGGCTGGTGTGTGCAGATCCGTGGCCCGCAGGCCGGTGGCGCGGTGACCAACCTGCCTATTCACCTGTACGATTTGGGTACCGGTAATCAGGTCAAAATCCCGTCAGAAGTGATGATCCCGGAAACGCGCGAATTTGAGTTTGCCAATCTGGGCTTTATTCCGCTGTCGTACTACAAAAACCGTGATTACTCGTGCTTCTTCTCGGCCAACTCTGCCCAGAAGCCTGCGCTGTATGACACCGCTGATGCCACTGCCAACAGCCGTATTAATGCGCGCTTGCCATACATCTTCTTGCTGTCACGCATTGCCCATTATCTGAAGTTGATTCAGCGCGAGAACATCGGTACCACCAAAGACCGCCGTCTGTTGGAGCTGGAACTGAATAACTGGATCCGCACGTTGGTCACTGAAATGACTGATCCTGGTGATGATTTGCAGGCTTCCCATCCACTGCGTGATGCGAAAGTGACGGTCGAAGATATTGAAGACAACCCAGGTTTCTTCCGCGTCAAACTGTATGCCGTGCCGCATTTCCAGGTGGAAGGCATGGATGTGAATCTGTCATTAGTCTCGCAGATGCCGAAGGCTAAGGCATAAACGGAAATACGATGAAAATTTATCGTCCGTTATGGAATGAGGGGGCATTGCTGTCCCCTCAGCAGTTCCAGCAACAGTCAGAATGGGAATCCTTTAGGAGTGTTGGCGTGGCTTCATTAGCCTCCCCATTCCCATGGGGCGTGGAACAGGTGGAGTTTGATGACAATTTACTGTCTTCCGGGCTGATACAAATCCGTCACCTGCGGCTTTGGCTCCCTGATGGCACATTGGTTGACACACTCAATAGCGATTTACCCCCGGTAGCGCGTGAGTTGGTGATCAATCAACTGGTGGGTCAGGAGGCAGTGACCGTCATGCTCGCGCTGCCGCTGATGCAACCAGGAACCTCCAATGTGCAGCAAGAAGCCACGGTTTCTGAACGCCCACTGCGCTATTGCGAGGAATGGGTCACTGTTCCAGATGCCTTTGGGCCTGAAGAAGAATCAATGGCGGTGGCACGTTTCAACCTGACGATTCGTTTCCAGCATGAAAGCAACGAATCGTGGAAAACCTGCGCAATTGCGCGTCTGGTGCGTGATGGGCAGGGCGGATGGCGTCAGGATCCCCAGTTTATCCCCCCAATGGTGCTATTTTCCGCCAGCCCGATATTGCGTGAGCGTCTGGTCTTGCTGAATCGCCAGTTGCGCTCCCGCCGTCAGCGTTTGATGTCGATGCGCCGTGAGAGTAACGAACGGCTGGCTGACTTCGCGGTAGCGGATGTTTCTCTTTTCTGGTTGCTCAATGCCCTTAATTCTCACGCCCGCGTATTGACCGAATATGAGCGCTTCCCTGCTCGCCATCCTGAGCAGGTTTGGGCTGAGCTAGCGCGTCTGGCTGGGAGCATGCTGACCTTCTCGCTCGATAGCGATCTTGATGCGATACCGGGATATGACCATACGGAACCGGGTAATACGTTCCCACCGCTGTTTGATCTGATTAGCGGGTTATTGGAGGCCAGTTTGCCATCACGGGTTATTGCTTTGGAAATGTCACGGCCCGATGAACAAACATGGAAAGCATCCTTGCATGATGTGCGCTTACGTGAGGAAGCCGATTTGTACCTCTCTGTGCGCTCTGATATCCCCGCTTGGCAAATTGCCGAGCGATTCCCGGCACTCTGCAAGGCTGGCTCTCCAGATGATGTGAATGAAATCTACAGTGTGGCGCTAAAAGGTATTCCGCTGATTGCGGTAAATCGCGTCCCTGCTGCGCTGCCTGTTCGTTTGGAAAATCAGTATTTTGCGCTCGATATGGAAAGTGTGGCTGCCCGCGACATGTTGGAGCAAGGGGTGTGCATGTTCTACGTCCCTTCTCTTCTGGGGTCACTGGAACTTGAGTTATTTGCGGTGTTGCGCTCATGAGACAAGAAATCGATATTGACCAACTGATGACCGAAACTTGGCTGACAGTCGCCATGCTGCGGCACGGTGCCACCACACCTGATGGTAAAGCGCTCTATCAAAATTGCCTAAAGCAGGTTGAAAACGTTCGTGAAGCGCTGGAGAAAGCGGGCTACGACGACACCAGCATTGAACACATTACTTATGCCCAATGCGCCCTGCTTGATGAAACCGTGATGAGCCGTAAGCCAAAGGGTGCCGAAGAGGGCGAGGAAATTACTGCCGACGAAGGGCAACGAGCCTGGCGAACGGCACCCCTTCAGGCCCGTTTTTTCGGTTCTCTACACGCCGGTGAAGCTATTTGGGATCGTATTGCTGAAGTGCTGCGTCAACCGGCACCTGTCGCGGCGGTATTAACGTGCTATCACCGAGTGCTATCTCTGGGATTTCAGGGGTTGTACAGCGTGAAAACGGTGGATCAGGCCCAGCGAGATGAAACTCTGAAAGCCTTGAACGAACGTGTTTCACCACCTGATGCGGGTTTATCACTGATAGTTCACAAAACCGGCCGCCGTCGTTACACCCTATTACGCTCAGTGTGGTTCTGGGTTGCTTTTGCGATGGTTCTCACTGGGGTCGTATGGTGGGGGGGCATCACTGGTTACAGGTATTGCTGTCCGCTCAACTCCCGGAGTTACGACACTAATGCGTAAATCAGTCATCGTATCCGGGATGTTTCACATTTTCATCAGTACCGCTGTGTTGCTTTGGCTGCTGTGGTACTTCTTCCCGGTTGCAATTTGGGCCAAAGGGCTGCTCTCACTGGTGATTGTTATGATCGCCTGTCGGCTCGTGTGGCGACGTTATCGCCGCTGCGCCGCTGCGGCTAGCACTGTTGTCACATTAGATTTGCCACTGATTGAAAACCAAAGTCCTGTGGTGCTGGTGTGCGGTGATGGGTTGGATGACTTGTTTCCAGAACGGCCATTGAGAAAAACCGGGCAAGGCTGCTGGCTGCGCGTCGGTGATATTGGCGCGCTCCCCGAGATTGTCCGCAACATTCAGCTACAACAGCCCCGCCAACTGGGGCAACTTTCAATTATGTACAGCTGTCTGCCGGATCAGCATCAGGATGAGGCTGTGCTGCGGGCATCGCTGAAAGCCTTGCGCCAACAGGTCAAGCAGTTGAGTGTGCTGATCGGCTTCCGCTTACCCGTGGTTTTGAGTTGCCAGTTCTCCGGGCCTGAAACACCGTGGAATATTGTTCGTGGGGCCGACGCTGTAGTGTGTCCAGAGAATGAAGCTCTCATTCCATTGCAGGAATGGCAACTCTCGGCGGAGAACATCAGGCTCCTCCCTATTCTGAGCCAGGCATTCACCTTTATCCGTGCAATCGTGCTTGATGAGCTAGAGAAAACTGACCGGCTTTGCCCGCCGGTGCCTCCTTTTGCGGTTGCACTGCGCACCGGTTATCCGAGAGGAGAAAGTCACTCCCTTTGGGTTCAATGGCTGTATCGCCGAACCGGTCTTCAACTTGCTCAAACATCAGCGAAACTTGAGAATTCATATCGCTTTCCTGATGCGGTGCTTCCGCTGCTGTCGCCTTATGCTTTACCAGTACAGGGCGGGCAAGACTCTCGCCGTATGGTATGCCTTTTGATGCTGTGTGCTCTGGGTGCCATTGGATTCTCTGTGGCTAATAACCGCAGCCTTATCTATCAGGTAGAGACAGATTTGCAACGCTGGCATGCCATCCCGATGACTCACTACGAACCCAAAGCGCAGGCACTCGCCGCTCTTCAACAGGATGCCTTGTTACTCGAGCGCTGGCAGCGGCAGGGTGAGCCTCTGAAATACAGTCTGGGTTTATACCCAGGGCAACGTTTATGGTTAGCCCTTCAACAAGCCATTGATACTTATATTCCGCCACCGCCACCGCCTACACCGGTGGAAAAGCAAACGCCAAAAACCGTCCGTCTCGACGCGCTATCGCTATTTGACACCGGCAAGTACCAGCTCAAACCGGGCAGTACCAAAATGCTGGTCAGTGCGCTAATTGATATTAGGGCCAAACCCGGCTGGCTGATTGTAGTGGCTGGGCATACCGATATCACCGGTGATGCCGGTGCCAACCAGACACTATCACTGAAACGTGCCGAAGCTCTGCGTGACTGGATGCTGTCAACCAGCGACGTCTCGCCGACTTGCTTTGCTGTACAGGGATACGGGGCAACACGCCCTATCGCGACTAATGAGTCAACGGAGGGGCGCGCGCTTAATCGTCGGGTCGAAATTAGCTTGGTGCCTCAGGCCGATGCCTGTCAGGTGCCCGAAAGAAATACCCAATAGATTTCAGGTTGCAGTCAGACAGCAACCTGAAAGATGAAGGAAAACCGGTCGCAGGAACACGCGACTTCATTCAGTAAGTAACAAGGAGTTAACCATGGCAATTCCAGTATATCTGTGGCTGAAAGACGATGGCGGTGCGGACATTAAGGGTTCTGTTGATGTGCAAAGCCGTGAAGGCAGCATTGAGATCGTGGCACAGGATCATAACCTGTACATCCCAACCGATAACAATACCGGCAAGCTGACTGGCACCCGTATCCACACCCCATTCGTTTTCACCAAAGAAATCGATGCGTCTACCCCTTATCTGTACAAAGCGGTGACCACCGGTCAAACACTGAAAACCGCCGAGTTCAAATGGTACCGCATTGATGACGCTGGCCAGGAAGTTGAATATTTCAACACCAAACTGGAAAACGTCAAAGTGGTCAAAGTTGCGCCGAAAATGCACGACATCAAAGATCCGGCTAAAGAGAAGCACAACCACCTGGAACTGGTTGAATTACGCTACGAAAAAGTCACCTGGACCTTTAAAGACGGCAACATCATTCATTCCGATTCTTGGAACGAACGCGCTACCGCATAGTGACCCGAAGCAGACGGTTCGCCGTCTGCTTTTTTGTTTTTGCTGAGCCACTGCTTGTTGCGGTGATTGAGCAAAAATTAACAACACTTTGATGACCTTATGGGCCTCGGTTTCCTTATTTAGGATATGGCTATGGGCGGTAGCGTGCCTGACAGGGTAAATGACACACAAGGAAGAGAATTTATGACAACGCATTCAGCACACTTATTACGTCGGTTAAATCCTTATTGTGCGCAGGCACTGGCCGGTGCCGCCACCCTGTGTCAGACCCGCGCCCATGCCGAGATAACCGTCGAACATTGGTTGTTGAAACTGCTGGAGCAGGGCGAGGGCGATATTACCGTTATTGCCCGGCGTTATGAGTGGGATATGGACAGCCTGTGGCAGGGGTTACTGGCCCATTTAGAGACTTTGCCGCGCACGGTGCAGGGGAAACCTCAGTTGTCAGCGCCATTACAGCAATTGATCAAAAGTGCCTGGCTGGATGCCTCGTTGCAGGAAAATGCTGATGCGGTGCGCTCCACCCATCTGCTGGCGGCGCTGATTGCCACGCCGTCATTATTAGCCGCCGATGCCGCCTGGCCGTTGCTCAGTCTGAGTGCCACCCAATTACACCGCCTGCTGCCCTTGCTGGATAATCAATCCGACGAACGCCCTGAAGTTCAACAAGCGGCGGCACTGGCAGACAGCCCGGTCAACTTAACGGATGAAGCCCCGACCACTACCTCGGCCAGCGGTCAGACTCAACTGAATGACGCCCTGCAAGCCGCGCTGGATAAATTTACCCTCGACGTCACCGCCAAAGCCCGTGCTAACCAGATTGACCCGGTGTTTGGCCGCGACAGTGAAATCCGCCAAATGATTGATATTCTGTCGCGTCGGCGTAAAAACAACCCGATTTTGGTCGGTGAACCGGGCGTCGGTAAAACCGCGCTGGTTGAAGGGCTGGCGCTGCGTATTGCCGAGGGTAATGTGCCGAGCAGCTTGAAAACTGTCAGTGTGCGCACCTTGGATTTGGGCCTGTTACAAGCCGGTGCCGGGGTTAAAGGCGAGTTCGAACAGCGCCTGAAAAATGTTATCGAGGCGGTGCAACAATCGCCGACACCGATACTGCTGTTTATCGACGAAGCCCACACTATTATTGGTGCGGGTAATCAGGCCGGTGGTGCGGATGCCGCCAACTTGCTTAAACCGGCACTGGCGCGTGGCGAACTGCGCACCATCGCCGCCACCACCTGGTCGGAATACAAACAGTATTTTGAACGGGATGCCGCATTGGAACGCCGCTTCCAAATGGTCAAAGTGGATGAGCCGGATGATGATACCGCCTGCTTGATGTTGCGGGGGCTGAAAGAGCGCTACGCGACCCATCACGGCGTGCATATTCAGGACGCGGCGGTGAAAGCCGCGGTCACCTTATCCCGCCGCTATATCACCGGCCGTCAATTACCGGATAAAGCCGTCGACTTGCTGGATACCGCCAGTGCGCGGGTACGCATGAGCCTGGATACTGAACCGGAAGCACTGGTACAGATTAATGCTGCTTTAGCCGCGTTGGCGATGGAGCAACAGGCGGTAGAGCAGGACATCGTGCTGAGTGCGGAGGATGACTCCGAGCGGCTGGTCGAAATAGCCCGCCAGTGTGAACAACTGCAACAACAGCAAACTCAGCTTAAACAGCAATATCTTCAGGAACGCGAACTGACCCAACAACTGCTGGCGGTGCGTCAGGATATCAGCCGCCACGGTGAGCGCGCGGCATTGCAGCAGCAATTGAGCACCATGCAGGGGAATAATCCGCTGTTATCACTGGATGTCGACAGCCGTACAGTCGCCACTGTTATTGCCGACTGGACCGGCGTGCCGCTGGGCAGTTTGCTGAAAGACGAACAAACCAACTTGCTGTCACTGGAAAACCTTCTGGGTGAGCGGGTCATTGGGCAAAATGCAGCATTGGGCGCACTGGCGCAACGGCTGCGGGCAGCCAAAACCGGCCTGACACCGGAGAATGGCCCGCTGGGTGTATTCCTGTTGGTTGGGCCGAGTGGAGTGGGTAAAACCGAAACAGCACTGGCGCTGGCCGACAGTCTGTTCGGCGGTGAAAAATCGCTGATTACCATTAACTTATCGGAATATCAGGAAGCGCATACTGTTTCTCAGTTGAAAGGTTCGCCACCGGGTTATGTCGGCTATGGTCAGGGCGGCGTATTAACTGAGGCGGTGCGGAAGCGGCCTTACAGTGTGGTGTTGCTGGATGAAGTTGAGAAGGCCCACCGCGATGTGCTGAACTTGTTCTATCAAGTATTTGACCGTGGTTTTATGCGCGACGGCGAAGGGCGTGAAATTGATTTTCGCAATACGGTCATTGTGATGACCGCCAATCTGGGCAGTGATCCACTGATGCAATTGTTGGATCAACAGCCGGAAGCGCCGGACAGCACTTTGCACGAGCTGCTGCGCCCGATCCTGCGCGATCACTTCCAGCCCGCTTTGCTGGCCCGCTTCCAAACCTTGATTTATCGTCCGCTACAGGTGGATGCGCTAAAACGCATAGTGGCGATCAAACTGAATCAGGTGGCGCAACGGCTACAACGGCACTACGGCCTGAACTGCCAGATTGAAGAGAGCCTGACAGAAACATTGGTCGCGGCCTGCCTGTTGCCGGATACCGGAGCGCGTAACATTGACAGCTTGCTCAATCAACAGATTTTACCGGTGCTGAGCCAACAGTTACTACAACGTTTGGCGTTACAACAAAAACCGACCGGCCTGATATTGGGCTGGAATGAAGAAGATGGCATCACACTGGAGTTTCAAGGAGTGAATGATGAGTGATTCGATACTGACGAATATTGCCAGCCCGTTGAAACAGTCCTTGGGGCAATCACGTTATCATGTGGCCGTACATGACTGCCCGCACTTCCTGGATGTGCTGAGTTTTCATGCCGAAGAGTCTTTCAGTCGCCCTTGGCAGTATCATGTCTCACTCACCTGTAGCGAATCAGACATTGCTTGCGACACGCTGTTGCTTAAGCCGGGCTCTTTCACTTTCCAGACCCCAATGTTTAATGGCGGGCCTGCGGTGCCGGTGCGGACTGTCTATGGTGTCGTGCAGTCTTTTCGTCGTCTCTCGACTTCAGCGGATGAAACCCGCTATTCACTGACGCTGGTGCCGCGCATTGCGCTGTTAAAGCATACGAAAAACAATGAAATTTACCTTAACCAATCTGTGACGGAAGTTGTCGAGCAGGTTCTGCGCAAGCACGGTCTTGAAGGGCCTGACTTTGAATTTCGTTTGGCGCGTGAATATCCCGCACGGGAACTGATTACCCAGTGGCGGGAAACAGACCTGGAATTTGTGCAGCGCTTGCTGGCAGAAGTTGGCATTTTCTGGCGCTTTGAGATGGACAACCGCGTTGAGCAGGACGTCGTAATATTTCAGGATTCCCAAGAACAATACCAGTTCGGCACCCGGCTGCCATTGCGTAACCCGGCGGGCATGAGTGACAGCGGGCAAGAGAGCCTCTGGGATATTCAAACGGCGTACAACGTGGTGAGCGACAGTGTGGCCACGCGCGATTATAACTACCGTCAGGCGCTTATTCCGCAGGACAGCAATGAGAATATCAGCAGCCCAGAAGGCATTACGACGGGCGAAGTTTATCACTACGCGGAGCCATTCCTGTCCGAAGGTGATGTCCAAAGTACCGAAACCGGTGCATTTTATGCCCGGATACGGCATGAACGTATTCTCAACGGCCAGTTGACCGTCACGGGCCGCTCCACTCGCCCACTATTGTCCCCCGGTCAAGTATTGGAAACGGATGGTGCGCTGCCAGAGGGGTTGAAAGATGGCATTGTCGTGACGACAGTGCGCAGCCGCGGCTCACGGAAAAGTAGCTTCCAATCCGAATTTGACGGCATCCCTTACAGTGAAACTGTTTGCTATCGCCCAGCACTACTGAATCGCCCGGTGATCTCCGGCTCCCTCTCTGCCAGAGTAGAAAGTACAGAGAAAGGAGATACTTACGCTTGGCTGGACGACCAAGGGCGCTACCGGGTGAAACTGGACTTTGACCGCAACGGCACAGAACAGGGATATGCTTATCTTTGGCTGCGAATGGCCAAGCCGTATGCCGGTGATACCTATGGCTGGCATGCCCCGCTGCTTGACGGAACCGAAGTTTCGGTAGTGTTTGACAGTGGCGACCCAGACCGGCCTTACATTGCCTATACGCAGCACGACTCCGAACACCCTGACCACGTCACCAGTGATAACCACACCCGCAACATCTGGCGCACCCCAGCCAATAACAAGCTGAGAATGGAAGACCTGCGTCAACAGGAACACATTAAGCTCGCGACGGAGTTTGGTAAGAGCCAATTGAACATGGGCCATTTGGTTAATGCACAGCGGGAACAGCGTGGCAGTGGGTTTGAACTGCGCACTGATGAGTTTGGTGCTGTCCGTGCGGCCAAAGGGATTTTCCTGACGGCGGATGATCAGTTGAAAGCGCAGGGGCAGGTATTGGAAATGGCGCCCGCGGTTAACCTGATTAATCAGGCCAACAGCGAAATGCAGGCGCTGAACTCGGCAGCAGAGCAGGCCGGGGCGCTGGTGTCGGATATTCAGACCCAGATTAACCTGGTCAAAGAGCGGCTGTCTGGTTTGCAATCCGCTGTCGTCTTGGCGAGCGCCCCGCAAGGGATAGCCCTCACCTCTGGCGAGCATCTCCAGATGACCAGCGCCCGCAACACCATGATTAATGCAGGTCAGCACCTTGATATTGGCGCGATGAAAAACCTTTCCGTCTCGGTCGAAAAGGCGCTGGGGCTGTTTGTACATAAAGACGGGGCAAAGCTGGTGGCTAATCAGGGCGACGTAGAAATTCAGGCGCAGCACAACACGCTGGCCCTCTTCGCCAAACAACAGGTCACCATCACCAGCAGTGAGGATGAAATCATCATCAGCACGCCGAAAACGCTAACGCTGAATGGCGGGGGCTCGTACCTGAAACTGAGCCAGAGCGGGATAGAGCACGGCTCGGCAGGGGATTTCATTATGAAAACGGCAAATTATGTGGTGCCGGGGTCTGGCAATAGTTTGCCTTTGGAAACTCCGAATTTTAACGTGACTGAGATTACTCTGGTAAATAAAGTCATCAGTAAATCCTTTAATGACTGAGAATATAATATGAGATCATTAATTTTTACTTTCCGTAATACATTGCTTTTTATATTCACACTTACGTTTTCACATTTTACTTTAGCCGCTGGTTTTACAGGCATTGAAAGCACAGTGAATAACTTTTATAAGGCATATCTGAGTGACAACTCAGCGAACAATGAGGTGTTGATCAGCGAATATGTCTCAAATGAACTGATGAGAAGTATTAATGATTCTACCATGTGTAATTATGACTCTGATAATTCAGTTTCAGCCGCTGAGTTAGAGAATAAATGCTCTCAGAAACACGAGTGCAAGCAATATAAAGGTAATTATATTTGTGACTGGTATGGCGTTTGGGTGGAATCTGACGTCAATTACTTTACAAAGTCACAAGATGTCTACCCCTCATGGAAATCAAATATTAAAACCAGCACTATTTCACAAAATAGCAAAGGGTCATTGGTTGGTGTGATTTTAGGTGCTGGTGCAGACCCTAAAGTAAAACTCATAGTCACACTGAAACAAGAAAATGATGGCTGGAAAATTATCAGCGTAACGGAATAAAAAGGCTGAAATCATGTGGAATAATGGTGCGTCGGTAAATTATATAAACAGCCATGTTGAACCCAATAGTATTGGTAAATGTGCTGCGTATGTAAGAAGGGCGGTGGAAGCCGGTGGAGTCACAATCCGGATTCCACCGCCGAGGATTGGAAACTCAGCATCAGCGTGTGATTATGGCCCCTCTTTTGAGTTAGTTGGTTTTAAACCCGTATATGTTCATACAGGAACGGGTCCTACAGACACGGCTATTATCTCTGGTCAACAAACGGGTGATGTTGTTGTCATTCAACCAATCGCTGGACATCCACATGGACATATTGCTCTATTTAATGGAACTAACTGGGTTTCGGATTTCGTGCAGCTCAGAGGTTTTTATCCCGGTCCACAATATAGAAACGTGAAGCCTGCCTATACACTTTATCGTTATACAGATAATGCGGATACCAATAGTAAAAGCACGGAAAAAAAGAAAACTATCAAAATAGTCTGGCCGATCCCTTCCAACAAACGGGGGAGTGAGTTTGGTAATCAGGAAGAGATTCTTTCCCATCTGGATGGTGAGTCAACCGGACTCTATATGATTGGTCGTAATGGCATGTGGCATGGTGGAATTCATATCACTAACGCCACTACTCCTTGGTGCGCCCTAAGTGGAAAAGCAGCGTCAGAGGTCATTGATTTCCCTGTTGCTTTTAAAGGCGATCAGGCAGTGCGCTGTATGGTTGATGGCGAAGTTGTCGCCTATCGTATCTGTAAGGATTATCTTACGCTGGGGTGGGAGACCGGGCCGCTGAATTTTTCGGGTTCATTCGTTCTGGTGAAACACTATATCCAGCTGGGTGAGAAAGAAGCGAGCGGGTTACATTTCTATACGTTATATATGCATCTGGCTCCGTATTCGGCCTATAATACTAATTCGACGGAAAAAAAGTGGACCGTGCAGGATGCGCTGTCTGCCTACGACCCAGAATGGGTGATGACTGCCAGCACAAATAATAAAAGTATCAGCGAAAGCTACCGGAAAGGAACCATGCCTAAAGGGGCTATTGTGGAATGGGATAAGACAGACAGCAACCTCCATACTGTTGCGTTCAATAAGCGTGAGTATGGTCTTGTCACCTTTGTTGGCTTCACGGAAGAGGCGCTGAAAAAAGGCAAAAAAACTTCCCTGAAGCCCGGTCTGCAATACTGGATGCTGGTTGATAAAAATAATATAGTGCCGGGAACAGATGGGATTGCTCAGCCGTCATGGTGGAGGCAATTGTTACCTCCAGCTAAAGATGTTATGAAGTTTGATCAAGTGATTTGCCCAACCCCATATCCTATTAGTGCAAGTGATCCCGTAGGACATATGGGATATTACCAGGTGCCGAAAGACGGGGGTTATGAAGCACGATATCAGGTTCACATCGAGTGTATGAGTATGGATGATAATCTGGAGAAATTCCTGACCAACCCTGAAAAAGTTGGAGAGAAAAGTCCGCTCTACCTAAAGTATTCCCCTAGCCTTATTTTGTTTAAAAAAGATGTCACTACAGGAACCTTCTCAAAGGATACAAAGGTGACTACCAGGACGGGGATTCTGCCGCTAAGTCAGGTGACAACAGAGGCTGATAAATCGACGAAGCAAGAATACTGGCAACTGCGTCCGGAAAATGCTTATGTGCCAAAAGGACAAACTGAGCCTCAGCTTTTGTCCCAGTATGATCTGGCAAAACTTGGTTTCAGAACTGAAATTGCAGAGCCTCTGAGTTTCGATTACCTGAATGGAAAAGAACAGCCGACCGGATTTTTCCGGAACATCATCGAATCACTTCATGGTGCCGCGAAGGATGATGCCCGAACTAGCCATGCTCTTGTGAAACACAACTATCAGCGACTTCTGGATAAAATCGACAGCGGGGCTGCCGATTACTCATCAATGGAGTACTGGCGAGCGATTCATAACCCCGACTATCGAGACGTCATCCAGAAAACGATAGTAAAACACCCAAGCGACTGGTATTTCAAAAAAGATGATGCTATCTGGCAACCGTTCTTGAATGCGCTGAAGAAAGAAGCGCCCGAATGGAAGAAATATAGCGAAGAGTTCCTCGACAAGATGGCTTGGATGCAGGATGTGACAACTGAAAAATTGGGGCCTTCGTTGTGGCATATGCACCCGATTGCATTTCTTAATAATTTCTTATTAAGTTCAATATCTACTGAGGAAGCCAGAGTAAGAGCTTTCATGAGAATGATCAGGGTTTGTGAGGGAACAACAGGCGAAGAAGGATATGAGCGATTATTTGGGGGGGAATCTTTCATCCGAGACTATAATAAAACGTTTACAACTCACCCGCAGATTAAGATTACGCGGAAAAATAAGAAGACTGGAAAAAAATATATATCTTCCGCAGCAGGAGCCTATCAGGTGATGGGATATACTTGGGATGATCGTTCGATGGCTTTTTGGCGGAAAGAATATGGCATTACTGATTTTACACCTGAATCGCAAGATTTGCTTTGTGTGATAATCTTAAAAGAAAAAGTTCGAGACAATGCTTTAGATATGATTATTCAGGGTAAAATCAAAGAGGCCATCGAGAATAGCTGTAGTTATGAATGGGCAAGTCTTCCTCCTGCACGACATAATCAGCCAATAAAGTCGCTTAGTGAATGTTTGAGGATTTATAGTGAATTATTTAAGGAAGAGATGGAAGGAAAAACAGACTTACATATAAAAAATGGATTTTTAAATGGATTCTAATATGAAAAAAATTATAGTTATTTTGCTTTATTTTATCCCTGCTTTAGCGTTTGCCAATGTTGAAAATATTGGTTATTGGTCAGTGAAATGCGGAGGGTTTGGTGGAAGTGTGGAAATATATTCATCCGATGAGGCGAAGATAAATATAAATGATAATAATCTATATATATCTGCACATTTAGTAGAAGATCCTGATGGGAAATCAAAAGTATTCTATCGTGATGTCATTGAATCAATGAATGACGTAATCAATTGGGCTGACATCTCTCAAAGTAAACCTATTGCTGAATTATCAACTCAAAATGGGATTTTACATGTGTCTTGGAAAGGTTTTTATGATACCAAGAAGAAAAGTTATGTTTGGAAAACAGAACCTGATTTTGTTGTTGCTTCTGATGGAGGAGGAGATATTAAAATGAAAAAATGTAATTTCCAATAAATAGTTGATTCACTAGGTACTGATGGGGAGTCCAGCAATCCAGGCGGCGGCACATGTTACTGACAGCGAAAGAAACCATGAAGTTTTATCAGGTAACTCGATTTGTTGATCATAATAACTGGAATGCTCCAAAGGCGGCAATTATCTGTATATTAGCGACTCAGGATGAAATTCGGCCTTATTTTGTTCCAGAAAATAATATGTCCGAACCTTATATATATTTCAATATCTTGATATTTCGACACAGGTAAATGTGTCGGAGGATCAAATGAGAAAATATCTGATAGGTAAAGGAGTTTTGTCTGGACATGAAAAAACACTCTTAAATGCAGCTAAAATGTATGGTGTAAATGCTATCTACCTGGCTGTACATGCTTCTCTTGAAACAGGAAACGGAACCAGCCCATTAGGTACGGGTATTACGGTTGATGGAGTTATGGTATATAACATGTATGGGATCGGCGCATTAGATGGAAAAGCGGTAGCGACGGGCTCTACGATGGCGAAAAAAATGGGCTGGACAACTCCAGAAAAAGCTATTAATGGGGGAGCCTCTTGGATCGCAAGCCATTATATTCGAGTTAAGCAAAATACACTTTATAAGATGAGATGGAATCCTGAAAAACCAGTTACGTATCAGTATACTACAGCTGCAAACTGGGCTCTCGAACAATCAAAATCCTTGAAGCGTGAGTGTGACCAATTCCCGGATATTAGATTACCATTAGATATTCCAGTATATAAAAAATGAGTTTCTAAATGAAATTTAAATATATTTTTATTGGTTTGTTAACAGCTAATGTTGCAGTAGCTAATAATAGATGTACTGACATTCAAGCTATCGCAAAAATAGCAACTATAAATGGACAGAGCAATATACCGAAAGAACCATTTGTAGTGGCAAATAAAAGAAAGGTTTATTTTTATACTGCCCCTGATAACCTATGTAAACAAGGTGATAAATTTGTAATTGCAGGAGACTTTCTCTATGCATATAAAATACACGGTGATTTTACCTATGTGAACTATATAACAGCCAAAGGTGAAGAAGTAAAAGGATGGGTCAATAGCACTGAATTAAATTATTTATCTTCTATAATCAATAAAACACGAAAAAAAAACCTGAACATTATTGATTTTACTGTAATTAACCAAAATGATTGGTTTGGATTAGGAGTTTCATTTTCAAATAATAAAACTTTACTGAAGGAAAATATAATATCATCAGAATATATTGGTGACTTCTCTAATGATAACGGCGGACTCAATAAATTTTATTCTCATGTGTATAAAGATTTTATCGTAATAGCATCAAACGTAAATTACAATGAAAGATTATGGACTATGGATGATGACTACATTATTTCCACTATAACATTGACGACACCTAAATATCATGCAGGCCGTAATGTTAAAGTTGGTGATAATAAATCTAATATCATAAATTCTTATGGCGGAATTGAATTTAATGAGTCAAGTAATATTATTTCCTACTCTTTGGATGGGATGTCACTTATATTTAACTTAACCAATGACAAGATAACATCCATTCAAATGTCATTAATTTCCGAGCTGCAATAATTCCGTCCCTTTGGTTAATGATGTTATGTTAATTAGTACTGATTCATTTGTAGTGGTGATCTGGAACTATTAGTATTAGCTATAGTGTACATTGATTGGTGCATGCAATATATACCACAATGGGATTGTAAAATTATATTGCGATCTAAGATATAAACTATTCTGGACGGCCTCTGAGTATGAACTTAATAAATAAAACGGCTTTTGTGCTTTTATTGTTTCCATTTTTTTTACATGCTGCACTAACAGATTATTCAAAAATTGAATCCGACTGTCGGGAAGATAGCCCAGGCATAAATAACTCCATCGTGATGGGGTGTGCTGACTTGGTGTCTGATACTGCAAAAAAAGACATAAATATCGTTTATCAGAAAATATACAAAATAATCGAAGTGCGCGATCTTCCTTATGTGACTAAGAACTTCGAGACAGCACAAAAAAGTTGGCTAACTTTGCGAGAAAACTGGTGTGATGTTCAGGGTTTTATTATTGGCACACCGATGTACAGCATATGTCGAATGGACATGAATATTTCACGAGTGAACGAATTAAACGGTTTCTTGGAACAAATACAGAATTAATTACTGGCAGGTTCTTTTTTATTTTCGGCTTATTTTATAAAACTTAAACGTTTTAGCCATTTTATTAGGTCCCAATAATGCTCCAGATTATCCGTAAAGGCGATAAAACCACTCACGGCGGTTCAGTGATGACCGCTTCTGACACAATGAAATTCGGTGGGATTGGTGTTGCCCGTAAAGGCGATAAAGTTTCCTGCCCGATTCAAGGCCATGGCCCGACCACCATTGTCGAGGGTAATCCTGATTATTTAGATAACGGAATCCCTGTGGCATTTCACGGATATAAGTGCGGGTGTGGTTGCACACTGGTCAGCTCTTTTACAGCAGCAAAGGTTAGTTGATTATGCCTGTCTGGCTGGATGCCATCCCTGAAAAGGCAACAAAAATAGCGCGTCCCAGCCCCCGTCGATGGTTGCTGTTCTTGGCGTTTGTCATGCTGGGAGGTGTTGCCCTGACTCTTTGGAGTTGGACTTCGGAGCGCACTGGTTTTGCCTTCTGGTTTACCGCGCTGGGACTTCCATTTTGTACGTGGGGGCTGATTTTCGGTTTGCGCCGGTTTGCTTATAAAGCTGAGCAGGTCGGTGCCGAGTCCCGTAATGTGGAACGTGAAGCGCTCATTGAGCGTGAAATTCAATGCGGCCAGCGTTGTGCCTGGATCCTTGGAACGCATATTTTGACTCCAGCCGGAAACAAAGCCAGTGAATTGCTGGCTGCAATGAACAGGGCAGCCCCTGTGGTCGATTTTTCTCGACCAAGGGGATGTGAGAAGCCGGTCAGATATGCCGCTCTGACCGCATTCCAAAAAAATTTGGCCGAAGAACTGAAAGCGACAGTGACCAAACTGACCACTCGAGTTGAAGGGATTGTTGAACCTCTTCCGACAGAGCTTCCTTGCTGGCTGATGCTGGACTGCGACGCGGATATTTCTGCCAGTGCAGAAGAACAATTTAAAACTGAACTTTTACAGAAGACTGGTAGAGTTTTCCGGATGATGTCAGGAAGAGGGCTTGCGGCATTTGATGCCTGGCTGGATAAATGTTGGGGCAACCCCAGCATATTGGTTGCCATTACAATTTCCTTACCGACTTCACCTGACGAAAGAGATGCTGACGCTGTCACGATGCTTGTCTTCAGTAACCGGAAAGTATTCTTTTACCCTGATGCACTGCGCCTCCATCGTCCGGAAAGAGGGACTGATTCCACACTGACAAAAACGCTTAACCGGGCGCTGCTCTGGGCGAAAATCAAATCCGATGCGATTCAGGGAAGCTGGATTTCCGGAGCGACTCTGGCACAAGGTAGCGGCTGGAATAGTGCCTGCGAAAAAAACGGGGTGAAATTCAGCCTTTCAGAAGAAAACTTCAGTATCGATTCGGTACTGGGCTACACCCATCATGCTGCTCCGTGGGTTGCCATCACACTTGCCGATTCAGCCTTTGAACAGCGTGGAGTGCAGGTTATCGCAGTACAACCAGCTGCTGACAAAGATAACATCTGGGTCACTGTTATCACCAAATAAGAAGTTAGTAAGGAATTGTCAGGGAATGTCTAAGGTAAAAGTCAAAACACTCATCGGCTCCGTCGTTACTGTCGCCTTCTTCTTGACAGCCATCGTTGGATTTCTGTTTTATGCCTTTCCGGAAAAAGTAACCTTAGTAACCGGGTTCGGACCTTATGACGGACTGCGCATTTTCGCATTCTGTGCAGTGCTGGTGACCACGCTTATTCTGCTGGGATGGATTGTCGAAAAAGTTTTCGATTTCGCGGGAAAATCCGGGTTATATTTTCACTGGGGTCAGAATAAAGATCAGATTGTCAGCCCTGTGATGCAAATTATTACCGGTGAGGAAGATGAGAATGAGCTCGTCTTCAGTGCAGAGCAGTTAGCCGAATATTTGCATCTCCGCTATGGCCGCTTCTGGAAAAGCAAAGTCCGTATCCTGCTGGTACAGGGCGAAAGTGCTGACATTGAGAAAGCCGCACCGGGGTTAACCCGTGATGTGTGGCAGGAAGGTGATGGCATCGTTTTGATCCATGCCGGTGATGCGCAGTCGCCACCGGATGACACCTTTTTGTCTGCGCTAAAACAGGTGCGCCCGCGCCGTCCGCTGGACGGCATTGTGCAGGTGCTCAATACCGGCTCACTCCCCTCAGCGGCCGAACGCGATACCTTTTTACGCAGCCGCCAGAAAGCCGACAAATTGCTGGGCTGGAAAGCACCTACTTGGCTGTGGCTGACAGATAAAGAATATGGCTCGCAACAAGAAAGGGAGCGAACGGCAACAGGCACGTTGTTTGGGCCGGACGCGACAGCGGAAGAGGCGATTTCTTCTCTTGATGAGCTGGTTCCCCGTTTACGCAGCGCCGGGATGGCGCAAATATTGAACGACACCCGCCATGATTGGCTTTTACGGCTGTCTTCCCGCCTGCAAGGTGAACTGAAAGCTCGGCTAACCGTCTTATTGAACGGGCTGATGCAGGGGGCGGCTGCTTATCGCCTACGTGGCGTCATGCTCAGCCCAGAGCTGGCGGGCGGTGGCACCGCTCCGCATGTTCGGTTGAGCAGCCCCGCGTGGCAGGCCGTAGTAGAAGACAGCCAGAATGCGGTCGCGAAAAAAATCACCTTTGACGGATTGAAAGCGCTGCGGTTGCTGCTTCTTGCTCTGGCTGCTCTCTGGGCCGCCGGTACGCTATTATCATTGAGTGTAAACCGAGCGCAAATTTACCAGGCGCAGGACACCGCCCGTATTGCTGCCGATACACAGCAATCGCTACCGGAACGTTTGCGAAATCAGCTTATTCTCCAGCAGACCATTGCCCGCCTACAAAACCGAGAGGCTAAAGGAGCACCTTGGTATACCCGCTTTGGGCTTAATCAGGATCACGACACTCTAACGGCACTTTGGCCGTTGTATGCCCGTAACAACAGCCAGCTAATGCGCGATGCTACTGCCGAGCACCTGAAACAACAACTGAATGCTTTTGTACAACTGCCGCCAGCCAGTGATGCCAGAGCTCAGGGAACTCAGCAGGCCTACAATCAGCTCAAAAGTTATCTGATGCTGGTTCACCCGGATAAAGCCGATGCAGTCTGGTTGTCAAAAAATATGATGGTGTCGTGGCCAACACGCGAAGGTGTGCCGGATGGTGTTTGGCAGTCATTGGCACCAAAACTGTTAGGGTTTTATGCCCAAAATCTCCCGATGCATCCGGACTGGAAAATAAAGCCCAACACCGAACTTATCAGCACCGTCCGCCAAATTTTGCTCAAGCAGATAGGGCAACGCAATGCAGAGGCGGGACTGTATCAAGAGATGCTCAAGCGCATCTCCAGTAATTGGCCTGATTTAACGCTAGCAGATATGACCGGGGATACGGACGCGTCAACGCTATTCAGCACGGATACCGTGGTACCGGGCATGTTTACCCGTCAGGCATGGGAAGATCAAGTTCAGGACGCGATTGCTGACGTCGTTAAAACCCGCCGTGATGAAATCGATTGGGTACTGACGGACAAAACCCATCAGCCGGACAGTGAGATGTCGCCGGAGGCCCTGAAAGCACGGCTCACCGAGCGCTATTTTACTGACTTCGGTAATGCGTGGCTGAATATGGTCAACAGCATTCAGTGGCATGCGGCTAGCTCATTATCAGAGGCCATTGCCCAGCTAAATCTGGTGGCTGATATCCGCCAGTCACCGTTGGTTGCCTTGATGAATACGCTTGCCTGGCAAGGGAAAACCGGCCAGAAAGGTGAAGCATTGGCGGATTCGATTGTGGATTCAGCCAAAAAGTTGATCGGGCGCGAAAAGAACTCGCAGCAGTTTGTACAGCAGGCTCTGGGGCCTCGTGGTCCACTGGATGGCGTATTTGGTCCACTGTTGGGCGTCATGGAAGGAAAAGACGGTACTGGCAGTAACGGTAACCTGAGCTTCCAGTCATGGCTGGCTCGCGTCACACAAGTTCGCCTTAAACTTCAGCAAGTTACTAGTGCGCCGGATCCTCAGGCGATGTCACAAATGCTGGCTCAAACCGTCTTTCAGGGAAAAGCCATTGATCTGACTGATACCCGTGATTACGGCAGTTTGATGGCAGCCAGCCTTGGGCAGGAGTGGAATGGTTTTGGTCAAGCGCTGTTTGTGCAACCGCTGGATCTGGCATGGCGTCAGGTGCTAGCTCCCGCCGCGGGAAGTCTGAATGCCCGCTGGCAGAGGACGATTGTCGAGCAGTGGAATAAAGCGTTTGTTGGCCGTTATCCGTTCAAATCTACCGGCAGCGATGCTTCACTGCCTTTGTTGGCCCAGTTCCTACGCAGCGACTCTGGGCGTATTACCACATTCCTGAAAACTAACCTTGGCGGCATCCTACATCAAGAAGGCAATCGCTGGGTGGTAGACCCCGCCGCCAGCCAAGGGATGACCGTCAATCCTGCCTTCCTCAATGCAATCAACCAACTGGCTGAACTTTCGGACATCGTCTTTGCTCAGGGGGATGCCAATGTGCATTTTGAGCTAATGGCGCGCCCGTCGAAAGATGTTGCTCGCATGCAACTGACCGTTGACGAGCAGAGCCTGGATTACTTTAACCAGATGGAAAGTTGGCAGAGCTTCACCTGGCCGGGGAATACCTACTATCCGGGCGTTCAACTCAGTTGGCGCAGTGTCAGTAGCGGTATGCGGTTGTATGCCGATAATCAAGGAAACTGGGGCTTGATCCGCTTACTTGATAAGGCACAGGTCACCCCGCTGGACAGCGGCCGCACACAACTGGTGTGGGTCACACAAGACGGCAATACACTGAAGTTTATCCTGCGTAGCGAGCTTGGCGACGGGCCGCTTGCGCTACTGAAACTTCAGGGATTTCGCCTGCCAGAGTCAATTTTTAATGTCGAACCCGGTGCCGAGAACCTGGAACAATTCGCCGCAGAAGATGAATAACCCTGATGATTCAGAGGATGGAGCGAGATTGATGAAAGCATGAGTTCACGGGAAGAATGATTAGTGTTCTGGGAGGTTTCAGTCATTCATATTCCTAAGAACATATTTATAAATGCTAGGTATGAAAATAAGTTAATAATAAATTAAGGAGCGGTATGAACAGGGTGCTAACAGTTAGTTTTCTATCAATCTTTCTTACAACAAGTTTCTACGCTAATGCTGGCCAAGCGAATATTGAAGTATTGAGTGCGACAATAAAAGACCAGAAAATTGCCAATGCTCAGGTTGTCGTCCAGCGCAATGGCGAACAATCACTGACCACTGTGAGTGATTCAGCGGGAAAAGCGAGTTATAACGGCACTTATCCCGATACCAGCGATAACTTAGTTATTATAAAAAAGGATGGGTACTCAACGTTGGTAGCAAAATGCCCTTGTAACGGCATGAGCTATGCTCTGAGTCCGATAATGAAAGGGCTTGATAGCATGCGAGTGGTATTGAGCTGGGGTCTTACGCCCTCTGACCTCGATTCGCATATGGTCTATTCTGATAACCACCTCTACTTCGAAAACAAAGAAGGGAGCAACGGGAATCTGGATGTAGATGATACGGACAGCTTTGGTCCAGAGACCATTACATTAACTAAACGGGAAAATGGACAGGCTTATGTTTATGCGGTTCATGATTACAGTGACCTGTCTGAACCAGAGACAACAAATCTATCCGGCAGCCAGGCAAAAGTATTTGTGTATGTTGGCGAGTCATTAGTCCGGACATATTATATTCCGACTGGTCAGAAAGGGAATTTATGGACGGTATTCAGGGTAAATGAAAACGGTGAAATTCAGGATATAAACAGTATTAAAGGTATTTCAATGAACCCAAGCAGTCTGAGTGGGTATCTGAATCCGCTTCTCAGTAATAATGCCGCATTTGATCAGCAGACCTGGGATGAGAGTCATATAAATAAATCAAAATCACTGAATCTGAAAGGAGAGGCAGCTTATAAAGAGAAAAATTATGAGAATGCCATCTATTTCTTCACAGAAGCTATCAATAACTATTCTGACAATGGTAAGGCCTATGGCAATCTTGGCCTGACATATCAAAAAGCTGGACGTACAGCAGAAGCCATCTGGGCAAACCGTAAAGCTATTGCGTTAGCGTCTGGTGCTGGTGCGCCAACAATTCGCGCGGGTGCGAATTACAATATTGGTAGAGTCTATGAAGCAGCAAACCAATACTCTGATGCATTGACTTATTATAAAGCAGCTAAAAATGAAAAACAGAACCCTGTTTATGATAATGCCATTATGAGAGTCAATAGTAAGATGAATTAATATTTATATATTGAATTCAAGCATGCATGGGTTATTTACCTATGCATGCAACAAGATTTTTATTATATTTATTATGTTAAATTAATGTCTATTTAATAATGACCCCATAGGAATAGACTTATGTGCTTCGTCAGGTCTCTGTCACTGCTTTCAATTTATTTGTTAAAACCATTTACCCATTTAAACCATTTATCCGTTCAAACAGGGACAGCTAATTAAATGTCATCACCTGACTCTCTTCTCTATCTTTGTTCCGCTGATGAAATGGAGCAACAGAATGTTATATCCCGTGCATCCGTTGCCCGGTCTCTATGGGAAAACTGGTTACTGCCCATCAGTCCTGAATCAGAGGCCGGTGAAGACCCGGCTTACAATGATGATTTCCAGTCGATGCGGGAAGAAATCAACAAGCTGTCAGGGATAGACCTAACATTGATGTGTCAATTGGCAGAGAAACTCCTTTGCCAAACCACCAAAGATATCCGTGTGGTGACTTGGTACATTCAGGCTCGTTTGCATCGTGATGGCGAAAAAGGGCTGGCAGAAAGTTTGACTTTATTGGCTGCGATGATAGCCCGCTACGGTGCTCTGTGTCACCCGTTGCGCCCAGTTGCCCGTAAAGGGGCGCTGGAGTGGCTCAATAGCGCAAAAGTCCTCGACAGCCTTACACTTTGGCCCGAAGTGGCGCGTGAAGATGCCGAATTGACAGCGGGTGCCCTCAGCTTGCTACAGGCCGCGGTCAGTGATTGGCCTGAAAATGAGCAGCCCTCCTTTGCGGGGTTGTGCTCCGCTCTTGAAAATCGTCTGGCGCGCTCCGGTGGCCTGAATGCGCTTATTCCGCAAAATAGCAGTACCCAAGATGCAGCGCTCACGGCGGGGACTCGGAGTTCGCCGCAGTTGTCGGCGATCCAGTCAGGTCGTGACTTGCTGGATCAAGCAAAATTACTTTCCCGCTGGCTCGGGGAACAACCGCAGGGTTGGCTGGCTTCCCACCGTATGATGAAAACGGTGCGCTGGGATACGGTCGACCAAATTCCTGCGCTAGATGCCAGTGGACGGACCCGCCTGATGCCACCAAAGCCGGAGTACCGCGCCCAGCTTAAACGCTTGTACCGTCAGCAAAGTTGGGCAGAGTTGGTCGAGCAGGCCAGCCAGATGTACTGCGAAGGTGTTAACCATTTCTGGCTCGACGTGCAATGGTACCTTTGGCAGGGGCTGACCCGTGCTGGTCAGCCTTGGGAGGCATGGTCTGAATATATTCTCTCCGATCTGCGGTTGTTCCTAAAACGTTTACCGGGGCTGGAAACGCTGGCCTGGAATGATGGCACCCCGTTTGCTGATGAGGTTACGTTGGGTTGGATCACTGAGAAAGTGAACGAGAATACCCTGACTTTCCACGATACACCGGCAAACGTTGGCGGCAGTCAGGCGGATGACGTGCTTACGTTGGAAACTGAGGCGATGGAAAAGGGCGACAGTGAGGGGCCGGAAGTGGCGATTGCCTGGCTTCAGACTCGCCCTGGGATGGATGCTCCTCGCCACCGCTGGTTATTGCGGTTGTTGATGGCAAGGGTCGCAGAACAATACGGACGTAACGAAATGGCGCTGCATTTACTGGGTGAGCTTTCTGCAACCGGCCCACACTTGACACTCAGTGACTGGGAACCGGCGTTGCTGTTTGAAGTACAAGCCCGCCGCCTAAAGTTACTGCGCATGAAAGCCAGCCGCAGTGAGTCGGATAAAACCCGCCTGACACCAGAAATGGATGCGCTGCTGGCGGGCCTTATTGCCATCGATCCAGCCCGAGCCATGGTGCTCTGTGGTTAACTTTATTTTTTCTCAGATGATTTTCAGGAACCTCGTGCATGGATGATTTAACGCTGCGCTACTATGAGGCCGAAATGCGCTATCTGCGCGAGGCCGGTAAAGAGTTTACCCGCGCCCATCCAGATCGAGCAGCCATGCTCAACCTGGATAAACCGGGCGCTCGCGACCCATATGTTGAGCGCCTGTTCGAAGGTTTTGCTTTCCTGATGGGGCGGATGCGCGAAAAGCTAGATGACGACTTGCCGGAGTTGACCGAAGGGTTGGTCAGCTTGCTCTGGCCGCATTACATGCGCACCATTCCGTCTCTGGCGATTGTGGAGTTTTCGCCCGACTGGCGTAGCCTGCGTCAGGCAGAGTCGCTACCGCAGGGTTTCTCTGTTTTATCCCGTCCGGTAGGGCCGCATAAAACCAGTTGCCAATATCGCACTACGCGGGACATTGCGCTGCAACCACTGCATCTCGCCGACGCCCGGTTGCAGACGGAAACTGACGGACGCTCAGCTATCCGGCTGCGCTTTGAGTGCACCGAAAAGGTGGATTGGGCGAAAGCTGGGATAGATAAGGTCGCCATCTACCTCAGTGCAGAAAGCCCGGTCAGTTCTGCTCTGCATCTGGCCTTAACCCGCCGAGTGCATGCCATGCACGCCCGCCACGCGGGCACGCGCGCAGAACGCCGGACATTTGATGGCTGGTGCAAACCGATGGGGTTTGACGATAAAGACCGGTTGTGGCCTAAAGCCGAATCCGCTTTCAGTGGGTATCAGTTATTGTTGGAATATTTTAGCTTCCGGCCGAAGTTTATGTTTGTGGAGCTACACGGGCTGGATACTATCGGGCTGACTCAGGACAGTAGCTGGTTTGAAATCGACATCGTGCTCAACGAAGCCTGGTCGTCTGATCTGCCGTTTGAAACCGAGAACTTCCGCCTGCATTGTGCGCCAGTGATCAACCTTTTCACTCTGGAAGCTGACCCGCTGACCCTCAATCCACTAGACAATGAATACCTGCTGCGGCCACTGCGTCTTCAGGACGGCCATACCGAAATCTACAGTGTGGACAATATCCATGGCGCGGTGAAAAACGGTAAACACGCGTATGTGCCTTTCACCAGTTTCCGCCATCGGGGTGGCATGATGCGGCACGATGCGCCGGAACGTTACTACCACACTCGCGTAAAACGGGGGGCCTCCGGCCTGTATGACACCTGGCTTATCCTCGGCGGACGTTCCTTTGAAGTGGATCAACTGGCAGAAAAACCAGAGTCGCTTTCCATGCGCATCACCGGCACTAATGGGCAACTCCCACGTAAAGCGCTAGCCAGCACCCTGCTAGACCGGGTAGTCAAAGCCGGGAAAGTGCCGGTGCGGGTACTCAACCTCTCGGCCCCGAGTCTGCCGTTATATCCCCCGGCGAATGACCGTTTTCACTGGCGAGTCATGAGCCATTTAGGCTCAAATTTCCTCAGTATGATGGATAACCCAGAGGTGCTCAGGGGCACTTTGGCGCTATATGACTGGACAGACGATGAAATGAACCGTCGCCGTCTGGAAGCGATTGTCGCGGTGAATCACACCCTTATCCGCCGTTTTGAGAAAGGTTTTATGCTCCGGGGTGTGGATATCGAAGTCACATTGAATATGGATAACTTTGCCGGAGAGGGCGATGTGAATTTGTTCGGTGAGATGTTGCACCGCTTCTTTGCGCTTTATGCTGATATTCATCTTTTCAACCAGCTGACACTGGTGCTGCAACCCACAGGGAAACGACTGAGATGGCGCGAGACTCACAGCCAGCACGTACCGGGCTGACACAGGCATTAAGCAAGGATATCTGGCGAGTTAACTTTTACCGTTTTTGCCAGTTGTTGGAGCAAGCCGCGCCGAATTCGCCCTTACTGGGGGCAACTTGTCACCCGGAAAATGATCCGGTGCGTTTTCGTCCGTGGCCAGGAATGGGGTTCCCAGTCAGCGAACTGAAAAAAGTTGAGACTGACGAAGATAACCCTGATTTACCGCCTACCGTGCGTACCACCTTTCTTGGGATGTACGGTGTCGATTCTCCTTTGCCCGGCACCTATCTGGATGATATTACCCAGCGGCGGGAGGGGCATGAAGCCCTAACGGCATTTTTGGACATTTTTAGCCACCGTATCACCACCCAATATTACCGTATCTGGCGAAAATACGCCTATCCGGCGACATTCGAAGCCGGTGGTACTGATGCAACATCACAGTGCTTGCTGGGGCTGGTGGGGCTAGGTATCCCCGGTACGGCTGAGCAAATCGCCACGCCGGTCTCTCGTTTTCTGGCGCTATTGGGCACCATGCGCTTACCCACGCGTAATGCCGAAGGGATCCGCGCATTGGTCAATTTGTTAGCTCCAGACTCCGAGGCCACGGTAATCCAGCATGATCCAGTGAAAATCCAAATCACGAATCGTAATGGTTTGGGGCGCGAAAATCGGGTCACACTCTCGCAACGGGCGACACTGGGAAAAACAGCAAAAGAGGCAAATAGCCGGGTATTGGTGACACTGTCTACCTGTAACCCGACAGAGGCGGATGGCTGGCTCCCTGGCGGGTCGCTGCATACCGACTTGTTAGCTCTGATGCGGGTCTATCTGGGGTATCGCAGTGATGTGCGATTGCGCCTCACCGTGCCAGTGCAACTGCTGCCAGAACCCCGGCTAGGAAAAAGCCGCCGCATTCAACTGGGACGTACTGGCCTGCTTGGCCTGAAAAACGGAAAACTCAGTGATAACCGGCAATTTTTGACAGTTAGTCTCGGCTGTTATGAAGGGCTGGCATGTACGTTTTTATCTCCGGCAAAAGACGGTCACTACCGTTTTGAATAACGTCAATTTTCATTAGTTAATATACCCAAAATAATTCGAGTTGCTGGACGGCGGCAAGTGAGCGCAGCCAACGCACATACGGCTTGAAGTATGACGGGTATAAATAAAAGGAATTTCTGAATGGCAACACTAACCGGCTGGCGGGTGCTGGTACTTACCCTTTGTGGCCTGCTTGTAGGCTGCGGTCTAACCCAGACCGTCAAGGATGGCACGGTCAATA
Organism: Yersinia kristensenii; assembly: GCF_900460525.1. Lineage (NCBI taxonomy): Bacteria > Pseudomonadati > Pseudomonadota > Gammaproteobacteria > Enterobacterales > Yersiniaceae > Yersinia > Yersinia kristensenii. The sequence goes on from NZ_UHIY01000001.1 coordinate 2,107,957, forward strand.
TGACAAAGTCGATCTTCTACAAACAGATAAAAACGCTGCATCTGGACTTCTCCCCACGCGCGGCTATCAATGCTGACGGTGAGCAGACGCCATTGGCGACTATGGTGTGGGTCTATCAGTTGAAAGACCGCAAAAATGTGGACTCAGCAGACTACCAAACTCTGCTGCGTAAAGCGGATACGGTACTTAAAGATGATATTTTAGCCTCTAAATCCGTGTTGGTGATGCCGAAAGGCAACGTCACGCTGGATATGCCAATGGATGAAAACACACAGTTTGTGGCGGTGGTGGGGCTGTTTAATCGCCCGGATATGAAAGATAACACCTGGCGTCTGGTGCTGAGCCGTGACGATCTTGATCCAGACAAGCCGCGTACCATTGAACTGGGTAATAGCGGGTTCATTCTGGTGCCAGTAAAGGAATAACATCATGGCTAACGGGTTCCCCCTTTTTAACAATCAATCCCGCTATGTGCTGGAAATCAATGACAGCACGGTGACCGCGGATGTGCTGCGTTTACGCGGTCGCGAGGCATTAAATACCTCTTTTTCCTGGATGATTGAATTCACCACGGCGCAGACGAATATCGCCCCTGAGCAGGTGTTGCTGAAGTTCGCCACACTGCGGATGCGCAACGGTAAGATGGTGCACGGTATTCTCACCCGGCTGGAGTGGCTTTCTACCTCCGCTGATCAGTCGCATTACCGCGTGAGGCTGGAATCCCGTCTGGCGCTGCTTTCCCGCCGCCGGAATTGTGCCATTTTCCAAAACCAGTCGGTGCCGGAAGTGGTGGAACAGGTGCTGCGCGACCACGGATTGGAAGGGCCGGATTTTGAGTTTCGCCTCGAACGCACTTACCCACCGCGTGAGTTGATAACTCAGTGGCGAGAAACCGATTTGCAGTTTATTCAGCGGCTATTGTCTGAAGTCGGTATCTGGTTTCGCACTGAGATGCAGCCCGCGACCGAGCAGGAAACGGTGATATTTGCTGACAGCCAGCTTCACTACCAGTTTGATGTGCGGCTGCCCTACAGCGCGCCGTCCGGGCTTGATGACGGGGCCACGGAGTCAGTCTGGGGCGTGCGCAGCTGGCACAATGTGGTCACCGGGGGGACTGCGGTGCGTGACTATAACTATCACACCGCCCGCACCCCGCTGGATGCTACTGTCAGCGTTCGTCACGATGCGGTGACCACCGGTGGACATTACCGCTACAGCGCGCCTTATCTCACCGCCGGCGATGACACGGACCCGGAGCCGGAAACCGAAAGTGGCGCATTTTATGCCCGGCTTTATCACGAGCGCGAACTGAATCAATCCGCCCGTATCCATTTGTTCAGCAATGCCTCCGGCCTGACGCCGGGCATGGTGTTGGAGCCGCAGGGGGCGGTCATTGAGGCGATGAAAGAGGGTGTGGTTATCACGCTCACCAGCTTCAGTGCTTCCCGCGATTCGCGGCTGCACGTCTCGGTGTGGGGCATACCTTACAGCGAGCGTTACTGCTTCCGCCCGGCAGAAATCATGCGCCCGACCATCCACGGCACCCTGCCGGCAAGAGTCGAGAGCCGCGAGAAAAATGACCTTTACGCCTGGCTGGATGAGACCGGCCGTTACCGGGTAAAACTGGACTTTGACCGCCACGACACGGCGTCTGGGTATGCTTATCTGTGGCTGCGCATGGCGAAACCCTATGCCGGTGAAATCTACGGTTGGCACACTCCGCTCATTGATGGTGCGGAGGTGGCGTTGGCTTTCAGTCAGGGTGATATTGATCTGCCGTATATTGCGTATGCGTTGCATGATTCTGAACATTCTGACCACGTTAACCGTGATAATCACAGCCGCAATATTCTCCGGACGCCCGCGAACAACAAACTGCGGATGGAGGATAAGCGGGGTGAGGAGCATATCAAGCTCGCCACGGAATGGGGCAAAACTCAGCTGAACACCGGCCATCTGGTAGATGCGCAGGGCAAAGTACGCGGCACCGGTACCGAGTTGCGCACCGATGAATACGGCGCAATCCGCGCCACTAAAGGGCTGTTTATCAGTGCCGACGGGCAACAGAAAGCCGCCGGAGACGTGCTGGACATGGATGCCGCGCTGAAGGAAATCGACCACCTTCAGCAGCAGATCAAACAACTGGAAGCTGCGGCCGGGCAGGCCGAGGCGCTGAAAGCGGACATTGACAGTCAGATGGCGATGTTTGCGCAGCGGCTAAAACCGCTCAATGAAGTTATCCATTTCTCTGCGCCATTGGGCGTAGCCCTCACCAGCGGCGAAAATATGCAGCTCACCGCCAGCAAGAATATGGTGATAAATGCCGGAGGCGATATCAGCGCGGGGGTGATGGGCAATATGAGCGTGCTGACCGGCGAAAAGCTGGGGTTGTTTGCACGGAGCGGGCAGTTGAGTCTGAAATCGAGCGAAGGGCCGATTGAGATACAGGCCCAAAACGGCAATGCGCGGCTGTTTGCGGAGCAGAAACTCACCGTCAGCTCTGCCGATGACATGCTGTTTGCGGGCAAAAAGCGCATTACGCTCAATGGTGGTGGCAGCTACCTGAAAATAGAAGCCGGGAAAATTGAGTACGGCACCCCAAGCCAGTATCTGCGCAAAGTGAAAAGGACGGCGACCACGGCGGCAAATACAAAGCAGCTCGAATTTCCATTTATGCCTGGTGCAACTGATAGCTATAAGCGGAGCTTCATTCTACTCGATGATAGGACTCTTCAGCCAATTGATGGGATCAGATATGTATTAAAATCATCTTTAGGAACCATAACAAAAGGGGTCACTGGTGATAGTGGACTCACGGGCTTTTTAAGTCATACCGAAGAGTCTGAGGTTGATCTGACTATCTTAGAACAAAATTCTTTAGTAATAGGGTAATATCTATGGCTGATTTAAAAGTCACATCTAAACTAACTGATGAGCAAGACAGCAAACAGGTGATCCCCATTAAGGTTTTCAAAATCACAGATATTCCAACCGTAATGGATAGTATGGGGTGGACTGTTTCAGCAAGGTTTATGAGAAAGTGGTTCTATGATTCTTATTATGAAATGAGTAAAAAGGAAAAGTTGAACAAAGTTGATATGCAAAAAATAGATAAGAAACATATAGTTGATGATATTGAGTTTGAATGGTTATACATTGCATCAAAAAGAGTTGGGCCAGTTATCGATAATTTCATACGAAATATATCATATATACGTGAATATAATGGCTATCTTGGAAGAAAAGAAGGAGTAATGGATCAGCTAACAAACGGATTAATCGCTATCATCAGCCGTTTGGACCAGATGGGGCTTGTGGATAGAAACGATAAGACATTAAAAACACAATTTCTGGACTTTAGTGATTTGTCAGCAATAGAGTTGGATAAGAAATCTCAATTTAATTATGTATCCATAGGAAGTACCTTGTGGGAAAAGGCTACCGATAAACTAGATGATATTTATGGTGCGTTAGGCTCATTTATTGTAAAGGTTGCTTTTATGAATATGATAATAACAAAGGATAAAAGTGGTCTATTCCGATTGGAAATAAGTGAATTAGGCTTATATGTTAGAGATACATACGAATTTATGAATGATGGTGATGATCAACCGTTAGGTTATTGGGGGTGGGGTGGCGTCATAAAACCAAGTATTGTAAGCGAGCTTCTAGGAAGGGAAATTATAAAAGAAGATGATGAGAATTATTATCGAGTAACAAATAATTCCTTCGTTAAGTACAGGGAGAAATACAAATCCGTCAATAGAAGTGGGGATTTTTTTGTTTATTCAAAAATAAAGAAAATACCAGTAGATATTATTATTCATTTAAATGCTGTTGATATAGAAGAATACATTTCAAGGAGCAAATAAAATGCGTAATAAAATTAAAATCACGATTTTTGTTTTTTTGTTTCTAATGTTTTTCATGATGATTGTTTTATTTTTAATTAAAGTTTTAGCATATAAAAATGCCACGCCAAGTTATAAATACTGGAATGAACCTAACTTGTGTTATTTTATAACTTACGTTCCAGACTATAAGCCTTATGGTGGGATAGGACGAGTTCTAAAGCTGTTTTCAAATCAATCATTTTTCATTGTCTATAATAAAGAAAATGAGAAGCTAAGAAGTTCCGCTTGGTATTTTTGGGAATATCAATTCTCAGATAAAATTGAACCAGAATGGTCCGGTATAGATGTTTTATATCCTTCAGATCATGGTTGGTCTGGCTGGACTCTTAATGAATGTAAACAGTCGATTAAATAATAATCTCAAGAGAAAAAAGATAGCCATATTTGTCAATTTGCTTGTTCATAAAGTCTGTGACCTATCAACCTGATGGTGAAATCCTCACCGGAAAACAGTCATTCAATTGATCCAGTCATTTTAGGGAAACCAATAGATAAAAGTGAGCTGGAAAAAATGGAATATGGAATAAATAAAAGTTTTGTATTCAAAAACATAATAGCATTGATGGGGTGCTTTGTTGTGTTCTCAATTTCTGAAAGCGAGGTTTTCATTAGTAATGATAGTGTTGGTATTTGTAATTATTTTTTATCACATGGTACAGCACAAATCCTCTCAGAGTAACATTAATGTTCCTATCTGGTTTTATGGGGTGTTTATTTGTGATCCTAGATCTTACTATTGTAAATAAAATTCACAACAAGAAAAAATAGTTAGAAATATTGAGCCACATTAAGTAGAAGTGATACCCAGTATGGGCTTAGTTAAATCTAGTATTTTTTCACCTCAGTAATTGTTGTGATTAACTGTTATAGCTTAGATTCGGCCTTGAACAAGAGTACTCTAGATATTATTTTTCACAAGATTGCAGGGTGATATTTGTTTTTTCTGAAGAGTAGGCTATTTACTCATTAGTAATGATATTCATTACTCCCTGTTAGAGTTGTGCCAATAGGGGGTTATTGTAATGATTAGATATATTTTTGTGATTGGTTCTTTATCCTTTTTTATATGAGGTTAAATTATCTTAGGTAAAGTTCACTGCTTGAGTTTTATGATTTTAAGTTTTTATGATGATGTGTTTTTTCTTAAAAATAATGACAGTGATGAATTACTTTCTATAAGTTTAGTTAGTTACTATCTTGTTGTACTGATAATGATTAACGTAATATACTTTCAGTCAGGTAAATATATGGACCAAAACTCCCCCTCTTGGTATGAAATCCTCACCGGTGATTTACCACTCAATGTTGTGTGTGAAGAAGAACAGGTCATATTATCGGTATTGGATAATATCCAGCATATTTTGAACTCTTGGGCTGAAACAATTTCTCACTTGCCTGATTTCGGGCTTCTAAATCCGTGGTGGGGCTGTTTAATCGCCCGGATATGAAAGATAACACCTGGCGTCTGGTGCTGAGCCGTGACGATCTTGATCCAGACAAGCCGCGTACCATTGAACTGGGTAATAGCGGGTTCATTCTGGTGCCAGTAAAGGAATAACATCATGGCTAACGGGTTCCCCCTTTTTAACAATCAATCCCGCTATGTGCTGGAAATCAATGACAGCACGGTGACCGCGGATGTGCTGCGTTTACGCGGTCGCGAGGCATTAAATACCTCTTTTTCCTGGATGATTGAATTCACCACGGCGCAGACGAATATCGCCCCTGAGCAGGTGTTGCTGAAGTTCGCCACACTGCGGATGCGCAACGGTAAGATGGTGCACGGTATTCTCACCCGGCTGGAGTGGCTTTCTACCTCCGCTGATCAGTCGCATTACCGCGTGAGGCTGGAATCCCGTCTGGCGCTGCTTTCCCGCCGCCGGAATTGTGCCATTTTCCAAAACCAGTCGGTGCCGGAAGTGGTGGAACAGGTGCTGCGCGACCACGGATTGGAAGGGCCGGATTTTGAGTTTCGCCTCGAACGCACTTACCCACCGCGTGAGTTGATAACTCAGTGGCGAGAAACCGATTTGCAGTTTATTCAGCGGCTATTGTCTGAAGTCGGTATCTGGTTTCGCACTGAGATGCAGCCCGCGACCGAGCAGGAAACGGTGATATTTGCTGACAGCCAGCTTCACTACCAGTTTGATGTGCGGCTGCCCTACAGCGCGCCGTCCGGGCTTGATGACGGGGCCACGGAGTCAGTCTGGGGCGTGCGCAGCTGGCACAATGTGGTCACCGGGGGGACTGCGGTGCGTGACTATAACTATCGCACCGCCCGCACCCCGCTGGATGCTACTGTCAGCGTTCGTCACGATGCGGTGACCACCGGTGAACATTACCGCTACAGCGCGCCTTATCTCACCGCCGGCGATGACACGGACCCGGAGCCGGAAACCGAAAGTGGCGCATTTTATGCCCGGCTTTATCACGAGCGCGAACTGAATCAATCCGCCCGTATCCATTTGTTCAGCAATGCCTCCGGCCTGACGCCGGGCATGGTGTTGGAGCCGCAGGGGGCGGTCATTGAGGCGATGAAAGAGGGTGTGGTTATCACGCTCACCAGCTTCAGTGCTTCCCGCGATTCGCGGCTGCACGTCTCGGTGTGGGGCATACCTTACAGCGAGCGTTACTGCTTCCGCCCGGCAGAAATCATGCGCCCGACCATCCACGGCACCCTGCCGGCAAGAGTCGAGAGCCGCGAGAAAAATGACCTTTACGCCTGGCTGGATGAGACCGGCCGTTACCGGGTAAAACTGGACTTTGACCGCCACGACACGGCGTCTGGGTATGCTTATCTGTGGCTGCGCATGGCGAAACCCTATGCCGGTGAAATCTACGGTTGGCACACTCCGCTCATTGATGGTGCGGAGGTGGCGTTGGCTTTCAGTCAGGGTGATATTGATCTGCCGTATATTGCGTATGCGTTGCATGATTCTGAACATTCTGACCACGTTAACCGTGATAATCACAGCCGCAATATTCTCCGGACGCCCGCGAACAACAAACTGCGGATGGAGGATAAGCGGGGTGAGGAGCATATCAAGCTCGCCACGGAATGGGGCAAAACTCAGCTGAACACCGGCCATCTGGTAGATGCGCAGGGCAAAGTACGCGGCACCGGTACCGAGTTGCGCACCGATGAATACGGCGCAATCCGCGCCACTAAAGGGCTGTTTATCAGTGCCGACGGGCAACAGAAAGCCGCCGGAGACGTGCTGGACATGGATGCCGCGCTGAAGGAAATCGACCACCTTCAGCAGCAGATCAAACAACTGGAAGCTGCGGCCGGGCAGGCCGAGGCGCTGAAAGCGGACATTGACAGTCAGATGGCGATGTTTGCGCAGCGGCTAAAACCGCTCAATGAAGTTATCCATTTCTCTGCGCCATTGGGCGTAGCCCTCACCAGCGGCGAAAATATGCAGCTCACCGCCAGCAAGAATATGGTGATAAATGCCGGAGGCGATATCAGCGCGGGGGTGATGGGCAATATGAGCGTGCTGACCGGCGAAAAGCTGGGGTTGTTTGCACGGAGCGGGCAGTTGAGTCTGAAATCGAGCGAAGGGCCGATTGAGATACAGGCCCAAAACGGCAATGCGCGGCTGTTTGCGGAGCAGAAACTCACCGTCAGCTCTGCCGATGACATGCTGTTTGCGGGCAAAAAGCGCATTACGCTCAATGGCGGCGGCAGCTACCTGAAAATAGAAGCCGGGAAAATTGAATATGGCACCCCAAGCCAGTATTTGCGGAAGGTGAAAAGGACGGCGATGACGGCGACAGCGACAATGCCATTTCAGGCGGTGGCAGGGAGTGGTATTTGCCTCAGTTGCCTGATGAAGGCTGCGATGAATGGCGATACTTTTGTTGTTAGAGGTGAATCATGAATATGAGTTTCAGCCTTGCAAGCCAGGAGTTGATCGCATCGACAAGAACCTCGTTGTTTGCCCTGGTAGATGGCCTCCAGTATGAGCGCCACTATGGTGAGGAGCTTCAAGTCACTGATAGTACTGTCCTGCCGTTATTTGATAAATATCCTGATTCCAGAATTGCTTTCGCAGGGCCCTGGCTGATTGATATGCACACGGCTATGGCATTCAGAGAACAGTTAGCAGAACTTGAACAACATCTGCCTGCCGTATCCTGGATCCTGTCTGCATTATCACTCTCTGAGCTACTAGCACATTTACAACAGTGCCTGAATGTTGAACTGCCTGATGGGAGAATTGCTTTGCTGCGTCTTCAGGATCCTAGAGTTCAGGTCAGGCTTGGTGAACAACTGAACGAACAGCAGCACTGGAAATTAACCAAGGATATCGCTCAATGGTACTCGACTGTGGATAAACGCGTTTATTCATTGAAGCAAAAGGAATTTATATGCTGAAACTGACGGAAGAGCAGTGCACCGAAGTTAATAAAATGGAGGACGATGACTTTGTCCGAGATACAGCTCAAAAACTGAAGAAGAAATACCCGGTGATAAAAGAACCGGATGACATATTCCTCGCCCGCCTGAGGAAAGCGCTGGACTATGCAAACACGTTGCAATTGAGTGAAAAAAACGTGAGACGGGATTTTTTGCGACTGGAGGTTTTTTATCCGGAGTTTTACCAGAAACCTGAAGTGGAAAAATGGCTGAAAACTTACAACGGCTATTCAGCGGACCAGCGCCTGAAAGATTTTAAACATGTGGTGATAAACAGGGAAAGGAGAGGACTCTGATGGCCTTCATTGGTATAGGGACAGGAGTAGCGACAGGTAGTGCAGGAGCAGCGGGCAGTGCCATTGGCTCGCCTACATACCCAATGTCAGGAAGTGACGGAGGCTGGGACGATTACGGTATGTCGGATCCTACATATGGGGGGGCATGGAGCAGCAGCAAAGGCGGATTTGATTACCAGGGGAAAGCTTACGATCCTGCTCTACATGAGCCAATAGCTGTCAGCGCTGAAACTCACGGTGATTTCTGGGAAGACGATATGGATCATTCGGAAACCGTGAGTTATGAGGGTGCGGATACCAAAACGCGAGCACAGGCCAACACGGGAGCACAGACCAAAACCGACGAAAAAACGTGTAAAAACTGTCCCCCGGAAGGAAAAGTATTACCTATGGTAAGACGTTGCTCGCGCTGGAGCATTATTACCATAAGTTACCAGACGCGCATTTGCGGCACATTTTATAACTCTGAAACGCAGCAGATTCAGGAGTTTAAGTACTGCGGTGTTTCATTTGACGGCTGGAAAGATAAACTGTGTCAGTTCTGGGAAGCGAAGGCACGATATGATCAGTTTTTCGATGCTTTTGGCGATCCTAAAGGATGGTGGAAAGGTTACAAAAGTGGTTTAAGTCAAGCTGCACGGCACCAAGCTGTTGCGACGGTTAATCAACCTTTAAAAGTCGTTTGGGTTTTTATGCAGCCAGTGAGCTATCGATACTTTTCGAAAATGTTTAAAGACTTTAAAGACATAATTACAAGGTGGGTGCCATGATAAGAATATCAACAAATGCTTACTATGAAGATACTCTACGTCCTGACGTTGAGTTATGCCTTGATGAATTGTTTTATATTTCTGAATTGATAGATGGAATGTTGGGGACAAAAAAACGATGGTACGAAAAAGGATATTCAAGAAAGCAAGCGCTTGAGTATGTTGTATTTGACCATGACAAGGCTGAACCTAAGGTTGTTGAAAGATGGCGCAGTCAAATAGATAAAGATTATCCGTTAATAATAGAAGGTGTATGGGATGGTGAAACTGACAGCAAAGTTTGTTCAATAAACTATATAAAAAAGCATGTCGAAAATATAAAAAAAACAACTTTGGATGTTAGTATTACCTGTGACGAAACAGATGTGAATGTAGAAAAAGTCATTGATTTTTTAACTTTCCTTGTTTCTAATAAAGGACATGTGTATGCATCAATAAATACTAATGGCTATTGGAATAATAGTGAAAATGTATTCCCTGATCGAATTTGTGTAGGGTGGATGATTTATATTCCAGCGATATTATTACCAGAGTTAATTCCTGAGGCTGCTAGAATAGTACCTGTGATGTCTGCTGAAAAGCAAAAAGGAACTATTGTTGTCTCAACTATAGATATCTTTGATGGACGAAATAAAGAACACATAAGCAAAGCTAATGATGTTGAGATCAAACTTCTTGATCTGGGTTTCCTTCCTTTAATGACTGAACTTTAAATTTAGATTAATTAGCACTTCTGGGAGATAGTATATCGAAAGAGGTGTTAGATCAGTATGGTGTATGGAATCAACAATAAGTTTATTTTTAAAACTAGTAATTTTTTACCTCGGTAATTATTGTTATTAACTGTTATAGCTTAGATCTGGCCTTGCACAAGAGTACTCTAGATATTATTTTTCACAAGATTGCAGGGTGATATTTGTTTTTTCTGAAGAGTAGGCTATTTACTCATTAATAATGATATTCATTACTCCCTGTTAGAGTTGTGCCAATAGGGGGTTGTTGTAATGATTAGATATATTTTTTTGATTGGCTCTTTATCCTTTTTTATATGAAGCTAAATTATATTAGGTGAAGTTTACTACTTAAATTTTCTTATTTTTAGTTTTTATTATGAAGTGTTCTTTCTTAAAAATAATGATAGTGATGAATTGCTTTCTATAAGTTTAGTTAGTTACTATCTTGTTGTACTGATAATGATTAACGTAATATATTTTCAGCTAGGTAAATATATGGACCAAAACTCCCCCCTCTCTGTATGAAACTCTCACCGGTAATTTCACCGGTGATTTGCCACTCGACGTCGTGAGTGAAGAAGAACAGGTCATATTGTCGGTGCTGGATAATATCCAACGGATCCTGAACTCCCGGGCCGAAACAATTTCTCATTTACCTGATTTTGGGCTTCTAAATCCGTGGTGGGGCTGTTTAATCGCCCGGATATGAAAGATAACACCGGCGTCTGGTGCTGAGCCGTGACGATCTTGACCCGGACAAACCGCGCACCATTGAACTGGGCAATAGTGGGTTCATTCTGGCAGGGTCGAAAGAAATGCAATTATCATTACAGAAAATAACGGTGTGGAAAGCATCATCTACATTGATTCTGTCTAAATACTCCGGCTAATCAGAATTGAGAATGAGAAAAAATAATGGGATTTTTTAACCGGCTGGAAAAAATTGATGGTGCTGTGAATCGCGGTTATGCCCGTTGGGGGAAATGGATTTGGGGCAGCTTGCTGGCGATGGTGCTGGCATACGGCGGTTGGTTGGTCTGGGCATCGATATGGGGCCCGCCGACTGGGCCAGTAACCTTGATTATTCACAGTGAGATTGACCGGCCTATTCTGGGTTTTAGTGTTAATGGGGTGGCTGGGTCGAATGCCTTTGCTCACGGAGGTGGGGGGGCAACTTGTTGCGGCAGTATAAGTGGCAACAAGGCGGAAGTTGTTTGGACGCTAAGCACTACCCGCGCCCAGTATGATGCAGGGCTCCGTACAGAAACGCGCCGTGCTGAGATGCCTTTACCGGAACGTAAGTGGGGGGAGAATGATTTGCACGTTCATTTTTTACCCGGTGATAAAGTCCTGCTGGGCTGGAGTGATAATGCATGGTCGCCTTATGAAGAACATTCTGATACTTCCAGTAAAGTTACAAAGTAGGAGCATTAAATAGTGGACATTGAAAACCTTATTGCGGCCGCAAGACGTGGTTACTTGCTGTCAGGGTACATAGCTAATTGATCTAATCGTGCAAGGAAGGCCAATAGATAAAAATGAGTTATATAAAGATGGCGTTTGGCATCAAAAGTCAGTTTATTTTAAAGCTAATAATCTTTGTTGTATCTGTCATCATTATGATTGGCAGTTACAGCTTTGGCTCATCCTTGTACAAAGGTATGTTCGATATTACTTCTCACCGAAATGTTGGAATGATATTTATATCTTTTTATTTTTTATTGATTGCTTCTCCTGTTTTACTTGTAACTTTGTTTACAACATTCAGGGTTGGTTTTGCGATTTTATTTTGTGGGATATGCTATTTATTCTTTGAGTGGTATTCATTGCACCCTCTTAGAGTTATATTAATGGGGGCTAGTGTAGTAACTGGATATGTTTTTATTTTAGCGACTAGAAAAACATGGGATATGGAATAAATAAAAACTTTATGTTCAAGGTCATCATAGCATTAATGGCGTGCTTTGTTGTTTTCTCCATCCATCAACTAGGTCATGAATGGTATATGGGCCATTTTAAACCCCAGAGCAGGGGGGTGACGTTAGGTTTTGTTATGTTTTATATGAATTTTATAGTGATGCCTGCTGTGTTTATTTCTCCATTTCTGAAAGCAAGGTTTTCATTAGTAATGATAGTGTCGGTATTTGTAATTATGTTTACCACATGGTATAGCACAAATCCTCTCAGAGTAACATTAATGTTCCTATCTGGCTTTATGGGGTATTTATTTGTAGTCCTAAGTCTTACTGTTGCAAATAAAAAATAATAACATTTAAAATATAACAAATGAGTTAATTAAGTTCGACATCTAAACAGTAGGAGTAATTTTATGGTGTTTGTAATGAAAATTAATTTATTTTAAAGTTAATGATTTTTGTTATCTCAGTAATTGTTGTGATTGGTGATTATATTTTGGATTGGACTGGTACATAAGTATTATCGATATTGCTTTTCATGGGAGTGTTGGGGTGTGTTTATATCTTTCTATTTGTTTTGTTATTAAAGTTTTAGCATATAAAAATGCCACGCCAAGTTATAAATACTGGAATGAACCTAGCTTGTGTTATTTTATAATTTATGTCCCAGGCTATAAGCCTTATGGTGGGATAGGACGAGTTCTACAGCTGTTTCCAAATTAATCATTTTTCATTGTTTATAATAAAGAAAATGAGAAACTAATAAGTTCCGCTTGGTATTTTTGGGAGTGGCAATTCTCAGATAAAATTGAACCAGAATGGTCCGGTATAGACGTTTTATATCCATCAGATAATGGCTGGTCTCTTCATGAATGTAAAGGGATAACCAGGCAATAAAGTCTGAGATCAAAGATACCAATATTTGTCAGCTTGTTTATTCATCAACTCGATAGCCCCATCAGCCTGATGATGGGCTTGTGCCATGAATGACCCTTCTGATTTTATCCGAATAAAGCGAACCGAGCGTCAGACTAAATATTATGAATACTCCCTCTCTGTATGAAATCCTCACCGGCAATTTCAGCGGTGATTTACCACTCAATGTTGTGAGTGAAGAAGAACAGGTCATATTATCGGTATTGGATAATATCCAGCGGATACTCAATTCCCGGGCTGGAACCATTTCTCATTTACCTGATTTCGGGCTGCCAGATATGACTAAAATATTGCAAGGCATGCCGGGGACTGCTCATCAGTTAATAGATACCCTTTCAGATGTGTTGCTGAAATACGAGCCGCGTCTAAAAAGTTTACAAGTTTTTTTATTGCCACAGACCGCGCCAGGGCATTTGGAATACGCCATTGAGGCGGAACTGAAAGGTCTGGGGCTAGTGCGGTATGGTACGGCGTTTATGCCAGAAGGTCGGGTGCTGATGCGCCACCTTAAACAACAACACTATCTCGATCCGAGGGAGTCGTTTTAATGTTTAATCAGGGAAGGAAAACTATGGCACCGAATACCGAGCGTACATTGAAAACTGGCGGTGATCCCCGCCATTTTGCTGAATTTAGCGCCTTACGTGACGAAATTGGCAAGTTACATCATCCCGCTCGCCCCGATGTTGACTGGGCTCGGGTTGAGCAGCTTTGTTTGGCGCTGTTTCGCCAGAACGGCGTTGAATTGCAGACCACGGTAGATTTTACCCTGGCGCGAACTCACATTGCCGGGCTCGCAGGATTATGTGAGGGGCTGGAGTTACTGGCGGGCTTGCTGTCTCATCAATGGAGCGCATTGTGGCCACCTCAAACTCATGCTCGGGTGGCGTTACTCGCTTGGTTGAGTGACAGATTGCAACAAGTCTGGCGCACCATGACACTGTGTTATGGCGACCTGGCTCAGGTGTACCGGGCGGAGCGTGCGCTGGAGCAATTGTGTACACAACTGCAAACTTTAGAACTCAAGCATTTGAGTAAATTGGATGGTGTTCGCCTGATGTTGCATAACGCAGCATTGCGTCTGGAAAGTGCCGAGGCGAGTTCTGATATGCCAGACCGGTTGACGGTTCCGGCACGACAGGCGGATATCACTGAACCACAAGTACCACCCACATTATCCTCTGCTGCGGTCAGTGAACCCGAGCCACTGGTTTATATTGTCAACGAACCCGCCCCACCGAGTGTTCAGGTGGCATTGTCTCCACCGCCGTCACCGCCACCTCCGCGCTGGAAGGCCGGACAGGGTTTTGTTGCCGGGTTATTGTTGATGGCAGTGTTGATGGCGGGGAGTTTCATTATCTGGCAGTCATGGTCATCCCCGCCGCTGGCGGAAGCATTGTTGGCCCGTATCGCTCCGTTACCTGCACCGCTGACTGCAAAATCAATCGATGAACTGAAAATACAGGCATCAGATACTGAGTGGGCGCATTTGGCGGAACCTATGTTGCAAGCCAGTGCGGTGCAGTTGGAGCAACTGGCAAAGTTACCGCCGTTATGGGCACAAGGGCAGGGGGATACACTATTAGCGCAGGCACAACAACTGTGGCCAACCAATCAAGAAGTAAAACGGTTGAGTGCGGTGTGGCAACAGCAACGAGAGAATGGGGCAGCCCCATTGGTGGAGTTGCAACACTACGCGCTGGCGCAAGAGCGATTACGGCAGTTGAGTGAGCGCCTCAATAGTTTGGATGAAAAAAAACGTGGATATATGACAGTCTCTGAACTGAAGTCTGCCGTTTACGCCATCCAACAGCCGCTGGCACAAACAGTTCCGCTGGAAGAGCTGTTGCGGCAGTATCAGGAACAATCAGAATCAGGGCAAATCCCGCCATTGGCATTGCGCCAACAGATAGACAGCCGGTTTACCCAACTGCTGAACCGATATGCATTGTTGGCCTTGCCTGCTAACGATCAGTAAATATTCATTAATGAGGGAAATAACTGTCGCGAATTGACAAGTAAGGGCCGGTTTTATTTAGCACATTTATTAAAATAATTAGCTTACTATTTTTCTATGCTGCCGCTAAAACCGACTACGCTTAGATTAATAACACGTCGCGCAACACTCTGATATTAAGTTTTAAAATAGTCCCCTCGACTGAGTAGTATATGGAGCATACATGGACATTGACCCTAAACCTCCCCGTACGATAAAAGCTCCCAGCTATCTGGATGCCCTTATTCCGGTAGTTTCATTAATTGTGCTGGTCGGGGCATCTGTTACCCTGTTTGGCCTTAATGCCGTCAATGGCCCACTGCAAGTCGCGATCATCATTAGTACAATGATCACTTCAATGGTCATATTAAAGAATGGTCATAGTTGGGAGGCTATTTCTGAATCAGGGCGTAAGGGTATTGCGACGGTCTCCGGCGCGATATTTATTCTTTTTTCTGTGGGCGCGTTAATTGGCACTTGGAATATGTCCGGCACTATCCCAACCATGGTGTATTACGGCATTGTTATGATTACACCTAATTGGTTTTACCCTATTGCTTTCCTGGTGTGTGTCGGAGTATCGCTGAGTATTGGCAGCTCCTGGACAACTGCCGGAACTTTGGGGGTTGGGTTAGTTGGTTTGGCTAATATGCTAGGATTATCGCCAGAAATAACAGCGGGTGCGGTGATTTCTGGTGCGTATGTCGGTGATAAAGTTTCGCCCCTATCAGAAAGTACAGTATTGGCCGCACAATTAAATGGTGTGGAACTGTATAAACATATTCGTACACAACTCTGGACGACCGTTCCCGCGGCGTTAATTGCCCTGATTGCTTTTATTGTGCTGGGTATGAATCAGCACAGCGCTTTTGATGCAACAGTGACTAATAATGAAATGACCCGTTTCAATGAGCTATTCCATATTACACCTTGGAATCTGTTGCCCCTGTTCTTTTTGCTGATGTTATCCGTATTGAAAGTACCCGCCGCGCTGGCCATCATGTGCTCTGCTTTGCTGGCCGGGATCATGACTTCTTTTATGCAACCACAGGTTATTGTGCGGTTTATTGCTGAACCGGATGTTGCCACACCGCTGCTGGCCATTAAAGCTATTTGGATTGCCATGGCGACCGGTTTTCAGGAAAACTCCGGCATTGAGCAGATCGACGCCCTGCTTTCGCGCGGTGGTATGGACAGTATGCTACTCACCATCTGGTTGATTATTGGTGCCGTCACTTTCGGGATCATGGTGGATGACTTTGGTCTGCTTAATAAATTGGTGACCCCGCTGCTGTTACGGGCCAGAACCGTGGGGCGCTTAATTGCCTCAGTTGTTGCCACCGCCATTGGGTTAAATATTGCGGCGGGCGATCAATATATTGCTCTGCTGTTACCCACTCGCCTGTTTCGCGCTGAATTTGCCAAACGTGGATTAGCACCCGAAAACCTGTCGCGTGCGGTCTCTGACGCCGGTATTGTTACCTCACCTTTGATCCCATGGAATTCCTGCGGGGCTTATATGGCCGCAGTTCTCGGGGTATCGACTATGGCGTATATGCCGTTCGCCGTATTTAATATTGCGGCACCGTTGATAACTCTGGTGCTGGGTATTACTGGGTTTAATATTCGCCATATACCCATTGTTGTACCTGAGTTAACAGAAAATATTCCTGACAATAAATCAGTCGAATAATAACAATAGGGTAATTCATACTAAGATTTAGTGCAGTTTGGCGTATAGAGATTTTCTGCGGATGAGTTTGGTATCCTTTTCAGTTTCACCGATTAGGAAATAAAAACGCCCCAGATATTTGGGGCGTTACCTGACTTATCTTTCCCAAAATACAGGAAATCAGGTCATCGTCATTAATCCTTTTTATAATGGATAACGTAATATTGCATTGAGATCAGCACCTTGTGGTAGGTCTGCACTGCGCACAGCTAAAACTCTGGCTCCTGTTGCCAAAGCGCGTTTGGCAATCTCATCAACGACACTGTAATTCAGCTCATCACCATTACCACCGAAAGAAATTATCCCCTCATCATCAATAGTGCCACTCACGTTGCTATCAATATTAATCAATAGTAGGTCAATGGCCCCAAAACTCACTCAGGCCTTTAACGTGGTCAACTTGATTATGGCTCAATGTGCACGGCTTGGCCGTGTTCATCAAACACCAGAATGTGCTGACAGGAAGCTCCGATAATCACATCTTCACCCACGGGGAGTTTCAATTGATAGGGGACTTTCATTTGCAGTGCGCCATGCTCAGGTGAATTAAATAGCACTACGGTGGAGTCACCGTGCATTTCGGTAAGGTCGGTTTTCACCACCAAGGATAGTTCGGTACTGTCGGTTAAGGAAAAGTGTTCGGGCCGAATAGCTAATGTCAATTGTGCTCCTGCCGGTAGATTCAGTTTTGCCAGTCGCGGAATAAAAGTACTGAGTCCATTAATATTAACGTAGCCCGTCTGCTCATAAATCGCCTTAAATAAGTTTATTTTAGGGGCACCGATAAAACAGGCGACAAAGATATTAGCCGGATGGTTATAGACCTCTTCAGGAGTTCCTATCTGTTCTATTTTCCCCTGATTTAAAATCACTATCCGGTCCGCCAGTGTCATGGCTTCTATCTGGTCATGAGTGACATATATTGTAGTTTTACCCAATCGCTCATGTAGTTTACCGATTTCCTGTCGCATCTGAATGCGTAGCGAGGCATCAAGATTAGATAAAGGCTCATCAAATAAAAATACATTGGCACAACTGACAATTGACCTGCCAATAGCGACACGCTGACGTTGGCCACCAGATAAATGCTGCGGTAGGCGCTCAAGATAATTATCCAATTGCAAAATAGCTGATGCATTGGCAATTCTAGCATCGATCTCTTGTTTTGGAATTTTGATATTTTTAAGGCCAAATGCCAAATTTTCGCGTACCGTCATATGGGGATAAAGTGCATAAGATTGGAATACCATAGATACGCCGCGCGCGCCGGCATTAGTATGGGTCACATCTTTATTTTCTATTTTAATTTCACCACTATTTACTTCTTCCAGACCTGCGATCATTCTTAATAATGTGGATTTCCCACAGCCAGAAGGACCCACCAAAACGATAAACTCTCTTGATGCAATTTCAAGATTGACGTTATCAATTGTTTTAATTTTTTCATAGTACTTCACGACATTTGCGAGAGAAACGCTAGCCATTATATGCTCCAACAAGATGCTGTAATTTATCCTCGTGTATTAACGATACACATAAGATAGATTGAATTGGTTTTTTATAGTCGGGTATTTTATTTCTGTAGCAATTGAGTCAATTGCGTAACTTTTTGCTCCAGTAGATCTTTATCACTACGAGTTTCTATATTTAAACGGACCAGTGGCTCAGTATTAGATGCTCGGATATTAAATCGCCAGTATTCAAATTCCATACTAAGACCGTCAATTTCGGTCACGCGGATGGCGCTATTGACATAAAATTGTTTTATTTGTTGAATTTTAGTGGCTGGATCGTCAATGGTGAAATTAAGCTCACCTGATACTGGGAATAGCATCTTACGGGATTCAATCAGTGAAAATAGCGATGTTGCTTTGTGCGACAGTAATTCAATTACCAACAACCAAGGGATCATGCCGCTATCACAGTAACCAAAATCTCGAAAATAGTGGTGGGCACTCATTTCACCGCCATAGATAGCATCATGATGGCGCATGGCATCTTTAATAAAAGCATGACCGGTTTTAGATTCGATCGCTGTACCATTAAGTGTCTGTACAATATCAACTGTGTTCCAGATTAATCTGGGGTCATGGATTATTTTCCCACGATTATGGGTTATTTCTCCTGTCATATTCGCGCGCAAGAATCTTTCCGCTAGCACGCCAACAATATAATAGCCTTCAATGAAATTCCCAAAGTTGTCGAAGAAGAAACAGCGGTCAAAATCTCCATCCCAGGCAATCCCGAGATCCGCCTGATGTTCACATACCGCTTGTCGAGTTGACCACTGGTTTTCTGCTAACATCGGGTTTGGGATGCCGTTAGGGAAACGACTATCCGGTTGATGGTTAATTTTAATAAAACTGATGGGAACTTGGCGTTTTGCCATTGCCGCTTCCAATGCATCAAGCGTAGGGCCCGCCGCGCCATTGCCCGCATTAACCACAATTTTCATTGGCTTTAATGTACTAAGGTCGATGTAACTTAATAAATGCTCAACAAAGTGTTCGCGAATACACTGGGTTTCAAACTGGCCTTTAACGACTGGCGGAGCAAAATAGTTATCTTGTGCCAGCTTCTGAATCTCATACAAACCGTTATCACCGCTAATGGGCTGCGCATCTTTTTTAACGAGTTTCATGCCGTTATAGTCAATCGGATTATGGCTAGCAGTCACTTGAATCCCGCCATCGACGCCATAAAAACGGGTAGCAAAATAAACTTCCTCTGTACCAACCATGCCAATATCAATGACGTCAGCACCGCCATCCATTAACCCTTTTGCCAGCGCATTTTTTAAATCAGCACTGGTTGCTCGCGCATCGCCACCGACCACTACTTTTACTGGTTTGAGCCACTGACAATAGGCGCGTCCAATTCGATAGGCTATATCTTCGTTCAATTGAGAACCGAGCTTTCCCCGAATATCGTAAGCTTTAAAACAGGTTAATTTTTCCATTTCCTTTCCATTTGATTATGCAGAATCACGAACAATAAGTTCAAAATCCAAAGATATATCACGGGCTAATTGACCCGAGATAAGTGCTCTTGCAGCTTCGCGGCCTTTTAACACAATAGGTTGACGGATGGTGGTTAAACCAATGGGAGGATCTTGAATATCGATATCGTCAAACCCGGTAATCGCAATTTGGCCGGGTACCGAAATATTGTGGCTCTGACAAAACTGATAAACGCCGAAGGCAAAACGGTCTGATAAACAGATAATGGCCGAGATATCCGGCTCTGCAGCCAATAGCGCTTTAGCCGCTGTTTCTCCGCCAGTTTCGCTATGTGGTTGTTCTGCTACATAGCTGGTACGCAAATCAATTCCCGCATTGGTGAGCGCCTTGATACAGGCATTTATCCGCCCGAAAGCTACACCGTTATCATATTCCGTAGAGAATTTGGCCAGTGGCGACAATACATCTGAGTGCCTATTTACTGGGAAAGAGACAATGCCGAACTTTTTATGTCCGGCGGCCAATAAATGCTGGCAAATGGCCTGCATTGCGGCGCCATCATCTATCGAAACACAGGCAAAATTCTGGAGTTTGATATCGGTGGTAACCACTGGTAGCCCACTGGTTAATGCCGCCTGAACAATTTCGTCATTGTTATAGGTAGCATTTAAAATATAGCCATCCACCAAGGCGCCCATCATGCGTTTTTTTAGCTCGTTGTTAGCTTTTAACGGCATTAAAGCAATGTTAATCCCATTTTTTTCACACTCTTCGGCAATGCCACGCATCAATGCAATATCATGTCGATCAGAGAATACATAACTCAGGTTGTCGTTAAATATAACCCCGAGTGTTCCGCATTGTCCGGTACGCAGAAAGCGGCCTGCCCCCGCAGGGCCATGATAATTTATGGATTCTGTATAGGCTAAAATTTTATCTCGTAATTCCGGCGATACCTTTTCTGGCCGATTAAATACATTCGAGACCGTGGTATGCGTTACGTTAAGTGCTTCAGCTATTGTTTTAAGCGTTTCTCTTTTTTTACTCGTGGTCATGTTAGAATCTCCGGAAAGAAGAATGAGCAAAGTGCCTGTGTTCTATCCCCCTCCTCCTTGTGAAATGATCAAACCCACAGCCTAAGAACTACATGCTACATCAATTTTAACGTTAAAATTTGAACGAATGTCACGATTTTAACGTTAAACTTAAAATGATGAGATGTGAAATACTTCACATCATTATGGGAATTACGCTGCTATTTTATTTTAACGTTAAAATTGGTCTTCCAGCCTTTTCATTCAACAATGGCCCTGGGAATAAAGCAATGTTAGATAAAATGAAGAAAACCCTGATTTTTTTGGCAATTGCCTCCAGCAGTGTTGTGTTTACTGGCTGCGACAATAACGCTACATCGAATAAAAATGAAAAACAGGATATTACCCTGTGGATAGCCCCGAACAATGTTCAGGAAGCATTCTGGAGCGAAGTGGTTGGAGAGTGGAATAAACAACCGGATAAAAAGAAAGTCGTATTCTCAACAATTCCAGCGGCGGGTAGTTCTGAAGAAGCCATAATGAACGCGATTGCTTCTGACCGCGCACCTGATATTTCAGAAAATATTTTTACCGGCTTCGGCTCTCAGTTGGCCGATTTAGGGCAAATTGTCGATCTCTCCACTTTGGATGGTTATGAAAACTTAATTGGTACCCGCCAGATGACGGATATCATGGAGAATTGGCGCTATAACGGAAAGAACTACATCCTGCCGATTTATATGAACCCAGTATTATTCTGGTGGCGTGGCGATTTGTTAGAAGAGCAGGGCTTTAGCGAAGTTCCGAAAACTTATGATGAGGTTTATGCCCTCTCCGAGAAATACACTATCCCGGATAAACGTTATGCAATACAAGCTACCTCAGGCCGTAATTGGTGGGACCGCTGGTTTGACTTTATCGCCCTCTATTATGCCCAAAGCGATGGTAAACCTTATATTGCCAACCAACAAGCTACCTATGATAGTCAGGATGGGCATGACGTATTGGGCTTTATGTACACACTTTTCTCAAAAAAATGGACTCTGTATGATTTTGGCCAAGATGACCCTTTAGTGACCGGTAAAGTTCTGGGGGCAGTACGCGGCCCCTGGGATATCAGCCGTTATCAGCAACAATACCCAGAAATTTTAAAGCATATAAAAATTGGCCCGATGCTAGTCAAAAATAAACAAGATAAACCCCATACCTTCGCCGATGGAAAAGGATTGGTGCTATTTAGCCACTCTAAAGTTAAGCCCGAAGCGTGGGAGTTCATTCAATGGGTATTCAGCCAGCCAAAATTCGATAAACGGTGGATGGAACTGACCGGTATGCCACCCGCTAGAGCAGATTTGCTCACTAATCCTTTCTTTGCCGAATACTATCAGCAACACCCTTACGCAGCGGCTTACGCCGAATATGTCAATGTGGCGATACCGCCTGTTTCCAGTGGTGAAACAGTAGAAATTCAACGTAGCATGACGCAAATGATTGAGAAAACAGCCTTTAATACAGCAACTCCGGATGAAGCGCTGCAACAGTCAGTAAAAGAAGTGAACGCGATTTTAAAACACTAACTTTTAAAACACGAATAGTAAGAGTGAGTTAATTTCTCGTTTTGCGGATTAAAGTGAGCAGGTGGCCTTGCATTATGACTTTTTTAAAGCTTAAAGATAAACATGTAGGCAGTATATTGGCTGCCTCCTATCTGGGATATACCAGCATATTTTGGTTTTATCCTTTTATTTGGCTCGCGGTTTTATCGCTAACTGAATGGCGATTTGTCGGTACTCCTACTTTTAATGGCCTGAATAACTTTATTCTGGTAATGCAGGATCCATTATTCTGGAAGTCGATGTTAAATGTGCTACGTTTCTTAATGTATTACTTACCTATTGTGTTTATCGCTTCCTTTCTATTTGCGTTTGGCCTACAGAAATTAAAGTATGGCAGGACCTTTGTTGGGCTAAGTTTTTTACTGGCTAACGTTTCATCCGGCGTGGCTTATTCCATTGTGTTTTCCAAGATCTTTAGTCAAGATGGGCCATTAAATACTTTTTTATATGATTGGTTTGGTTTCACCCTACCGTGGTTAACTAGCCCAGACTTAGCGATGTTATCTATCGCTTTGGTTGTTACATGGAAATTTGTTGGATATTACGGACTGATTCTATTTTCTGGGCTGAACAGCATCCCTAAAGAAATTTATTCAGCGGCGACATTAGATAATACCGGTACCATCAAGCGCCTATTTCATATCACTTTACCCATGATCAACCCGCAATTGATTATGGTGCTGGTTCTCGCGATTACCGTTTCTTTCGCTATTTTTACCGAGCCATATCTTATTACTGGCGGTGGGCCGCTTAATAGCACCACGACACCTATGATCGTAATGTATGAAACCGCATTTATGAAGATGCAGCCAAGCTGGGCGGCCACCATGTCAATTTTTATCGCACTCACCAGTTTTGGGATTATTTTAGCGGTCAGAAAACTGCTAGAAAGAAAGGTTGAGATTGTTTAAATGAAAAAAAATATCAGTAGTCTCATCATCCATTTGATTATGTTTTCTCTGGCGCTCTCGTGGCTCTATCCTTATATCTGGATGGTGTTATCTTCCTTTAAACAGTCAGCCGATGTTTATACTTCTGGGTTGTTTGATACCGCCTACTCGCTCGATAATTATCGCTTTCTGTTTGAAAATAGCGGTCGGGTAGAGAAGCCATTTTTAAAAACATTATTTAACTCATTTTTTATTTCGACTGTAGTGACGGTGGCAGTGACGTTAAGTTCCATGTTTATTGGATTCGCACTGGCTAAAATGCAGTTCAAAGGCCAATCATTGTTTAGAAATTTATTGTTCTTACAGATGGTTTTCCCTGCATCTATGTTTATTATTCCGCAATTTGTCTTAGTCAGAGAATTGGGATTATTAAACAGTTATAGCGCCATGATTATTCCATTTCTGATGAGTTCTTGGGGTATCTTTATGATTTCTCAAAGCTTTCAGGGAACTCCCAATGATTATATTCACGCAGCTAAAATAGATAATGCCAGTCTGTGGCAAATCATGATTTATCTGATGATGCCGCTTAATAAGGCTATTATCGCCATTGTGGCACTGTTTACCTTTGTCGGCACATGGGACAACTTCTTATGGCCGCTGATAGTGATTCAGGATGAAAGTAAAATGCCACTCTCAGTGTTATTAGCCACATTCAGTAAATCTTATGGTGTTTATGTTGGGCCAGTGATTGCTGGTGCGGTTATTCAGACCATCCCGATTGTCGTTCTGTTTATTCTATTCCGTAAATATTTCATGCAGGGTATGTCCCTGTCATTAAAATAGGGCGTTACCGAAATGATGAATATGCAATGGTGGCGTGAAATGGTCTTCTATCAAATTTATCTGCCCAGTTTCCAGGACGGTAATGGT
This sequence comes from Yersinia kristensenii, assembly GCF_900460525.1. Lineage (NCBI taxonomy): Bacteria > Pseudomonadati > Pseudomonadota > Gammaproteobacteria > Enterobacterales > Yersiniaceae > Yersinia > Yersinia kristensenii. Next base: position 2,132,107 of record NZ_UHIY01000001.1, read on the forward strand.
GATGGGATAGGGGATTTTTACGGGTTAATAAACAGACTGGATTATTTGCAGAAGTTAGGGATTGGTGGGATTTGGATAACGCCATTTTACCCTTCTCCGAGAGTGGATAATGGTTACGATATTAGTGATCACCTTAATGTGGATCCGAATTTTGGCACTCTAGAGATCTTCTCGCAGTTAATTTCAGAGGCTCATAAACGCAATATTCGGGTGATTATCGATGTTGTATTGAATCACGTTTCTACGGAGCATCCGTGGTTTAAAGATGCATTAAATAACCCGGAAAGCCAATATCGGGACTATTTTATTTTCACCCGCGAACCTAATAACTGGCAGTCATTTTTTGGTGGTTCGGCTTGGGAACTGGAAGCAGAAGGCGGGGATTATTACTATCACAAGTTTGCTATTGAGCAGGCTGATCTAAACTGGGCCAATTCAGCGGTGATTGATGAAGCTAAAACCGTACTGGATTTCTGGATAGAGATGGGGGTGGATGGTTTTCGACTGGATGTGATCAATTTCCTGTCCTGCAATGACACAAGAATGAATAACCCGGTGCTGGATAATGGTGAGCAACAACACCTGAATGATATTAATCAGCCGGGCATTGAGAATTGTCTCTCAGATTTATTGGCTCATGTGCGCGCCAAAGGTGACTATTTTATTGTCGGGGAAGTTGGCAGCGATAAGCTCGATGAACTCGCGCGTTATCAGTCCACCACATTATGTGACGTCGTATTCAATTTTAATTTAGCCAGTCAGCCGACTTTCGATCTACAACAGATTTTCCAGCAGTTTGAGCAGATGGACAGTACATATAGCGGCGTGCCGACATTGTTTTTCTCCAGCCATGATATGTCGAGGATGATTAGCCGCTTTGGTGAAGGTGTGGGCGATATTTTCCGTGCTCGGGCGATGGCCTGCATGCAATTAATGGCTTATGGCATTCCTTTCATTTATTACGGTGAAGAAATAGGAATGCAGGATTATGTGGCTACCTGCCCAGAAGAGATTTACGACATTCAGGGAAAAATGCATTACCAACAGAAATTTGCCGCCTGCGGTAATTCTGAAGAGGCTTTTCGATTTGCATTAACCAAAAGTCGTGATAATTCACGCTCACCTATGCAGTGGTCCTGCGTGCCGTTGGCTGGATTTAGTTCGCAAGTGCCTTGGATGCCTATTAATGAAAATTACCGGGAGATAAATGCTGAAGCGGCTCAAAAAGACCTCCATTCTCTCTGGCATGATTATCAAAAAATGATTGCTCTACGCGCACAATACCCCGTTTTTCAATATGGTAAATATGACGAGTTAACACTTGTTCAAGACACCCTAATATTCAGCCGCTGCTATCACCGCCAGCGCGCCACTGTATTGATTAATTTTGGGAGAGCTTATCCATTAGCAGCTCATCTCCCCGGTCAAATTTTATTTGATACCCGTAAATACAGTGAAATGACTAATAACGATATCGTTATTTATATAGAGGACAATAATGATTAGGTATTCCGGTAATCCGTTAATTACGCCCCAGGATATTACGCCCAGCCATCCGGGATTTAAGGTCGAATGTGCTTTTAACGCAGGGGTTACCCAACTCGGCGATGAAACTATTATGCTGATTCGCATTGCGGAAAGTGTTATCTCTGAGAGCAAAGATACCACCCTCGTGCCTTTGCTTATGGAAGATAGTGGGCACTGGCAGGTTACAACTCGGTTATTCCGGCGTGATGATCCGGCCTACGATTTTAGTGATCCGCGGTTAATCACCGACATTGCTGACCCATCGACGGTCTACCTGACCTCTCTTTCCCATCTGCGCGTAGCGAGAAGCCGTGACGGCGTTACTTTCATTGTTGACGATAAGCCCTTTATCTTCCCAGCGAATGGTTACGAAGCTTTTGGTTGTGAGGATGCCCGAATTACCCAAATTGACGACGCTTTTTATATTAACTATTCCGCTGTGTCTGCTAAGGGTATTTGCACCGCATTGGCGGTCACCCACGACTTTACTGAGGTAGTACGCCTGGGGCTGATTTTCTGTCCGGATAATCGTGATGCCTGTCTTTTCCCAGAAAAAATCAATGGCAAATACATGACATTACACCGTCCGGCTCCGAAACACTTCGGCAAACCTGAGATTTGGTTGGCCAGTTCTACGGATCTACTGCATTGGGGGGATCACCGACACTTATTGGGGACATCGCAAGATCCTTGGGATGCTTTAAAACTAGGCGGTGGAGCGCAAATGCTGAAAACCGAAAAGGGATGGCTGCAAATTTATCATGGAGTTGATATTAACCAACGTTATTCCCTTGGTGCGCTATTGCTTGACCTGGAACAACCTACCAAAATTCTCGCAAAGTCACCGGTACCTTTGCTTCAACCGCAGGCACCTTATGAGCTTCACGGCTTTTTTGGTAATGTCGTCTTTACCTGTGGTGCATTAATTGGAAACGATACTTTGCGGGTCTATTACGGTGCGGCGGACGAATGTATGTGTCTGGCTGAAATGCCTATGGCTCAATTATGGCAGCACCTGTCGGTGTAATGACGAGATAAATATAAGGCTTTTATGATGATACATAATACACCCGCCAGCGTTGCCCAATTGCTCGCCAATTACCAGCAATGCACGTCTGATATTACCTACTCGACCGGAAAACTTGAGTTTACCGGTGTCGGTGATAAAGACATTTATAATATTACGGCTCCATTTACTTCCGCAGGGCAGGTAGTTATTGCCGGACGTGTTGAAGCCAGAGATTCCGAGCATTCGACTATTGTGTTTTTTAGTGAACATCAAAGTAAATGGAGACCGATTGCTGATGCGCCGACATTCCAGTTGCAGGATCCTTTCTTTACTCGGATTGAGGATGAACTGATTTTTGGCGGGGTCGAGATTAATCCACACCCTGACAATCCAGATAAACTCATCTGGCATACTGTATTTTACCGTGGCCGAGACATTCACTCATTAACCCGTTTTGCCTCGGGCCCTCCGGGGATGAAAGATATCCGTTTGTGCCATATTCAGCAGGGGCGTATCGGGGTATTTACTCGACCACAGGGTAATATTGGCGGTCGGGGTACTATTGGGTATGTTGAGATAAATAACCTGGAAGCGTTAACACCGGAAACCATCGCCAGTGCTGAATTGTTTGATCAGCAGTTTGATACTGATGAATGGGGAGGAGTCAATGAAACTCATTTACTTCGCGACGGCACCATTGGGTTACTTTCCCATATTGCCTGTTTCGACCAACATGGAGGAAGGCACTACTATCCGGGAGTATTTATCTTCAACCCGGATACTAAAACCTACACATCAATAAAAATTATTGCGACTAGAAATAATCTGCTACCAGGTAGTGCTAAACGCCCGGATTTAGTGGATGTTATTTTCCCTGGAGGGCTAATTAAGCTCCCCGACAACCGCTGGCGATTATATGTTGGCGCCAGTGATGCCGAAGCGCATTGGATTGATATTAAGGATCCCTTTATCGGACTTTAATTATCAGACAATATTAATCGCTTTTTAATTTCCTTAATGGATTAAACCTAATATCAATTATATTAGGTGGGATTCCTATTATCTATCAAATGGGAAGACTGCCTGCTTACATGGAATGCATATGAGACACTCAAAATATTTTTACCTGTTTCTGATGGCAAGTATCTGTTCTGTTGCCCATGCGGATAATTCTCCGAATAGGGTAAAAACCAACAATGCCGAAAATAGCCCTATTTTTGCCGGTGACAAAATAAGGATAGTGAAAGACGGTGGTGAGACGGTGGAAGCCGTTGTGGAGCTCAGCGATGATAATATTGGTATTGTGCGCATCCCTAAGAATGAAAAATCCTATTTTCATGGTAACTGGTTGGCTGAATATAAAATAGAACATTTCCGCAATGAGGGGCGCAGCACTAACTCTCGCCCGGTACATGAAAGGGTATTCGCTGACGGGCGAGTTAATTTTGGTGATACGGGTTGGAATACAGGATTTGTTCTTAAACAGGTGCAGTTTACCAGCGACTCGCGTAATGACAGTAATCATAAAGTCGATTTCCGCATGATAGAAATGGAAATCCGTCCTGCCTGGGCCAAAAGTATCGATAAACACTGGTTTATGTTCGAAGGGATCTATTTAGGTAAAACTGGTTACGAGAAAAATCGTACAACAGGCGGTGATAACAATATTGGTGGCGATGGTTATGGCTTCCGGCCTTATTATCGTTATCAAATATCAGATAAAATGAGTGTGAATACCGATGTGAAAATGCTAGTAGAAGATAAAGACGCCCGTGGTGCTGATAATGGGCGGTTCCAGTTCTACGAAGCGCTTATTAATGTGAATTATAAAGTTGCAGATAATGTGTACGCGGGTCTTGAGTTATTCCGTAAAGAAGGTCAGGACTTTAATCATGACGGCGCAAAAACAGCGAATGTTCTGGAGCAGGAGCTTCGTCCTTGGGTTGCCGTTAATATAGGTAAAAATAACTTCCTGTTTAAAATGGAGCCGCAGTTAAGACGTATTGGTGGGCACGATGGCTACAGAGAAACCTCTAAAGCTCAAAAATATATATTTAACTATAGCTATCCAATCGCCGATAGATTTTATTTGGTTGCCGAATATTTTTACCGAGTGGAGTATGATAAAAAATTCTGGGATCGCGGTGTCCGCGATGAGAAAAACTACAGTGATACGACCACTCATTTTGGTAAGTTAGGGGTTAACTATATTTTTTAAGTGACTGTATATAAATAACTTAAAATAAATAACTTAAAATAAGAGAAATAATATGAAATTACTCAATACCCTGGTTTGTATCATTAGTTTGACGTCGTTTTGTTCCAATGCGAAGTTAGTTAATACCGATCATCTGGATGCTTTATATCAGAAGGTCACGGTGGCAAATAAAACAGAGCTGGGTCTCATTCATATCTATAGCGAGTTTCCCGATTACCGCTGGGTTAAAGATCCCATCGAAGGCGTATCTGCCATTGATGATGTTGCCCGCGCAGCTGTTTTTTATCAGCGTCAATACCAGATTACTGGTTCAGCAACTGATTTAGAAAAAGTAAAATCGTTGGTAGAGTTTATTCTCTATCTACGAGCAGATAATGGCTACTTTTATAATTTTATTTATCCTGATCATTCTATTAATAAAGAATATAAAACCAGTGTAGCTGAGCCAAATTGGTGGACATGGCGCGCGTTATGGGCGCTGACTCAGACTTACCCTACGTTGGTAAAAACTGATAGTGCATTGGCGGAAAGAACCCGTGAGACAATTTTTGCCACCATTGATGTTATTTATAAAGATTTTAACTTCAAACAAACCCAAGGTGAGAAAGAGGGCGTAGCGGTGCCTGAATGGCTGCCACATACTGCTGGAGACCAGGCATCGGTGTTATTGATGGCTCTGAGTGATGCACAGACTTTGGAAGCCAAACCAGAAATTGAAAAAATGATGCGTTCATTGGCTGCAGGCATCATGTTAATGCAAATTAAAGACACGTCTTCGCCAGTCCACGGTGCCTTTTTAAGTTGGCAAAATCTGTGGCATGGTTACGGCAATAGTCAGGCTTATGCTTTGCTGGTAGCAGGCAAAAGTCTGGGTGATCGGGAGATGATTAAAGCGGCCTTTACCGAACTGGACCACTTCCAGCCTTGGTTAATTAATAATGGATTCTTAAATGAGTTTACCGTGCGGCAGCAGGGTGAAAAGGTCACATTAATTGAACAAAAGAAATTTTCCCAAATTGCTTATATTATTCGCCCTATGGTGTTTGCCAATATTAAAGCTTGGGAGATCTCTCGCGATGCTGTTTACCTGGAGCGAGCTGTCGATTTATCGCTGTGGTTCTTTAAAAACAATCCCGCACAGGCTCAAATGTATTACCCGGTAACAGGGATTTCTTTTGACGGTATCGATTCGGCCACCAAGGTGAATAAAAACTCGGGAGCAGAATCTACCATTGAAGCATTGCTCACTCTTCAGCTGATTGAATCTGTCCCTGAGGCCAAACGTATGCTGGAATCGGCCCTTGAAAAGCTGAATATTGAGAAGTAATAGCAACATCACTTTGTAAATAGGATTCTGTTGTATTAAACGCTTGTCGGGTTGCATGTTATTTTAATCTGTGAGACCTGACGTTTTTGACCCGACAAGCTTTCAAATTCTGGATACTCCTGTTGACAGGAGAAAAGAGAAAACAACCTATTTAAATAGTCTCAATAATAGATATATAAATACATCTCTTTTAGTTCACTATTATTCCCCTGCTATTGCTCCTATGCTCAGTGAGCATTTATTAATGTGTTGCCGTATTTTCTTGGCAATGAATATAGAATGAGTTTTTGCTAAGGTCGATACTGATGAGCGTACTGGCATCGACAGCAGTTTAAGTTAGCAAAGATCACGCACCGCGCAGCCCAGAATGATACCGACAAAACCCAATACGCTTAGTATGACTTAAACCATAGCAAGAAAAATTTCACAGTAATGAGGAACAATCATTGATTGCACATTCATTAACCAAATTTTTGGGTGTAAATTTCATGATAAATTTAAAGCAGATAGTTGATGCTGTTAAATGGCTTAGTGATGGAAACCGCAAAAGAATAGCAAGTGGAGGAAATTTATAAATAGAGAGCGAGTAGAAGAGTAAGAATCTAGTATTTTATACTGCACTAGTGACTGTAAGCAGCATGTTAAATTAATGTATCCATCTTTCTGACTGATCTTCGCAATTTTCCCCAATAATTCATCAGGCTATAGTTTTCGTCATCTTTTGTTTATTAACATTAGAAAAACTAATCCTAAAAAAGGAATGTCGACCCCATTACATTTATTGAAATAAACAGCTGATCGCATGATCACTTGCATTGTTTTTTGCTGATAATGTCACATTAATCCAGTTTTTTGTGCCGTAGCATCCGTCGCATTGAATACATTGTTCTTAAATATATTATTCTGCAAGGCTATTAAAAATGAAAATTTACAGCAACTTACCAATAACAATAAATGATGTGATTGATGCACAAAAAAGATTGCAAGGACATATCTATAAAACCGGGTTAGCGAGGTCGAATTATCTGAGTGAGCGCTGTCATGGTGAGATTTATCTCAAGTTTGAGAATATGCAACGTACTGGGTCATTCAAGATCCGCGGGGCGTTTAATAAGCTCAGTTCACTCAGCGAAGAAGAAAGAAAACAGGGAGTCGTGGCTTGTTCGGCGGGTAACCATGCGCAAGGTGTATCTCTGTCTTGTGCCATGTTGGGGATTAACAGCAAGGTGGTCATGCCAAATTGCGCACCTAAATCAAAAATTGCGGCGACCAGTGAATACTCTGCTGAGGTGGTGCTCCATGGTGAGAACTTCAATGACACCATTGCTAAAGCCAGCGAAATTATTGAAATGGAAAATCGTATTTTTATCCACCCGTTTGATGACGAAAAAGTCATTGCCGGGCAGGGGACAATAGGGCTGGAAATACTCGAAGATCTTTATGACGTCGATAATGTGATTGTACCCATTGGTGGTGGTGGATTAATTTCCGGTATTGCACTGGCGATTAAATCTATTAATCCGACAATTAATATCATTGGCGTACAGTCAGAAAATGTTCATGGCATGGCGGCATCCTATTATAGTGGCAGTATTACCAATCACCGAAAAGCCAGCACGCTAGCTGATGGTTGTGATGTCGCTCGCCCAGGTACTTTACCTTTCGAAATAGTTAAAGCACTGGTTACCGATATTATATTGGTCAGTGAAGATGAAATTAGAAGAAGTATGGTTGATCTTATTCAGCGTAATAAGATTATTACTGAGGGAGCAGGAGCATTGGCATCCGCAGCATTATTAAGCGGGAAGTTGAAAGATTATATTACGGGTAAAAAAACTGTCAGCCTTATATCAGGCGGGAATATTGATTTATCGCGCGTATCACAAATAACGGGACTAGGCAGTATTTCGTAAAATATATTAATAAGGAATTTATTAATGCATATCGATAATGCTATTACAACCACAGTAGAAACAAAAACGTGGCGCAAATCAGACACAACTTGGACTTTGGGATTATTTGGTACAGCTATAGGGGCCGGGGTTTTATTCTTTCCTATCCGCGCGGGTTTTGGCGGGTTAATTCCTATTTTAATTATGTTGGTGTTGGCATATCCCATCGCCTTCCTCTGCCACCGTGCACTTGCTCGCTTGTGTTTATCGGGTAGCAATTGTTCGGGCAATATCACTGAAACTGTCGAAGAACATTTTGGCAAAACCGGTGGTGTGGTCATTACCTTCTTGTATTTTTTTGCCATTTGTCCGCTGCTGTGGATTTATGGTGTGACTATCACTAATACCTTTATGACGTTCTGGGAAAACCAACTCCAATTACCACCGTTAAACCGGGGTGTGGTAGCACTAGCGCTGTTATTACTGATGGCCGTGGTGATTTACTTCGGTAAAGAACTGATGGTTAATGTAATGAGTTTCCTGGTATTCCCGTTTATTGCTTGCCTGGTACTCATCTCACTCTCATTAATTCCTTACTGGAATGCCTCGGTTATTGAGCAAGTGGATTTGAGCCAGATTTCGCTGTTAGGGCACGACGGTATATTGGTGACAGTATGGTTGGGGATTTCCATTATGGTGTTCTCATTCAACTTCTCTCCGATTGTTTCTTCTTTCGTGGTATCGAAACGTGAAGAATATGAACCGGAGTTTGGCCGTGAATATACTGAGAAGAAATGCTCTCAGATTATCAGTAGAGCCAGCATATTAATGGTAGCGGTGGTGATGTTCTTCGCCTTTAGCTGCCTATTTACTCTTTCACCACAAAATATGGCGGAAGCCAAGGCACAAAATATTCCAGTATTGTCTTATCTGGCTAACCATTTCTCTTCGATGGCTGGTAATCGGTCGACGTTTTCAATCACTCTGGAATATGCAGCTTCGCTAATAGCACTCGTTGCTATTTTTAAATCTTTCTTCGGACATTATCTCGGTACGTTGGAGGGTCTGAATGGCTTAGTGATTAAGTTCGGTTATAAGGGCGATAAAACAAAAATATCCACCAGGAAGCTTAATCTAATCAGTATGTTCTTTATTATGGGATCAACTTGGTTAGTGGCCTATATCAATCCGAATATACTTGATTTAATTGAAGCTATGGGGGCACCAATTATTGCTTCGCTACTGTGCCTATTGCCTATGTACGCTATTCATAAATTACCCTCTCTGGCCCGTTTCAGAGGCCGGCCAGAAAACTATTTTGTCACTATCGTCGGTCTGCTGACCATCTTCAACATCGTCTACAAATTATTATAAGTACGGCGCTAAAAGCCCGTGTTTTACCCAATAAAACACGGGCGGAGTAATCACATGACATTAAATCCTACAGTTTTGGTTATTAACTGTGGCTCATCATCCATTAAATTTTCAGTACTGACAGCCGACAATTGTGAAGCGGTAATCTCTGGGATTGCCGATGGTATTGGTACTGAAAAACCTTTTTTGCGGATTAATAGAGTCACTCAGTTTCAATTGGCTAAATGGAATTATTCTGACGCATTGGCTGCTATTGCGGATGAATTAGAGAAACGTGGTCTGGATAAATCAATTTCACTCATTGGCCACCGAATTGCCCATGGCGGCGAAATATTCAGTGAGTCGGTATTGATTGATGATCGTGTCGTTGAGGAAATCAAAAAAGTTTCGCCGCTGGCTCCACTGCATAATTACGCCAATTTACACGGTGTTGAAGCCGCACGTCAGCTATTCCCTGGCATCAAGCAAGTGGCGGTATTTGATACCGGTTTTCATCAAACTTTAAAACCAGAGGCTTATCTCTATGCACTGCCTTACCGCTATTTCCGCGAGCAGGGAGTACGGCGCTATGGATTCCATGGAACTTCTTATCGTTATGTGGTCGGGGAAGCCGCGAGTTTTCTCGGATTTGACGGCAGCGATTGCGGTTTGATTATCGCTCATCTGGGTAATGGAGCGTCACTTTGTGCCGTTCAGGATGGCAAAAGCGTTGATACATCAATGGGTATGACACCACTGGAGGGGTTGATTATGGGAACTCGCAGTGGTGACGTGGACTATGGCGCATTGGCCTACCTGGCGCGTCAAACCGGGCAGAGTCTGGAAGACTTGGACCATATGGTGAATAAAGAGTCTGGGTTACTGGGGATCTCCGGTCTATCCGCAGATATGCGCGTTTTGGAAAATGCCTATCATGAGGGACATGAAGGTGCACGTCTGGCGATAAATACCTTTGTACACCGGTTGGCACGGCATATCGGCGGACACGCTAGCTCGCTACGCAAACTCGATGCTCTGATTTTTACGGGGGGCATCGGCGAAAACTCATCTTTGATCCGGCAGTTAACACTGGAACATTTGGCTGTTTTTGGTATTGACATTGATCATGCCAAAAACAAGCGGTTACAGCATGGATCATCCCACGTCATAACCACCGCACGCTCACGAGTCACCGCCGCAGTGATCCCCACTAATGAAGAAAAAATGATTGCGCTTGATGCTATTCGTCTTGGCTATGCACAACAGGGCACGGCGGTTCCTGAGGCTGTTTTTTAACGGCCCGATCCATCAAGTAGCCCCTTATATCTTGTTTATTGGAGTTTGTTCATGAAGATTGATGTAGATATTAGCAATAAGAAATATACCGATGCCTGGCTCGGATTTAGCGGAAACGACTGGCGTGATGAGATTAACGTTAGGAATTTTATTCAGAAAAACTATCAGCCATATGAAGGTGATGAGTCGTTTTTATCCGGGGCAACGCCTGCCACTCAAAAGCTATGGGAACAGGTTATGGAGGGTATTCGCCAGGAGAATGCCACCCATGCCCCAGTAGATTTTGATGACAATATTGCTACCACTATTACGGCGCATGAAGCGGGTTATATCGAGCAAGGCTTGGAAAAAATTGTCGGGCTACAGACCGATAAACCGCTGAAACGTGCATTACACCCTTTCGGTGGCATCAATATGGTCCAAAGTGCATTTGACGCTTATGGCCGCGAGATGAACACCGACTTCAAATATATCTTCACTGATTTACGAAAAACTCATAATCAGGGGGTGTTTGATGTTTATTCTCCCGAGATGCTGAAATGCCGTAAATCCGGTATTTTAACCGGTTTGCCGGATGGCTACGGGCGAGGGCGTATTATCGGTGATTACCGGCGTATTGCTCTTTACGGTATTGACTATCTGGTGCGTGAACGTGAGTTGCAGTTTGCTGATTTACAGCCGCAGCTTGAGCAGGGCATTGAGTTAGAAAGTGTTATCCGCCTGCGTGAAGAGCTGGCCGAGCATCGCCACGCGCTATTGCAGATTAAAACTATGGCCGCACGTTATGGTTTTGATATCTCCGGCCCTGCCCAAAATGCCCGCGAAGCGATTCAGTGGCTCTATTTTGGTTATCTGGCGGCGGTAAAATCACAAAATGGTGGTGCGATGTCATTGGGCCGCACCGCGACTTTTCTTGATATTTATATCGAACGCGATTTGGCGAGTGGGTTGCTGAATGAGCAGGAAGTTCAGGAGCTTGTCGATCATTTCATTATGAAGATCCGTATGGTGCGTTTCCTACGGACTCCTGAGTTTGATTCATTGTTCTCCGGCGACCCGATTTGGGCAACAGAAGTACTCGGCGGAATGGGGTTAGATGGCCGCACATTAGTCACCAAAAATACTTTCCGTTATCTCCATACGCTGGACACTATGGGCCCGGCCCCGGAGCCGAACTTGACCATTTTATGGTCGGAGGCCCTGCCAGCAGCATTTAAGAGCTACGCGGCTAATGTTTCGATCCAGACATCGTCATTACAGTACGAAAATGATGACCTGATGCGCCCTGATTTTAACAGTGATGATTATGCTATTGCCTGTTGTGTTAGCCCAATGGTGCTGGGTAAGCAGATGCAGTTCTTCGGCGCACGCGCCAATCTGGCCAAAACGTTGTTGTATTGCATCAATGGTGGCATGGACGAAAAACTCAAAATCCAGGTCGGCCCGAAATGCGCACCAATGACAGATGAGGTGCTGGATTATGAGCAGGTAATGGCCAGCCTTGATGTGTTTATGGACTGGTTAGCAGTGCAATACATCAGTGCCCTGAACCTGATTCATTACATGCACGATAAATACAGTTACGAAGCTTCGCTGATGGCACTACACGATCGCGATGTTTATCGCACCATGGCGTGTGGTATTGCCGGTCTTTCGGTGGCGGCGGATTCACTCTCGGCGATTAAGTACGCCAAGGTTAGACCTATCCGTGATACTGACGGAGTGGCTGTTGATTTTGCGATTGAAGGTGAATATCCGCAGTATGGCAACAATGACGAGCGTGTCGACACGATTGCCTGTGATCTGGTTGAGCGTTTTATGAAGAAAATCAGCAAGCTGCCGACTTATCGTCATGCGGTGCCGACCCAGTCAATTCTGACCATCACTTCCAACGTGGTTTACGGTCAGAAGACGGGCAATACGCCGGATGGAAGACGCAGCGGTATGCCGTTTGCACCTGGGGCTAACCCGATGCATGGACGTGATCGTAAAGGGGCGATCGCCTCTCTCACCTCGGTCAGTAAGCTGCCGTTCAAATATGCTAAAGACGGGATTTCCTACACTTTCTCGATTGTCCCAGCTGCACTGGGCAAGGACTCGGCTGTGCGTAATAATAATCTGGTCGGCTTGTTGGATGGATATTTCCACCATGATGAGGCCATGGAAGGGGGGCAGCATCTCAATATTAATGTGATGAATCGCGACATGTTGCTGGACGCTATTGCTCATCCAGAGAACTACCCGAATCTCACCATTCGCGTTTCTGGTTATGCCGTTCGTTTTAACGCCCTAACATCCGAGCAGCAGCAGGATGTTATCTCCCGTACTTTCACTAACGCGTTGTAATCTCACCACCGCCCTCCTTACGGGGGGCGGTGGTCGTGAAAAACCGAAGTTTTTCTGCTTTTTGTGGCGTGATAAAGGGGCGTTAATAAGGATGAGGACGATTATATGATGAATAGCTGCTTCTGGTTGTATAGGTAACAGAGTGCATGACTATGATGGGATGTGTAGGGGGAAATGGGAGATAGCGTGTTGAAATAGGGGTCGCAATGAGTCAGGCATCAGACAGGAAATAGACCAGAATCCAGATACGAAAAAGCCCCGCTTTGCAGCGAGGCCTTATAAATAGTGGTGCCCGGACTCGGAATCGAACCAAGGACACGGGGATTTTCAATCCCCTGCTCTACCGACTGAGCTATCCGGGCAACGGGGCGCATTAAACCGTATTGGCACCAAATCGTCAATGAGTTTCTCATATAAAGGCGATCGGTTGCTCTCTTTTCATGCAAAAATAGCTAATAAATGTTGGTGCGATGCTTTTTCCATCGTAACAGGCGGTTTCATCTGATTGATTTATATATTTTTTATTTTTCAGTTTGTTAGATAACAATAGCTTAGATATTCACTAAATATGAATTTTTATTGAACTTCAAGGGTTGAATCGCTCCCATAAACATGTAATTATTGCGCGAATTTAGCGTTACTATTCATTCCTCTAGTCCATATAATTTTGAGAATTTAAGCAGGGGGCGGTTATGGCAGATTTACACTATCCAATGCATATTAAGCGCCTTATGTGCTACCTCCTTCGTTTCATTTCGGGTAAGTCTCTTATTCCTTCTATGCGGTAAGGCTACGTGTTGCTCACTATTAGGCATTATTAAAAATAGAGCTAATTCTCTGATTTTACTGATGTCTATTGGCCGATGCTGAGACCAATTCACTTACTATTCTGGCTTTTATTTCTGCCGGTGAAAGTGCGTTTTAAAGATATCAATTGCCGGCGATTCATATGATTCCCAATATGATGCCATCTATATGCCAAAGTGGCAGCCTCATACCTGACCGTTTGAGAGTAAGTGACATGACACAATTAAAAATAGCAACAAGTGCTCGTTTGGCTTCTTATATAGAAAGTCAGCGGGGAGTGGTATACCTCAATCAGACCGATTTCACCGATGTTGCTGCTGTGGTGATATCGGTGGAAGATGCGAATGCCGGTATATTGTCAAAGCTCCATGATTTGGGCTTTGCTATTCCTACTTTTATTGCTGTTATGGCCGAACAGACGGTTTCTGCGGATTATTTGCCTCTTATTAAGGGGGTCATCACACTCGGTGAGGCAAATAAAGCATTTTACAATGCTCAGGTTGAGGCTGCCGCCAGCGAATATCAAAAAAATCTGTTACCGCCTTTTTTCTCAACATTAAAGAAATATGTCGAGATGAAAAACTCCACCTTTGCTTGCCCTGGGCACCAAGGTGGAGAGTTTTTCCGTAAACACCCTGCCGGTCGTCAGTTTTTTGAATTCTATGGTGAGACGATTTTCCGCTCAGATATGTGTAACGCCGATGTCAAATTGGGTGACTTACTTATCCATGAAGGTGCGGCAAAAGATGCACAAAAATATGCGGCTAAGGTCTTTAATGCAGATAAAACCTATTTTGTTTTGAATGGGACTTCGGCGGCCAACAAAGTGGTCACTAACGCTTTATTAACCCGCGGTGATTTGGTGTTATTCGACAGAAATAACCATAAATCCAACCATCATGGGGCACTGATTCAAGCGGGTGCGACGCCAATCTATTTAGAAACTGCGCGTAATCCATTTGGATTTATTGGTGGCATCGATTCACACTGTTTCGATGAGCGTTATTTACGTCAGCAACTAGCTGAAGTGGCTCCTGATCGTGTGAATGATGCACGGCCCTTCAGATTAGCGATCATTCAGTTAGGCACTTATGATGGCACTGTGTATAACGCCCGCCAGGTGGTTGATAGTATTGGTCATTTATGTGATTACATTTTATTTGATTCTGCATGGGTCGGTTACGAACAATTTATTCCGATGATGAAGGATTTCTCACCACTATTGCTAGAATTAAATGAAAATGACCCTGGGATTATTGTGACTCAGTCAGTGCATAAGCAGCAGGCTGGTTTTTCTCAGACTTCGCAAGTACATAAAAAAGATAACCATATCAAAGGGCAAAAACGCCACTGTAATCATAAGCGTTTTAACAATGCGTTTATGCTGCATGCATCAACCAGCCCGTTTTACCCTTTATTCGCTGCGTTAGATGTGAATGCCAAAATACATTCCGGCGACAGTGGTCGCCGCATGTGGATGGATTGTGTAAAGCTCGGTATCGAGACTCGTAAATTATTATTAGAGCGCTGCTCAATGTTACGACCATTTATTCCGCCTACAGTGGAGGGAATAAATTGGCAGGATTACGATACGGATATTATTGCCAATGATGCCCGCTTCTTTAATTTTGTTCCCAATGAGCATTGGCATGGGTTTGAAGGATATAACCAAGACCAATATTTGGTTGACCCATGCAAGTTATTACTGACAACACCAGGTATTGACGCCAGCAGCGGACAATATACCCAATTTGGTGTACCAGCAGCGATACTGGCAACTTTCCTACGAGAAAATGGCATAGTGCCGGAAAAATGCGATCTAAATTCGATCCTGTTCTTGCTCACTCCTGCTGAAAATTCAAGAAAAATGGCTCATCTGGTTGATATGTTAGCGGAGTTTGAGCGCTATATTGAGCAAGATGCGCAGTTGTGTGATGTATTACCGACGATATATCGTAAGAATGAAGAGCGCTATCGTGGCTATACCTTGCGCCAATTATGCCAAGAAATGCATAACTTGTATGTCAGTCATGATGTCAAACAGCTGCAAAAGGATATGTTCCGCAAAGCCAGTTTCCCCTTGGTCGTGATGAACCCGCAGGATGCTAATATTCAGTTTGTCCGCGATAATATTGAACTGATTCCTATTGCTGAGGCCGAAGGGCGTATTGCCGCAGAAGGGGCTTTGCCTTATCCGCCGGGAGTGTTGTGTGTTGTGCCGGGGGAAATATGGGGTGGGGCGGTACAGCGTTATTTCCTGGCGTTGGAAGAGGGCATTAATTTATTGCCGGGCTTCTCCCCGGAATTGCAGGGTGTTTATATCGAAAAAGGAGATGTAGAATGGCGGCGTATTTTTGGTTATGTCATTACTCAGTGATTTGAAAACAGGAGACAGCTGATAAAAGTATTGGCTGTCACTTTGATCCCTCGTTGGATAATCAGTAACTGAAATAGCGGACCAACAAAGCAGTACCGGAAATCAGCAGTAAGATATTTATGATTCTAATCAGTTGTTCGCGACTGATCCCTAAGCTGATTTTATTGGCAATTGTTAATCCGACCAACATCCCCGGTGCCAATAGCAATACCATCCACAAAATCGACAAGTCCATATAGACTCCGGCCAGAGCAAATAAAATCACTCTGGTTAAGGTGCTTAGGCCAATAAGTGTTGTCTGTGTAATCCGTAAATTATCTTTGCTGGCTATCCGCCCGGATAAATAAATAGCATAGATAAACCCACCACTACCAAATAGTGCACTGAAGATGCCACCAATTAAGCCAAAAGGGATCGCGGCAGCAGGTTGAAACTGCCCTTGCGGTTTGCGTCGGTTTAGAGAGTAAATAGCATATAAAATGACAAATATGCCTAATGCTAATAGCAAAATATCGGGGCGTGTTCGCAGGAGGACTGTTGCGCCTATCAAGCTGCCAATAATCATCAATGGCACCAGGCGCTTGAGCTCAGCAATATCCGCATGACGGCTATGACGCGCCACATTAGTGATCGCCGCAACCATATCAATAATTGCCAGTAAAGGGACAATTTTCGCTACAGGAATAAAGAGCGCTAAAACTGGGCTGGCAATTAACGCGGAACCAAAGCCGGTAATACCAAAAATAATATAGGCGACCACCATGGTAGAAAAAATAGCCGCCATTTCGAAAAAGGTAAGTCCAAAGTCCATTTGTTCAATCGACCAGTAGTGGATAAGAGAATAGTGAGCAGCACTATAAGCGCTTTATTACGAATGGTTGTTATTCAAATGTGCATAATTATCTGCTGATCACAATTTTAGCCATAAAAAAGGGCACAGCGAACTGTGCCCTTTATACCCATGACAATTAGTGGCGGCGGTAGCTCTTTTGCGCGCTATTCACCTTCACCAGATAGCGGCGAGATTCACCGGATGGGTGTTTGGTGGTTAATGTTTGGAATACATCGCCTGGCGCCATACTATTAATAATATTTACTGCCTGGTTCTTGTCGCTAGAGAATACCCGTAACACACTGCCTGCACCGCCATTATAGGAGGTAATAACAGCATAACGCCGCGAGGTGGAATTTTGAATACCGCCCAAATAGGTATTTTGCAGAATAGACAGATAGGCCGTGCCAGCATCAATATTGTTAGCAGGATCAAAAAGATAGCTTCGGCTCGGTTGGCCACTTTTGCCCTTCAATTTGTAGACATCCCGCCCGGCAGTATGCTGAACAACCTGCATCAGACCCAGCGCATCAGAACCACTTACCGCATAGGGGTTGAAGCTCGATTCTGTTTGCATAATAGCCAGAATCAATGACTCTTCTACACCATATTTTTCGGCTGATTGGCGCACCAGCGGCAGATATTTATGTGCGCGTTTATCCAGATGGTTTGGCACTAATTGCAAGGTGACCGACCAGATAACATGCAAACCAGAGGTGCGTTTTTGCATTTTGGTTTGCAGTAAATAATCGGCGAAATGCGCGGCTCGCCATTCCCAACGAATTGGCTCTCCGTTGTTATCTAGTACTTGCCCATAGAGGAAAGGTTCTTTACTGATCTGAATATCGTTAGCATCAGAATAGAGGTCGATCGAGCCAGGATCATCGCCCATTAATAACGTGGTAATAATTGCCTGACGTAAGTGAGCCGCCGGATCGGTCGTGGCAATAGTTTCAACCGTAATGGTACCGGCATCAAAGTTGATATGGCTGCGGGTTTGATATTGGTCCGTATACTTAACGTAATCTTTCGGGCCCGCGATTAGGACTTCTTTTAATCCCCAAATATTTTCAATGTTATGGGCAAACTGACCCATTAAAATTTCAAAACCGTTGGTGTCTTTGACAAAGGCTTCGTTTTCTGCCTGATTTTTATTGCCTGAACAAGACACTAACAATGGTGCAATGACCAACAAAGCTAAAATTTTCTTCATCTTACAAGCCATATCTTGATGAGGAATGTCCCGTTAGGGAATAAATAACAGCGGGGCCAGTGTAGGCCCCGTAATAGGTTACTGACTCGGCGGAGTATAACCTTCAATATGAACATCCTGCCCTTCGAACAGGAAATTGACCATTTCCTGTTCCAGCAATTTTCGGTCTTCTACATTCATCATGCTGAGCTTCTTCTCATTAATCAGCATGGTTTGTTTAGTTATCCATTGTGACCAAGCTTCTTTTGAGATTTCGTTATAGATACGTTTGCCGATTTCGCCCGGATATAGCTGAAAATCTTGTCCTTCAGCATCCTTCTTTAAAAACGTGCAAAAAATCGTTCTGCTCATGCTAAATCCTCTTTGATGACTATCGTCAAATACAGCTATTTGAGTAGACGGCGGTGCTACCCATTATTATTTCGCCAATTCTTCTTTTGCTAACTCTTCCTTTGCTAACTGAAGCAATAAGCGCTCAACGGGAGCGGCTAATCCTACCGACGGCGGCTGTGCTAAGTTATACCAGAGACCCGCCCCATCATCCATGCATCCGCGTCCTGATACAGTATTCAACCACATGGGGACAATATCCAGATGGAAGTGACTGAAGGTGTGACGAAAAGCAGTTAACTGCTGCAACTCGCTGGCAGACATGCCGCGTTGTTGTAACCAACTATCCAAACTCTCTCGTTCAGCAAATTGTGGAAAACAAAACAACCCACCCCATAATCCCACGGGAGGCCGCTGTTCGAGCCACACCTGAGGGCCGTTTTGCAGCAACAGAAAATAGGCTGTTTTTTCCGGTATTGTCTGCTTGGGTTTTTTACCCGGATAGCGCGCCCAGCTATGGTTGGCATAAGCGAGACACCCTATATTCAGGGGGCAAAGCTCGCATTTGGGCTTAGAACGGGTGCAGACAATTGCGCCTAAATCCATCATGGCCTGATTAAACTGACCCACTTCCTTGGCAGGGGTGACATTTTCACTTATTTGCCACAGTCGCCCTTCGACCTCTTTTTTACCCGGCCATCCCTCAACGGCATAGCAACGAGCCAGAACTCGCTTCACATTACCGTCCAAAATTGGAAAATGTTGCCCCAAAGAGAGTGATAAAATAGCACCTGCAGTGGAGCGGCCAATGCCGGGGAGTGCCAGTATGTCGTCAAAGGTCGTGGGGAATTCTCCCTGATGACGTTCAACAACAGTCTGGGCGGCTTTATGCAGGTTTCTGGCGCGGGCGTAATACCCCAACCCTGTCCACAAATGCAAAACTTCGTCCAAGGGGGCAGCCGCCAGAGCACGAATATCAGGGAAACGCAGCATAAAACGCTGGAAATAAGGAATGACGGTCGCAACCTGCGTTTGTTGCAACATCACTTCTGACAACCAGACTTGATAAGGTGTTTTATCCAATTGCCATGGCAATGTTTTGCGGCCAAAGCTTTGGTACCACTCAAGTACCACGTGCGCGAATTGTTGCGCTTGCATCATAAGCAGGTATCGATATCCGGCAGAGAAATAAATTAGGGCTGGATTGCAGCATAGACTCCTCTGACTGTAAACCCCCTTTATCCTTGACACTACAGCGGCATTAGCGGCATTCACTCACCCGAATCACTGACTTGAGTAAGCTCATCGGGATTTGTTCACTTGCTGCCTGGCTGTAACGCCAATAACTTTGGGGGAGATGCTATCATTCTTGACACTACAGCGGCATTAGCGGCATTGAATTAGCCAGTTTGGGCATTAATCTGTTATTTACAGCTTAATTTTGTACTTATGACCGCCAGAGTTGATAAACTGGCGTATCTTTGCATAATGCGCGTTCGTATACGCAACCAACAGACAGAAAGCACCATGATAAATGACGTCATATCTCCGGAATTTGATGAAAACGGCCGCGCTATGCGCCGTATTCGTAGTTTTGTCCGCCGTCAGGGGCGCCTGACCAAAGGCCAACAACTGGCGCTTGATAACTACTGGCCGGTGATGGGCGTGGAATATCAGCCAACCCCTGTTGATTTAACCGCCTTATTTGGGCGTGAAGCGCCGGTGGTATTAGAAATTGGCTTTGGTATGGGAACTTCGCTGGTCACTATGGCGGCCAGTAATCCGCAGCAAAACTTTCTGGGGATAGAAGTACACTCTCCGGGCGTGGGTGCTTGCTTGGGCTCAGCTCATGACGCGGGTCTGAGTAATCTGCGGGTTATGTGCCATGATGCGGTTGAAGTGCTGGAAAATATGATTCCGGATGCATCACTGGACATGGTTCAGTTGTTTTTCCCAGACCCATGGCACAAGGCTCGTCATAATAAACGTCGTATTGTGCAGGCACCTTTTGTCGAATTGGTAAAAAGTAAATTAAAAGTGGGTGGCGTGTTCCATATGGCGACCGACTGGCAGCATTATGCGGAACATATGCTGGAGGTTATGTCAGGTGCGAACGGGTACCACAACCTGTCAGAGCAGAATGATTATGTGCCTCGTCCGGACTCACGTCCGCTGACAAAATTTGAATTACGCGGCCAGCGCCTGGGACATGGCGTTTGGGATCTGATGTTTGAGAGGAAAGAATAATGGCTAAGAATCGTAGTCGTCGTTTACGCAAAAAAATGCATATCGACGAGTTTCAGGAATTAGGTTTTTCTGTAAAGTGGACCTTCCCAGAAGGTACCGGTGTTGATGCTATTGACGAAACTGTCGATGCTTTTATCGATGAAGTCATTGAAGCAAACGGCCTGGCATTTGATGGCAGCGGCTATTTGCAGTGGGAAGGCTTGATTTGCCTGCAAGAAATCGGTCATTGCACCGATGAACACCGTGCGTTAGTGACTAAATGGCTGGAAGCGCGCAAATTAAAAGATGTAGAAACCAGTGAGCTATTTGATATCTGGTGGGATTGATCTTCCGTTTTAACGGTAGATAATCAATAAGGGCGCCTAAGCAGGCGCCTTTGTTTTTATCAGGCGCAGTTAGCGGAAACGGTTACCGGAGATTGATTAGGAGTATCGTTGTGGCAGCAGCTTTAGGGGTGACAACAGGGTTAGATAATACCTTGCTGGCAGATATCTTGCAGCAGGTGCGCCCGCTGATTGGTCTGGGGAAAGTGGCGGATTATATCCCCGCCTTGGCTGAGGTCTCGGCTGACAAATTAGGTATCGCGGTCTGTACGCTGGATGGCACGATATTTCAGGCCGGAGATGCCGATGAGCGTTTCTCTATTCAATCTATTTCAAAAGTATTAAGTCTGACTCTGGCATTATCGCGTTATGGGGAACAGGAGGTATGGCAGCGGGTTGGCAAAGAACCCTCTGGTCAGCCATTTAACTCATTGGTGCAGTTAGAGTTAGAAAAAGGCAAACCGCGTAACCCATTTATTAACCCTGGGGCGCTGGTGGTCTGCGATATGTTGCAAAGCCGCCTTAGCGCGCCGAAGCAACGAATGTTGGAAGTGGTGCGCCAGTTAGTGAATGACGACAACATCAGTTACGATGCTCGTGTCGCGCGCTCGGAATTTGAAAACTCTGATCGAAATGCGGCTATCGCCTATCTGATGAAGTCCTTCGGTAATTTCAACAATGATGTGCTGACGGTGCTTCAGACCTATTTTCACTATTGTGCCATGCGCATGAGTTGTGTCGAACTGGCCCGCTGCTTTGTTTACCTGGCGAATCAGGGGCACAGTATTAGCGGGCAAGAATCATTGATTACGCCGATGCAGGCGCGACAGATTAATGCTCTGATGATTACTAGTGGTATGTATGATGGAGCCGGTGAATTTGCCTTCCGCGTGGGTATGCCAGGTAAGTCCGGTGTTGGCGGTGGGATTATCGCCATTGTGCCCGATGAGTTATGTATTGCGGTTTGGTCACCCGAATTAGATCCTGCGGGGAACTCTCTGGCTGGAACCGCTGCCTTAGAACTATTGGCACAGCGGATTGGCCGCTCCATTTTTTAGGACAGCTCTTCTTTATACCTAAAGTAAATTCTGGCAGGGTGGAGATTAGCACGTTATAAATAGCCATAGAACTACGGGATGGCACAGTTTCTCAGGAGTCTTATGTTACTTAAAATGAAAGCATTACGCACGGCGGGGCTAGCGGTATTGATGCTGACTGCCTGGCAGGCACAAGCTGATTATCAGTGCAGTGTAAAACCGCAGGATGATGTCATTATCAGTCCGCAATCTGTACAGGTAGTGGGAGCCAGCGGTAATTTACAGATTTCGCCTGACGGTGATGTTACCCGTAATGGCAAAACATTAACTGTGACTGATGCACAGCGCCAACAGGCTTTCCGCTATCAAACGGCATTGCGCAAAGATTTGCCGTGGATAGAAAATGGTGCCCAGCAGCACTTGGAAAAGGCACGCGTTTCGCTGGATAAAGTGATTGTTCAACAACTGGGGAGCAGCAGTAATGTGCGTAACCGGCTGACCACCTTGAGTGACCAGCTTAAGCAACAAATGAACCGCATTATTGAGAAACGCAGTGACGGTTTAACTTTCCACCATAAAGCTATCGATCAAGTCGAAAAAGATGGCCGCCAGTTGGTGCAACAGAGCATGGGCGGTGTGTTGCAAGATAGCCTGAATGAGATGGGCGTTAAGCAGGCGACCAATAGCAGTGGGGGCAATAATCCATTGCAGGCCATTATGGGGAATCTGGGGGGGTTACAGCAGGCTATCCAAAACGAATGGAATAATCAGGAACAGGATTTCCAGCAGTTCGGGCATGAGGTATGCGGGCGTGTGACAACACTAGAGCAGCAACGTAAGGATTTACTCAAAGCATTAAATTAATACCTGCCATCTTTCCAGATGCAGGGTTGTTGGTGGTCATTACTTACCCAAGTCCTTGAGTTATCTCGATTCTGTGGGTTCATTTTATTGCCGTCTTCCTGCAACTCGAAATTTATTGGGTATAGGGTGATTCAGATTTTGCAGGTTCAGACTGGGAATGCCATCTGAACCTGTTTTTCTCACTTATTTTTATAAAATCTCAATTGTTTTACAAAAACAGTTCTAACAGCGAGTTAAGGAATAACTTTCCTTTCTCGGTGATCTGCCAGTATTCCTCGGTTTCGATTAAATATTGTTTCGCTAATGCTTCATCCAACTGCGGGCGAATTGTGCTTTCAGCTAACCCAGTAAAATGAGTGAAATCCGCGCGTGGTGCAGCCTCTAGCAAACGGAATCGGTTCATAAAGAACTCAAAAGGGCGGTCAGCCGCTTCGACTTCATATTGCTTATCCAGATATTTGCCCTGCATAAACCCACGGGGATGTTTGGTTTTTATGGTGCGTAAAATCCGCCCATCACTAAAAGTGATTTTACCGTGTGCACCACAGCCAATCCCCAGATAATCGCCAAAACGCCAATAGTTGAGATTATGCTGACATTGGTAACCCGGTTTAGCATAGGCCGAGGTTTCATATTGCTGATATCCGGCGGCACTGAGTAACTGATGGCCTTGCTGGAAAATATCCCATAGCGCGTCGTCATCTGGCAGAGTCGGAGGGCGCGAACTGAAGCCGGTGTTTGGCTCAATCGTTAACTGATACCAAGACAGATGCGGGGGATTCAATGCAATAGCTTGGCGCAAGTCGTCCAGCGCCTCTTCCAGCGATTGATCCGGTAAACCGTGCATTAAGTCCAGATTAAAACTGCGCAGTTGCAATGAGGTAGCCAATTCAGCGGCGCGTTTCGCCTCTTCCGGCCCGTGTATCCGCCCCAGCCGTGTTAACTTCGCCGCGCTAAAGCTTTGCACACCAATAGAGATGCGGTTGATACCGGCTCGCTGATAGCCGCTAAAACGGTCAGCTTCAACTGCACCGGGATTGGCTTCCATAGTAATTTCAGCATTCATTGCCAGCGGCAATCTGGCGCGAACGCCATCGAGCAACTGTTGCATGGCTTCGGCACTGAGCAAACTTGGTGTGCCGCCACCAATAAAAATGGTGCTTATCTCGCGACCGCTGACCAGAGGCACATCTGCATCAAGATCCGCTAGCAAGTGCTCTACATATTCCTGATGGGGGACATCACCTTTCAGCGCATGGGAATTAAAGTCACAGTAAGGGCATTTCTGCACACACCAGGGAATGTGGATGTAAAGGCTAAGCGGGGGTAATTTAAGCATTGCGCAGGGCATCCAGCATCAGTTTCAGTGCTTGACCACGATGGGAAACGGCGTGCTTTTCTTCACGAGTCAATTCTGCTGCGGTTTTACCCAGTTCTGGGACATAGAAAATAGGATCATAACCAAATCCAGCCGCACCAGCAGGTTGGTGAGCGATCACACCCGGCCATTGACCATGGAAGACTAATGGCGTTGGATCTTCCGCATGGCGCATATAAACCAACACACAATGGAATTGGGCACCGCGCTGTGCATTAGGAATATCTTTCAATGCGACCAGCAGTTTCTCAAGGTTTTCTTGATCACTGGCCTCAATGCCAGCATAACGAGCGGAGTAAATCCCAGGCGCTCCGTCTAGAGCATCAACAGCTAAGCCAGAGTCATCTGCGATAGCTGGTAAACCGGTGGTTTGTGCGGCATGGCGTGCTTTTAATATGGCGTTTTCAATGAAAGTTAAGCCAGTTTCTTCGGCAGATTCGACACCCAGTTCGGTTTGCGCGATGACATCCAAACCAAAATCGGCCAGCAAGTTTGCCAACTCACGCACTTTACCGGGGTTGCCGGTGGCTAATACTATTTTTTGCATGGAAGAGTCCTGAATTTCATTTAGGCCGATATTTAATCGCCCAATTCTAGCGGGAAGTATTGATCATTCGAGCAGTGCCGCCACTTCGGGCGGGATCTGTTGCGGGTTAACGATTTTGATCTGTTTATGCCGCCCCAACTCGCCCTTTTCGATAATCACCTGGCTTTTCGCTACCCGGAACTGTTTAGCGATAAACTTGACCAAATGAGCATTAGCTTGACCATCAACGGGTGGCGCGGTAATGGCGACTTTAAGTTCGTCGCCATGTAAACCGACTATCTGATCACGACTGGCTTTCGGCTGAATATATAGCCTGAGAGCCAGCCCGTCCAGCAACTGGGTGACTACACTCACAGTATGAACCAAAGCTCACCTAGCAGATCCGTACCTAAATAGTTGAACAGGTACAGAATAAGAATCACCACCATCGCTGAGAAATCGATACCGCCCATGGCGGGTAAAATGCGGCGAATCGGTGCCATTAAAGGTTCAGTTAACTGATAAAGCAGGTAATCCATTGGGCTACGGCCCTGGCTGACCCAGCTCATCAGCGCCCGAATAATCATCACCCAAAAAATGAGATAACCGACTGCTTTAACTAACGAAATAACACCAAACAGCAAGTTGTACGGGCTGAGTGACATTGAACCGCTCTGGATCAACACCAATAGTGGATACTTGATGGTCATCAACAGGAACGCCAGCAGCAACGATGCACTGTCGATTGGCCCCAAAGACGGGATAATCCGACGCAACGGGCCAACAATCGGCTGGGTGATTTTCACCACAAATTGTGAAAACGGGTTATAAAAATCGCTGTGAACCCACTGCATCCAGATACGCAACAGCAGTACCATCACATACAGGTCAATGACCGTTTTTGCCAGAAAAGTCAGCGTTAGCATGAGTTGCCTTAATCCTTTGTTCAATATGGTATGCAGGTAAATAGACAACCTATTTGCCTACTTTATAGGCCCCTATCTTAACGGGAAAGCATCAGAGCCGGTGTCGGGTTTTGTAAATTTTGCTGTGGTTAGAACAGCTTTTCCATTTCTTTTGCTCGCACAATAGCGGCTTGCATGGCATTGGAAACAATTTGTGGCAAGTGCTGTTCGTTAAATACTCGAATTGCCTCCGCGGTCGTGCCTCCTTTCGATGTGACTTGTTCACGCAGTGTTGAAAGCGGTAATTGCGGGTTGGCTTCCACTAATGCTGTTGCACCGGACGCCGCTTGCTGCACCAGCATACGGGCGGTTTCACTGTCAAAACCTAATTTTTCAGCTTCTTGCTGCATCGCTTCCATAAACAAGAAGAAATAAGCTGGCGCACTGCCTGCGGCGGCAATAACGCTGTTGATGCCGTTTTCGTCATTCACCCAACAAACTTTACCCACTGAACTCATCAGTGAAGCCGTAAAATCACGGTCATCTTGCGAGACTTGATCCGGTGCATAAAGGCCGCTCATCCCTTTCCCCACCAGCGATGGTGTGTTGGGCATAATTCGCACCAGATTGAGATTCTCGCCCAATAGCGTATAGAAACGGGCCACCTGCACACCCGCGGCGATAGATAACACCAGCTTACCAGTGAAGTTGATATTTTCCTGCAACGGCTGGCATACCGCCGCCATTAATTGGGGTTTAACCGCCAAAACTACCACCTCGGCTTTTTTCGCCTCGGTCATGTTATCGTCACTACTGATAACACCAAACTCAGCCGCCAGAGCATCACGGTTTTTACCGGAAGGTGCGCAAACGCTGATCATCTTAGCGGGATAACCACCGGCAACTAAACCTGCGATAATTGCCCGCGCCATATTGCCCGCGCCAATGAATGTAATGTTGCGATGTTTCATTAAATCAGTTCTCCTCATCCCCTGCGTATTTGAAGCCACAGCGGTGTTAGCATCTATCACTCACCCGAATCACTTACTTGTGTAAGCTCATCGGGATTCGCTCCTTTGCTGCCTTGCCGTGACTCCAACTACTTTGGGGCCCTCTTTGTATTCGAAGCCACCGGGGGTTAAGCGCGGGAGCCAAAAATGGCGGTACCAATGCGCACTAAAGTACTGCCCGCGGCAATAGCGGCAGCCATATCATCCGTCATCCCCATGGAAAGCGTATCCATCTGAGGGTAGCTGGCTTTTAAAGTCAAGAACGCCTGATTCATTTGCTCAAATACCGCCAGTTGCCGCTGATAATCAGTTTCAGGAGCCGGAATAGCCATTAGCCCGCGTAAATGCAGGTTAGGTAGCGCATTAATACTGGCTGCCAAAGCGGGCAGCTCCGCCAGTGTAATACCGGACTTACTCTGCTCATCACTGATATTGACCTGAATCAGGATGTTCAATGCTGGCATTTCTGGCGGGCGTTGAGCACTTAGGCGCTGTGCAATCTTGAGCCTATCGACGGTATGGCACCAGGCAAAATTCTCTGCGACTAATCTGCTTTTATTTGATTGCAGGGGGCCGATAAAGTGCCATTCAAGATGGGCTGAGGGGGCGTTATCTGCAAAATAGTGGATTTTATCCACTCCTTCCTGCACATAGTTTTCGCCAAAAGCGTATTGCCCAGCGGCGATGGCTTCTTCGATAGCGCTCACAGGCTTGGTTTTACTGACTGCAAGCAATGTCACTTCTTCTGGAGAGCGCCCGCAATTGCGTGCAGCGGTTGCGATTTGCGCTCTGACATCCTGTAGATTCTGCTCAATTGTGCTCATATGGACCCAGGAGTTTGATATGGATTTCACCCGTCTGGATAACAAAAACACAGACTTGGATAACCCCGTATTTAGTGATGTTTTCACCGAATACATTGATTTAGAAAACCCTGAACATGCCGATGGTGACTTCAACGAACAGGATTTTGCCAATAAAGTGGCGGCTAGTGTAAATCATAATGCATCCGATCTGCACCTTTGTACCGGTGATCATCCGGTATTGCGTATTGATGGTGAATTGAAAACCTTCACTCATTGGCCGCGCGTCAATGCCAATTGGCTGAGTGGCCTTAGCCGACATTTATTGAGTGAAGTTCAACAAAGGCAATTGCAGCAAAGTGGGCAGGTTGATTGTGCTTGCACCACGAGTGCGGGGCAACGGCTGCGGGCGAATGTTTTCCAGCAACAGCAGGGGCGTTCGATAGCCTTTCGTGTCATTTCTGCAACTAGCCCATCACTGAACGAATTGGACGTCCCACCCATTATTAACCAACTCATTGAGCAAGAGAATGGATTGATTCTAATTACCGGCGCGACAGGTAGTGGTAAAACCACCACATTGAGCGCGATGATAAGTGCCATGAATCAAAAACAAGCGCGGCATATCATCACACTGGAAGATCCGATCGAATTTCTTCATAGCAGCAAAACATGTTTGATCCAGCAGCGGGAGTTGGGGCGTCATACCGATTCTTTCAGTAGCGCCTTAACCGGGGCATTGCGGCAAGATCCAGATATCATTTTATTAGGTGAACTGCGGGATCCAGAGTCAATTCGTTTAGCGCTAACCGCTGCTGAAACCGGGCATTTGGTGTTAGCCACATTACATACTCGTACCGCGGCCCAAGCAATCGATAGGCTGGTGGATATATTCCCTGTCGCAGAGAAAACGGCGATTCAGGCGCAATTAGCCGCCAGTTTACGCGCCGTTATCACACAAAAATTGTGTCATAAAGTCGGCGGCGGGCGCATAGCTGTATTTGAGATTCTGACTCAAACCACGGCAGCCAGCCATTTGATTCGTGAAGGTAAAACCTACCAGCTTCACTCAGTGATACAGACGGGTGGGCAATGGGGAATGCAAACTTTTGAACAGAGCATAGCGCAGCGGCAAAAACAGGGCATATTGGCAGATCAGCATGTGAGTCAATTGATATAGAGCCGCTAACACCGCAGCGGCTCCAAGTATACAAAAGAGATTACTCAAAGTAATTGGAGTAGCGGCAAGGCAGCAAACGAATGTATCCCGATGAGCTTACATTAGTAAGTGATTCGGGTAAGTGAGAGCCGCTAACACCGCAGCGGCTCCAAGTACGAAGAGTATTTACGGCGTGGGGATCTGCTGGGTAATACAATGAATATTGCCACCCCCGAGCAAGATCTCGCGGGCAGGGACGCCGACAATCGCATAGTCAGGGAATATCTGCTGCAATAGGTCATGCGCCAGCCCATCTGTGCGGCTGTCCAACAGCGGATAAATAATCTGTTGATTGCTGATTAGGAAGTTGACGTAAGACCCCGCTAACCGCTCACCGGCGGTACGTGGCACGGCATCGCTGGACAGCACATCGAAAGTCTCGGCTTCGGTGTTATACAGTGGGCCTGGCGCAGGCAGCTTCCAGATTTTCAGCTTACGGCCTTTGGCATCGATTGCATTGGATAAAACCTCAAAGGCAGCAACCGAACGCGCATATTGCGGATCTTGTTGATCGTCAGTCCAATGCAGGGCGACTTCACCTGGGCGAACAAAGCAGCACATATTGTCGATATGGCCATCAGTCTCATCATTATAGACGCCGTCTTGTAACCAGATGAAATGCGTGACACCAAGGTATTTGTGCAGCAACTGTTCAATCTGCGCTTGATTCAGGTGCGGGTTGCGGTTTGGATTCAGCAAACATTCAGCGGTGGTCAGTAAAGTGCCTTCGCCATCAGTATGAATAGATCCACCTTCCAGCACCAGCGGTGCGCTGTAATGCGCATTATTCAAGAAATCACTGACTTGGACGGCAATTTTCTCATCTTGCTGCCAATTGGCATACAAACCGCCGTTAAGACCGCCCCAGGCGTTAAATTGCCAGTCAACAGCGCGGCGCTCACCGGCACCGTTAATCACCATGGTCGGGCCGGTATCGCGCATCCAGGCATCATCACTGGCCATTTCTACCAAGGTGACACTGGCTGGCATGGTGGCTTTTGCCTGCGCCATAAACTCAGCAGGTACGCCCATAAACACCGGTGTAGTACGGCTGATAGCCTCCGCCACTTTGGCAAACGTCTGTTGAGCGGGAATGCCTTTGCCACGCCAGTTGTCCTGACGATACGGCCACAGCATCCAGACCGCATCTTGCTGTGCCCATTCTGCTGGCATAAAAAAGCCATCTTGCTGCGGAGTACTCGGCAGTGCTTGTGATGCCGTATCGGGTAAAACTGGGTCTTTTACAGACATAAATTATCTCCGGGTCTTGCCATCAGATGTGGCAAGTGCCTGATACATTTCCGGGCGACGATCGCGGAACAAGCCCCATGAAGCGCGCTGAGCCGCGATTTCCTGCAAATCGAACTCATGCACCAAAATAGCTTCGTCGGTTTTATTCGCCTGAGCTACCAGCGCACCAGTTTGGTCAGCAATAAACGAGGAACCGTAGAAAGTCATTTCCAGACCATCGATATATTTGCTTTTTTCTGTACCAATGCGGTTAGAGGCAATCACGGGCACCAGATTCGCAGCGGCATGACCTTGCTGAACACGAGTCCAGTGCGGCTGGCTGTCAATATCAGGATAAGCTGGCTCAGAACCAATGGCTGTTGGGTAGAAAATGATTTCCGCGCCCAGCAATGCCAGGCTGCGGGCAGTTTCCGGGAACCACTGATCCCAACAGATACCTACACCGACTTTGGCGTAGCGGGTCTGCCAGACTTTAAAGCCGGTATCACCGGGGATAAAGAATTGTTTTTCTTGATACGCCGGCCCATTAGGGATGTGAGTTTTGCGATACACATCCAGCACTGAGCCGTCAGCATCAATCATGACCAGCGAGTTATAATATGCGTTGTTGGCTTTCTCAAAGAAACTCAGTGGCAATACCACTTCCAGCTCGGCCGCGAGCTTGGAAAAATGTTGGATAAGCGGGCTACTATCCAGCTCTTGGGCCAGTGCATAGTGTTCCGGGCTTTGGTCTATGCAGAAATAAGGAGCGGCAAACAGCTCCTGAATCAGGATGATTTGTGCGCCTTTGGCGTGCGCATCACGTACCAGTTTCTCGGCATTTTCAATGTTCTTAGGCAGGTCCCAGGAACAGGCCATTTGAGTCGCAGCAACAGTTACTTTTGTCATGAGAGAACCTCAATAAATGTAAAAAGCACCCGCGAGGGTGTGCAATATTTTGAGCCGCTGATTGGCATCCATCCAGTATACAATTGTGCGGGGATGGGTGCCACGCTATACCCGATTTGTCGGGGCAGGCAGCGGGAATGGATAGTGGAAAACAGCAGGGGATGCAGAATTTGGCTTATGATAAAATGTCAAAAAACGTATTCAGCCTGCTTGCTCATCAAACCAACTTTCCAGAATGATCACCGCGGAGGCGGCGTCGACACTGCCTTTGTCCAGTGCGCGATAACCGCCACTGTCAAATAAATTGGCTCGCGCCTCGACGGTACTAAGGCGTTCATCCTGCAAGGCAATTTGGACACCAAAACGGCCATGTAGGCGGTTGGCAAACCGGCGCGCGCGCGCCGAGAGTGGTTGTTCGGTGCCATCCATATTCAGTGGCAGCCCGACGACAACTAAATCAGGTTGCCACTCTTTCAGCAGTTTTTCGACTTTTTGCCAGTCCGGTGTACCGTCCTGAGCTTTAAAGGATGTCAGTGCTCTGGCGGTGCCAGTGACTTCCTGACCAATAGCAACGCCGATACTTTTAGTACCAAAATCAAAGGCTACAATTGTGCGATTAGCCATCAGGCGTGTCCTGCTTGCGGGGCAATATTAAAGATATTGATACCCAGTTTATTGGCCGCGGCTTGCCAGCGCTCAGAGATCGGGGTGTTAAACAGGATATTACTGTCTGCCTCAATGGTCAGCCAGGCGTTATCCAGCAGTTCTTGTTCCAGCTGCCCCTGTTGCCAGCCCGCATAACCCAGTGCTACCAGCAGATTTTTAGGTTGTTCCGGTGTTCCAAATGTCGCCAGCACATCTTTAGAGGTGGTTATCATGGTATCTGGTGAGATAGGAATACTGGAGCCGAAACCTTCCTGCGGCGAATGCAAGATAAAACCGCGATCTTCCGCCAGTGGACCACCCGCCAATACTGGTTTATCCAGTCGAATGGATGGGTCGCGTGGGGTTGGGTTGATCTTCAATTTTTTCAGCACAGTTTCTACTGTGAACTGTTCAATCGGCTTGTTAATGACTAAGCCCATCGCACCCTCTTTATTATGTTCACAGATATAGATAACTGAGCGC
Source organism: Yersinia kristensenii (assembly GCF_900460525.1). Classification (NCBI taxonomy): domain Bacteria; kingdom Pseudomonadati; phylum Pseudomonadota; class Gammaproteobacteria; order Enterobacterales; family Yersiniaceae; genus Yersinia; species Yersinia kristensenii. The sequence goes on from NZ_UHIY01000001.1 coordinate 2,164,213, forward strand.
ATAAACTGCGGGTCTTGAAGTGACGGCATAGCGATAAGAAAATGATGCTGTAAATTCATTATGTTATATAGGGGGTTCGCTGAGTTAAGGGGAAAACTCTGCCAGTATGCGGATAAATGGGGATAAAGTCACGGATCCCCTTTGTCCTTGAAGCCGCAGGGTTGTTGGCTGCGCTCACACACCCGAATCACTTACTGCCCGTTGACCTTAAAATAAATAGGCTCATCGGGATTTGTTCTCTTGCCGCCTACCTGCAACTCCAATGACTGTGGGGATATTTTTGTCCTTGAAGCCGCAGGGTTGTTGGCTGCGGCTTCAAGTTTTTTGGAGCGAGCGCCGGTTTATTTATTAGCCAGACGCACTTCGATTGCATCCATCAGCATGCCAGTAATAGAAACATCTGGGAAAGCGGCTTCAATCTCGCGGATGCAGGTCGGGCTGGTGACGTTAATTTCAGTCAGGCGGTCGCCGATGATATCCAAACCGACAAAAATTAACCCTTTTTTCTTCAGCGTCGGTGCTACAGCACGGGCAATCGCCCAATCACTTTCACTGAGTGGGCGCGCTTCGCCACGGCCACCGGCCGCCAGATTACCGCGAGTTTCACCTTGTGCCGGGATACGCGCCAGGCAGTAAGGCACTGGCTCGCCGTCCACCACCAAAACACGTTTGTCACCCTCTTTAATGGCAGGCAGGAAGTTTTGCGCCATACAGAATCGGCTGCCCAGTTCGGTCAGTGTTTCAATGATAACCGACAAATTAGGGTCATCTTGCTTCACGCGAAATATTGAGGTACCGCCCATTCCATCCAGCGGTTTCAAAATGATATCGCCGTGTTCCTGATGGAACTTGCGGATATGCTCTTTGCTGCGGCTAACCAGTGTATCGGGGGTTAAATCTGGGAACCACGTGGTAAACAGCTTTTCATTACAGTCGCGCAGGCTCTGCGGTTTATTCACCACCAGAGTGCCTTTATCTTCCGCGCGTTCCAAAATATAGGTGGCGTAGATGAACTCAGTATCAAACGGTGGATCTTTACGCATCAGGATGACATCAAGGTCATGCAGCGGTAAGTCTTGCTCTACACCAAAACTGAACCAGTTGTCTTTGTCCTGTTTCACACTCAGCAGGCGAGTGCGGGCGCGGCCATCCCCCCCACGCAGGTAAAGGTCGCCCATTTCCATGTAATGTAGTTCCCAACCACGGCGCTGTGCTTCCAACAGCATAGCGAAGCTGGAGTCTTTCTTGATATTAATGGACGAGATTGGGTCCATTACGATGCCGAGCTTGATCATTCTTCTCTCCTAATGGGAACGAATTTTATCCCAGATCACCAAACCGCACCTGCAAAGCAGTGATAGCGGTAAGGGCGGTAGTTTCGGTACGCAGAACTCGCGGTCCTAGCAGGATATCAGTAAATCCAAGGCGCGAGGTCATGGCAATTTCATCGGCAGAAAGGCCGCCTTCCGGGCCAATCAACAAACGCACTTTACTGAGTGACGAGGGGAGGGTATTAATGCTGTTGCTGGCTCGCGGGTGCAGATTGAGTTTTAGACTGTCACCCTGTTCTGCGCACCAATCGGCTAGCTGCATTGCCTCACGGATTTCTGGGATTTTATTGCGCCCGCATTGTTCGCAGGCCGCAATAGCAATTTTCTGCCACTGCTGAATTTTCTTCGCCAGACGTTCGCCATCCAGCTTAACGCCGCAGCGCTCGGAAAACAGTGGAGTAATCACATCGACACCCAGTTCAATAGATTTCTGGACAGTAAACTCCATCTTTTCCCCACGGGAAATGACCTGGCCCAAATGCAGATTCAAGGGCGATTCGCGGTCTTCCAACTGCCCCTCGGCTAACCGGACAATCAGGTTTTTTTTATCCACACGGATAATTTCAGCGGCAAAAACCTGATTACTGCCATCAAATAATTGCAGACTTTGGCCTTCAGTCATCCGCAGTACGCGGCCTACATGATTGGCGGCTTCATCACTGAGTGCCAATTCGGTATTTGCCTGCAAAGGCTGCGGGTGATAAATGCGAGGTATGCGCATGGGTTATTTTTAGCCCTGAAACGAAAACTTTGATCAGTATACTAGATTAGCCTTTTTGCTGCTGGCAAGCGCGTTGTACATAAGGGTTATGATTCCCTTGTACTTTTGCCACCCGCTCATCACGTAGACATTCCCAGTTTGTCACCGGATATTGGCGATTCCACACCTCGAACAGCTTGCTTTGCTGGCTGGAAAGTCGCAGTTGATATTGGTCGCGCATATAAAAGTAAGTTCGTGCAATGGCACCGCGCGCGCGTGCTGGGGGTTCAGCCTGCTTATTTTTAAAGTCGACTTTCATGTCACATTGACCATATTGACCCTTGCCGCCATTCCATTGGGAATACATGAAGTTATTGCGATCACCATTCACTTCGCCAATAGCGGGTTGCAAGTTATGCAAATCAGTTTCTATCTGACGATAGACCGGATCTTTAGCGCAATTCTTGCGCCCGCCCTGCTGCCAGCACTGGCGTTGGTGGCCAAATTGCCAAGCTGGGACCACATGTTCCCATTCAATCCGTGCTGCGCGTTGGGCATTTTTCCGCGGTTGATAGCCGCAACTCGTTAGGTCTGGAACGCCTTTTTTGCCTTGCCAGTCAATCTTGCATCCACAATAAAAGCTGCCGGGCGCATCCTGATTAATTTTTGCCGCAACTGCTTTGGCCTGAGAAAAGTTATTGATGCTTTGGCTGTAGCCGGGGAGCGCAAGCAGTGGGGAGGATAAAACCAGCAGGAATAGAAGTTTGCGTAACATATCTCAAAACAGCCCGATGATGAAAAGCTGGCAGGTTATAGATAATAGTTATGAATGGCAAATTAACTTGCTGTTTTATAACAAGTAACGAGATTTCCTAACAGCTTTTTGCTGTCACGAATTGCAGTTTTTCGCCACATTCGCGGCAGCGGTATTCGCTCTCTCCGCGCTGTACTTTATTGTGGCGGCGAATAGTTAAGGCGTGTTGCTGGCATTTGCACTGATAATTGAAAGTCTGACTGCGCACTGAGGTCACTTCAAACTGATGAGTACGGCTGGCCGGGACTTGCAGCACATGCTCCATCATCCAGCGCCATTCTTTACCATGGGGCGCTACCCGACCAAATTGGCGATAAACCAGCAAATGCGCGAGTTCGTGGGGGACGACTTCATCAATAAAAGGCTGCTGATTTTCCAGCAATAATACCGGGTTGAGGCGAATTTCGAAGGATTGTAGATAGGCGCTGCCCGCGCTGGTACCGCGTTGATGATAATTGATTTTCGGCTCCGGATAATCGGTGCCAAGATGCTGATTCGCCAGCTGTAATTTATGGCGCAGACAGCGCATAACTGCTTGCTGTAGCGCGATGGGGATTCTTAATGAACTCATATCGCGGAAGAATAAAACGGCAGATAATCAGATGCAAGTAGGTCAATGGGACTATTTTTAGTAGATCATTATGTAAAAATATATAATATAAAAATATATAATGATTCAAAAATGTTCGAGATGCATATGAATAACAATAAAATGATCAGTATGGATCTGATGAGGTACGCGGCAGGGCAGGCCTGTGACGTGCTGCGAATACTGGCGAATGAGGATCGACTGTTACTGCTGTGCCAACTGAGTCAGGGGGAAAAGGCGGTCGGCGAACTGGAACAAGCTTTAGGTATTCACCAACCGACACTTTCACAACAGCTCGGTGTATTGCGCAGTGATGGGCTGGTAAACACCCGCCGCGAGGGGAAACGCATATTTTATTCAATCGCTGATAATAAAGTATTGGCGCTACTTGAGGTGCTTTATCAGCTTTATTGCCCACAAGAGAAGGAGGGCGCATGACGATAGATTGGGCTAATTTCACTCCCTACAGCGCACTGGCGGGTGGGGCGCTATTGGGCATTGCCGTAATAATCCTATTGCTTTGCAATGGCCGCATTGCCGGTATTAGCGGCATTTTAGGTGGATTATTGCCGCCAAAAGCCGGCGATATTTCCTGGCGCGTTGCTTTTATCCTCGGCTTGGTTGCTGCTCCGGTGATTTATTCACTCTTTACTGCACTACCGGTAATTCAGATTGATGCTGGCTGGCCGGTTCTGATCGTGGCCGGATTATTGGTCGGGATCGGTACTCGCTATGGTGCAGGTTGCACCAGCGGGCATGGTGTCTGCGGATTAGCGCGCTTTTCACCACGTTCCTTATTGGCGACATTGAGTTTTATGTTTGCGGGTTTTGGCACTGTATGGCTTGTCCGCCATCTATTCGTTTAGTCGATAGGAAGGGAATATGAATCTACTTTTCTCATTGCTTGCCGGGTTGGTTTTTGGCTTGGGACTGATAGTCGCAGGTATGGCGAATCCAGCTAAAGTGCTGGGTTTTCTGGATATTAGTGGCTTATGGGATCCTTCGCTAGCGCTGGTGATGGCCGCTGCGGTTGCTATCGCGATACTAGGTTTTGGTTGGGCTAAAAAACGTAAAACCAGTTTGCGGGGGCAACCTCTCCAATTGCCAACATCTACTCGAATTGATCGCCGTTTAATCGGTGGTAGCGTGTTATTTGGTATTGGCTGGGGGCTGGCGGGGATATGCCCAGGGCCAGCTTTAGTCCTATTGGGGGCGGGAATATACCAAGGTGTTATTTTTGCCGCCGCGATGGTGGCAGGAATGGCGATATTCAGCTTGATTGAGCGTTACCGGCAACCATAAAAATAAAGTATAAAAAAACCCCGCTTAGCGGGGTTTTTGTTATTGAGAACTGATCGGCCGAAACTTATTTCAGACCGGCTGCATCACGCAACAACGCGGCTTTGTCAGTTTTTTCCCAAGGGAATTCTTCACGGCCAAAGTGACCATAAGCAGCCGTTTTGCGATAGATCGGGTGCAGCAGATCCAGCATTTGGATCAGGCCATAAGGGCGCAGTTCAAAGAACTCACGTACCAAAGTGACCAATCTATCTTCAGGGATCTTCCCGGTACCAAATGTTTCAACCATGATGGAAGTCGGCTCTGCTACACCGATAGCGTAAGAAACCTGAATTTCGCAACGGTCAGCCAAGCCAGCCGCGACGATATTTTTTGCCACATAGCGAGCAGCATAAGCGGCAGAACGGTCAACTTTTGATGGGTCTTTACCCGAAAACGCACCGCCACCATGACGTGCCATACCGCCGTAGGTATCAACGATAATTTTACGACCAGTCAGACCACAGTCACCCATTGGGCCACCGATAACAAAACGGCCTGTTGGATTAATATGATATTTAGTGGCGGCATTGAGCCACTCGGCAGGCAGAATCGGCTTGATGATTTCTTCCATCACTGCTTCTTGTAAATCCGTCAGGCTAATATCTTCTGAATGCTGAGTTGACAGAACAACCGCATCAATACCGATAATTTTGCCATCGTCATATTGGAAGGTAATCTGGCTTTTCGCATCCGGGCGTAGCCATGGCAAAGTACCATCTTTACGCACTGCAGCCTGACGCTCAACCAAACGGTGAGCATAAGTAATGGGTGCCGGCATCAAGACGCTAGTTTCGTTGGTGGCATAGCCAAACATCAAACCTTGGTCACCCGCACCTTGCTCCAGCGGATCAGCACGGTCAACACCCTGATTAATATCAGGAGATTGCTTACCAATTGCACTCAATACTGCACAAGAGTTGGCATCAAAACCCATCTCAGAATTGACATAACCGATTTCGCGCACAGTGCGGCGGGTAATTTCTTCGATATCTACCCACGCGTTAGTGGTCACTTCCCCGCCAACTAATACCATACCCGTTTTGACATAGGTCTCGCAGGCAACACGTGCTTTTGGATCTTGCTCCAGAATGGCGTCAAGTACAGCGTCTGAAATCTGGTCGGCGACTTTGTCAGGATGTCCTTCGGAAACTGATTCCGATGTAAATAGGTGTTTAGCCATTGTTTTTCTTTACCTTGAATACAAGTGAAATGTCACTGCATAGCATTGAAGTCAAGCAATTAGAGCCGCGATTTGTATGGGCTTTTCGTTGCATTGCACTTTACAACGCCCCTTTAGGCAAAGCCTTTAGCAGTCTATCCCTTTAGAAGTCCGTCATAATTATAGCCTAACAGACATTCTAGCAATTAAAATGGATGGATGTATTAACATCTGGACGTCTATTTTAGGTCAGCTTTTGCTATTAACGCCAGCCCTTTTTGCATCAAGATATTTCTCACTTTAGTTGTCACTTGATTTATTTACCTCTTGATACACTTGCAAGCCATTTTCATTTTGCATTTTGCTCCCGTTATAGGTATAAACTGCGCGCGCAGCTTATTCGATACGCAATGATGAAGATGGCAGAAGATGACATTAGCTCATTGTGAGATTCTTAGTGTTTCGCACTTAGTGAGAGGCACTCAATCTTATGAGCGCATCGTCGTGATGGGCACTAAAATGGCAGCGTCATTTTACTGTTACTTAATTTGTTTATTAATAAAGTCTTGTCTGTTCATCATGAGCGGCATGCGTGGAGGTGGTTGGATTAATGATCCGTTGTCTACTGGTTGCTGCACATCAACAGCTGCGTCGTTCTGACGTTCAATCCCCCCTTGCAACCTCCCTTTCTTGTACGCCATCAACCCGATGTTATACCCACATGGGTGCAACTCAGGATTCGCGGGCGGGTTAATTACCCTCTGAAGCACTGAATCCGGCTAGCTTGACGACTTTGCGGCTAATCCGATTCACAAAATCTCAATACGTATTTACAGTCAAACGTATTTTACATTTAAACGTGATTTACCCTGTTTTGGGTAATGAATAGCCGAGATAAACTGCTAGTGGATCGCGCTTTATAGCGCAATATTCTGCCAATTTGGCATTCACGCGGGTTGTCCTTGCTGGTTGTAGCTGCGATAGTAGCTGACTTTATCGTCAGTATCGCAATAGAGGCGAATTATGTCTGATGATAACTTGATTGGCCGTCCGTCAGCTGCGGGCGCACATGTTTCTTTACGCTCCATGCAGGAGGTTGCCATGAATGATCGTAATGCTAGCAAGATGCTGAGCACGTATAACGTCGCCTACTGGGGTGGCAACTATTTTGACGTCAATGAACTAGGCCATATCAGTGTTTGCCCTGATCCGGATGTTCGTGAGGCGCGTGTCGATTTGGCGGAACTGGTCAAAAAAATGCAGCTTGAGCAGGGGCAACGACTGCCTGCACTATTCTGCTTCCCCCAGATTTTACAGCATCGCCTGCGCTCAATTAATGGTGCATTTAAACGCGCGCGTGAGTCGTTTGGCTATGAAGGCGATTATTTCCTGGTTTACCCGATTAAAGTTAACCAGCATCGCCGGGTCATTGAGTCACTGGTTAATTCTGGTGAGCCGTTAGGGCTGGAAGCCGGTTCTAAAGCCGAAATGATGGCGGTTTTGGCACATGCCGGTATGACTCGCTCGGTCATTGTTTGTAATGGCTATAAAGACCGTGAATATATCCGCCTGGCATTGATCGGCGAAAAACTGGGCCATAAGGTATATCTGGTCATCGAAAAGATGTCAGAAATCAAAATGGTACTGGAAGAAGCCGAGCGCCTGAATGTCGTCCCGCGCTTAGGTGTCCGCGCCCGTCTGGCATCACAAGGTTCCGGCAAATGGCAGGCCAGTGGCGGTGAAAAATCCAAATTCGGCTTATCTGCCACTCAGGTATTGCAGTTGGTTGATATGCTGCGTGAAGCCAATAGCTTGGAAAGCCTGCAATTACTGCATTTCCATTTAGGTTCTCAGCTATCCAATATCCGTGATATTTCCACTGGTGTCCGTGAATCAGCCCGTTTCTATGTGGAGCTACACAAACTGGGTGTCAATATCCAGTGTTTCGATGTGGGCGGCGGTCTGGGTGTGGATTACGAAGGGACACGCTCCCAATCTGATTGCTCAGTAAACTATGGCCTGAATGAATATGCCAACAACGTTATCTGGGGTATTGGTGATGCGTGTAATGAGCACGGCTTGCCGCACCCAACGGTGATTACGGAATCGGGCCGTGCAGTCACCGCACACCATACTGTGCTGGTTTCCAATGTGATCGGCGTAGAACGCAATGAGTTTAATGAGCCACAACCGCCGGAAGAAGATGCACCTCGTGCGCTGATCAGCCTGTGGGACACTTGGCTGGAAATGCAAGAGCCGGAAAACCGCCGCTCTCTGCGCGAATGGCTACACGACAGCCAAATGGACTTGCACGATGTCCACACCCAGTATGCACACGGTATGCTGGAATTAAAGCAACGTGCATGGGCTGAAGAACTGTATTTAAGCATTTGTAATGAGATCCAAAAGCAGTTGGACCCAAGCAACCGCGCACATCGGCCAATTATTGATGAGCTGCAAGAGCGTATGGCTGACAAGCTGTATGTCAATTTCTCACTATTCCAGTCAATGCCGGATGCATGGGGTATTGATCAGCTCTTCCCAGTTTTACCCTTGGAGGGGTTAGATAAGCCACCAGAGCGCCGTGCGGTTTTGCTGGATATCACCTGTGACTCCGACGGGACTATCGACCATTATATTGATGGCGACGGAGTGGCAACCACCATGCCAATGCCGCCGTATGATGCAGAGAATCCGCCACTGCTGGGCTTCTTTATGGTCGGCGCCTATCAGGAAATCTTGGGCAATATGCATAATCTATTTGGTGATACCGCAGCCGTAGATGTATTTGTCTTCCCTGATGGTACGGTTGAGTTTGAACAGACCGACGAAGGTGATACTGTCGCGGATATGCTGGAATATGTTCAATTGAACCCAGAGAAGTTGCTGAAACAGTTCTCCGATCAAGTGAAAGAAACCGATCTGGACACTGAGCTACAAGCTCAGTTTATGGAAGAGTTTGAAGCTGGTCTGTACGGTTATACTTATCTCGAAGATGAGTAAGTATTAGCAGCGGATTAATATCATTTAAGGGCAAACTCAGGTTTGCCCTTTTTGTTTGCGCGACGGCTGGTGATTGTCTAAATATCAACCACACTAATATTGGTGTTTTCTGACGATAATCGGCGAGGTGCTTTCATGGGATGGGTCAGTGTTTGTAAGGTAAGTTACGTCAAACCGGACTTCCCTTTCTCAGCTCTAGTTAATAATAAAAGGATTGGTGTCTATATCCTTGATGGCGAGTATTTCGCGATGGAGGATGTTTGCCCTCACGCCAATGCATTGTTAACTCAAGGTTTTATGGATGGAGAAACCGTTGAGTGCCCATTGCATGGAGCACTGTTTGATATCCGAACCGGACAATGCTTGCGTGAGCCGGGGGAGCGGGATTTGAACACTTACCCCGTGCGGATCAGCGGTGATCAAATAGAAGTGAATCTGGCGGTGGAATAAGTCATAACGCCCCTGTTATGGGGCGCTTACACTAATAAGATATTATTATTTCTCGGCGGCGATGCGTTGGCGGATATGGTCGGCACGGGCCTGTGAGGACGGGTGATCATCAAACATGCTGCTGGTGCGGCCGGCTTCCATGGTAGCCAATTTTTCGAAGCTGGTGACTAAACCGTTAGGATCGATACCGCGTTTTTTCAGCAGGTCGAATGAGTAATCATCTGCTTCACTTTCTTGTTTTTGTGAGAACTGGGCATTCACCAGTTTCTGGCCAATATCGGCTAACTGAGACTGAGAAAGCTGCCCGGCAACCCCACCGGCAGATGCGGCAGCAGTCCGTAGGGCGGTGGTGCCATAGGCCACTTGCATGGCTTTGCGGGTATGCCCTAATGCCACATGACCCATCTCATGGCCAAGTACGCCTTCCACTTCATTGTCGGTCATCATGTCCATTAGGCCGCTGTAAACTCGAATACAGCCATTGGCCATCGCCCAAGCATTGACATCTTTTGTGACGTAAACCTTATAGTTAGCTGGGGTACCATTGATATTATCACCCAATGCCGCTGAAATTTTTGCCAGACGTTTGCCGTAGGCGCTATCAGCAGAGGCTATCTGGGCTTTTTGATCCATTTCCACACAAGATTTTTCACTGAGATTTTTGACATCAGCATCACTCAGGGTTGCAGCCTGAAAAGCTTGGGCACCGGATTGCATCAATCCATCAGTATTTATATTCTGGCAGCCGCTAAGTAATGCCGTCAGGCTCAGGGCAATCATTGAGGTACGCATTTTCATAACACTTTCTTCCTGTGGTTATGGGGTTTTTATTGTTACATTACATCAATTGCATTAATAGCTATTGCATCAGCGCAGCTTCTACTACTCTGGGCAGCACTGGTGAGATACCCAAGGTATGGCCTGATTGACAATGGATAGCGGAGATTAATGTGCTATTGGCGTCAGAGCTATAGATTTATTCTGAAAATCAGCAGACTCCATTCGTCATTAATATGGAAGTTATTGCTCATTGTGGTTTTAGTGGTTGCCGTTTCAATGTTGAGTCTGAGAAAATGGTAAACTTGAACGCTTTTTTTAATCCGACCTGGAGTAAAACATGTCCTCTCGTAAAGAGCTTGCCAACGCGATCCGCGCACTAAGCATGGACGCAGTGCAAAAAGCGAATTCCGGCCACCCCGGTGCCCCTATGGGTATGGCAGATATTGCCGAAGTTCTGTGGCGTGATTACCTGAACCATAATCCAACTAATCCACACTGGGCTGATCGCGACCGTTTCGTTTTGTCGAATGGTCACGGCTCCATGTTGATCTATAGCCTGTTGCATCTCACTGGCTATGATCTGCCGCTGGAAGAACTGAAAAACTTCCGCCAGCTGCACTCTAAAACGCCAGGTCACCCTGAATATGGCTATACCGCTGGCGTAGAAACCACCACTGGCCCATTGGGTCAGGGCATTGCTAACGCAGTCGGTTTTGCGATTGCAGAACGCACGCTGGGCGCGCAGTTTAACCGCCCGAATCATGAGATTGTCGATCACCACACCTACGCCTTTATGGGCGACGGTTGCATGATGGAAGGTATTTCTCACGAAGTTTGCTCTCTGGCGGGTACCATGAAGCTGGGCAAACTGACCGCTTTCTATGATGACAACGGCATCTCCATCGACGGTCATGTTGAAGGCTGGTTTACTGATGATACCGCGGCCCGTTTCGAAGCTTACGGTTGGCATGTGGTTCGGGGTGTTGATGGTCATAACGCTGATTCTATCAAAGCGGCCATCGAAGAAGCCCACAAAGTGACCGACAAACCATCACTGCTGATGTGCAAAACCATTATCGGTTTTGGTTCACCGAAGAAAGCCGGCACCCATGATTCACATGGCGCACCATTAGGTGTTGATGAAGTTGCCGCGACCCGTGAAGCATTGGGCTGGAAATACGCAGCATTCGAAATTCCACAGGATATCTATGCCGCGTGGGATGCTAAAAAAGCTGGCCAGGCAAAAGAAGCGGCCTGGAACGAGAAATTTGCGGCTTACGCTAAAGCGTATCCGGAACTGGCTGCTGAATTCAAACGCCGCATCAGTGGTGAGCTGCCCGCTAACTGGGCGACTGAATCCAAGAAATTCATCGAACAGCTGCAAGCTAACCCGGCGAATATTGCCAGCCGTAAAGCCTCGCAAAACTCGCTGGAAGCTTTCGGTAAAGTGTTACCTGAATTCCTGGGCGGCTCTGCTGACCTGGCACCAAGTAACCTGACTATCTGGTCGGGCTCCAAATCTCTGAACGAAGATCTCGCGGGTAACTACATTCACTACGGTGTACGTGAATTTGGTATGTCTGCCATCATGAACGGCATCGCCCTGCATGGCGGCTTCATTCCTTACGGCGCGACTTTCTTGATGTTTGTGGAATATGCCCGTAATGCAGTGCGCATGGCCGCGCTGATGAAAATCCGCAGCATCTTTGTTTATACCCATGACTCTATTGGTTTGGGTGAAGATGGCCCAACCCATCAGCCGGTTGAGCAGATGGCCAGCCTGCGTGTGACTCCAAATATGAGCACTTGGCGTCCATGTGACCAGGTTGAATCTGCGGTGGCATGGCAGTATGCCTTGGAGCGTAAAGATGGCCCAAGCGCACTGATCTTCTCGCGCCAAAACCTGGCACAACAGCCACGTACTGCTGAGCAGTTAGCCAATATCTCTAAAGGCGCTTATGTGCTGAAAGATTGTGCAGGCCTTCCTGAACTGATCTTTATCGCGACCGGTTCTGAAGTTGAATTGGCGGTTGCTGCTGCCGATCAACTGACTGCTGCAGGCCGCAAAGTGCGTGTTGTGTCTATGCCATCGACTGATGCATTCGACAAACAAGACGCTGCTTACCGTGAATCCGTATTGCCATCTGCTGTTAGCGCCCGCGTTGCCGTTGAAGCCGGTATTGCTGATTACTGGTACAAATATGTCGGCCTGAATGGCGCAGTAGTGGGTATGCACACCTTTGGTGAATCTGCTCCTGCTGAATTGCTGTTCAAAGAGTTTGGTTTTACCGTAGAAAACGTGGTGGCAAAAGCCCAGGCGTTGTTGAAATAATTTTTGTTAAAACAGCATGACGTTATCAAGGCTATAAATCACTGTAAAGGGTGATGAGAGGCTCGGTAATACAGCTGTTAAAAGACCGCTTCGGCGGTCTTTTTTTTCGCTAATTGATGGATGAATTGTGCCCTTTATCAGGCAGATATTCCTTTTATGATTAGTTTGGTTTATTCTGGCTGAAGCGTTTCAGTCATGATTCACTTTCCATTTCAGCCAATTTCGCTGAGGAAAACGCCGGAAGTATTCTGGCTGAATTGTGATAAGACGATTAACATCTTAGGGTGCGCTGCAGTACGCTATGGGGTTGCATGATAATAACCAGAAACAGGGAGTAACATGACAATTCGTATAGCGATAAATGGCTTTGGCCGTATTGGCCGTAGCGTTTTACGCGCATTGTATGAGTCAGGTCGCCGGGCAGAGATTTCAGTCGTTGCAATTAATGAGTTGGCTAATGCAGAGGGGATGGCCCATCTGTTGAAATATGACTCCAGCCATGGCCGGTTTGCCTGGGATGTTCGTCAGGAATGTGACAAATTATACGTCGGGGACGATATTATTCGGTTGATACATCAGCCGGAGATTGGGCAGTTACCCTGGGGTGAGTTAGGAATTGATGTGGTTCTGGATTGTAGCGGTGTTTATGGTAGCCGTGCAGATGGCGAGGCGCATTTAACCTCCGGTGCCAAAAAGGTGCTGTTTGCCCATCCTGGTGGACATGATTTGGATGCTACGGTGGTTTATGGTGTTAACCATCAGGATTTGCGAGCAGACCACCGAATTGTTTCTAACGCGTCCTGTACCACGAACTGTATTATTCCTATTATTCAGTTGTTGGATGTCGCTTATGGCATTGAATCCGGCACTGTCACCACCATTCATTCATCAATGAATGATCAGCCCGTTATTGATGCTTATCATCAAGATTTACGCCGTACCCGAGCAGCAAGCCAGTCAATTATCCCGGTGGATACCAAACTGGCAGCAGGGATTACCCGTATTTTTCCGAAGTTTTGCGACAGGTTTGAAGCTATCTCGGTACGGGTGCCAACCATCAACGTAACGGCGATCGATTTAAGCGTCAGCGTGACAAGCCCGGTTGGTGTGGCTGAGGTTAACCAGCTTTTGCAAAAGGCAGCAAGAGGTTCATTTCGTGGTATAGTTGACTATACGGAATTACCATTGGTGTCGACCGATTTTAACCATGATCCGCACAGTGCTATTGTCGATTGCACTCAAACGCGAGTCAGTGGGCAGCACCTGATTAAGACGTTGGTATGGTGCGATAACGAATGGGGTTTCGCCAATAGAATGTTGGATACGACATTGGCGATGGCCAAAAGCGGTTTCTAGTACGGCATGCTAACGTATTGTTTTTCCGTTATTTACTGCGGTTACATCAGCGTTGATGTGCAGCTTATGCAACTTTAAAGAGAATCAACAAGAGGATTCACCATGTCTGTAATTAAGATGACCGATCTGGATCTAGCTGGCAAACGCGTGCTGATCCGTGCGGACCTCAATGTTCCGGTAAAAGATGGCAAAGTGACTTCTGATGCGCGTATCCGTGCATCTCTGCCGACAATTGAAGCGGCACTGAAGCAAGGCGCTAAAGTAATGGTTACCTCTCACCTGGGTCGTCCGACCGAAGGCGAGTACAACGAAGAGTTCTCCTTGCTGCCAGTTGTTAACTACCTGAAAGACAAATTGTCTGCTCCGGTACGCTTGGCGAAAGATTATCTGGACGGCGTTGAAATTGCAGCTGGCGAGTTGGTTGTGCTGGAAAACGTTCGCTTTAACAAAGGCGAGAAAAAAGACGACGAAACTCTGTCCAAGAAATATGCCGCACTCTGTGATGTGTATGTCATGGATGCTTTTGGTACTGCTCACCGTGCACAAGCTTCGACTCACGGCGTAGGTAAATTTGCTCCTATCGCGTGTGCTGGCCCGCTGCTGTCAGCAGAGTTGGAAGCCTTAGGTAAAGCACTGGGTAACCCAGCGCGTCCAATGGTTGCTATCGTTGGTGGTTCTAAAGTTTCAACCAAACTGACCGTGCTGGGTGCGCTGTCTAAAATTGCCGACCAATTGATTGTGGGTGGCGGTATCGCCAATACCTTCGTGGCAGCTCAAGGCCACAATGTAGGTAAATCTCTGTACGAAGCAGACCTGATTCCAGAAGCTAAACGCCTGCTGGAAACTTGCGATATCCCAGTTCCTACTGATGTGCGTGTTGCTACTGAATTCTCTGAAACCGCGGTTGCAACATTGAAGCCTGCTGATCAGATCAAAGATGATGAGCAAATTCTGGATCTGGGCGACGTATCAGCAGAACGTCTGGCAGAGATTCTGAAAAACGCCAAAACCATTCTGTGGAATGGCCCGGTTGGTGTGTTCGAGTTCCCTAACTTCCGTAAAGGGACCGAAATTGTGGCTCGCGCCATCGCAGAGAGCGAAGCATTCTCAATCGCGGGCGGTGGTGACACTCTGGCAGCTATCGATCTGTTCGGTATTGCTGACCAAATCTCTTACATCTCCACTGGCGGCGGTGCTTTCCTTGAGTTTGTAGAAGGGAAAAAACTGCCAGCGGTTGTGATGCTGGAAGAGCGCGCTAAGCAGTAATTTAGATAACGGGGGGCGAGAGCCGCCCGTTTCGCATTTAGCCAATGAAGCTCGCGGGCTTTAGGCTGGCGAAAACCGATTTACATTTAGGGCCTATCCTCCCGGATAGCTGCTATCTTCAGTCGACGAAACAGGACAACGTACATGTCTAAAATTTTTGATTTCGTAAAACCAGGTGTCATCACAGGTGATGACGTTCAGAAAGTGTTCGCAATAGCAAAAGAAAACAACTTTGCTTTGCCAGCAGTAAACTGTGTCGGCACCGACTCTATCAACGCAGTGCTGGAAACAGCAGCCAAAGTGCGTGCGCCGGTTATCGTTCAGTTCTCTAACGGTGGTGCAGCATTTATCGCAGGTAAAGGCGTGAAGACTGACGTGCCACAAGGTGCTGCAATCTTGGGCGCTATCTCTGGTGCGCACCATGTACACCAGATGGCTGAACACTACGGTGTTCCTGTTATTCTGCATACCGACCATTGCGCCAAGAAATTGCTGCCATGGTTAGACGGCTTGTTGGATGCGGGCGAGAAGCACTTCGCGGCAACCGGCAAACCACTGTTCTCTTCTCACATGATTGACTTGTCTGAAGAGTCCCTGGAAGAAAACATCGAAATCTGTAGCAAATACTTGACTCGTATGTCAAAACTGGGTATGACGCTAGAAATCGAACTGGGTTGCACTGGTGGTGAAGAAGATGGCGTGGACAACAGCCATATGGACGCATCTTCTCTGTATACTCAACCGCAAGATGTTGATTACGCTTACGAAAAACTGAACGCAATCAGCCCACGTTTCACCATTGCAGCTTCTTTCGGTAACGTGCACGGTGTTTACAAACCAGGTAACGTGAAACTGACCCCGACTATTCTGCGTGATTCTCAGGATTATGTTTCTAAGAAACACAATCTGCCGCACAACAGCCTGGACTTCGTGTTCCATGGCGGTTCAGGTTCTACTGCTGCTGAAATCAAAGAAGCAGTTAGCTACGGCGTAGTGAAAATGAATATCGACACCGATACCCAGTGGGCAACGTGGGAAGGTATTCTGGATTACTACAAAAAGAATGAAGGCTATCTGCAAGGCCAACTGGGTAACCCAGAAGGTGCTGATAAACCGAACAAAAAATACTACGATCCGCGCGTATGGCTGCGCTCAGCGCAGGTTTCAATGATTGCCCGTCTGGAACTGGCATTCAAAGAACTGAACGCAATCGACGTACTGTAATTCAGTCTCATACTGACTGTTTTAAAAGGCCCTTAGGGGCCTTTTTTCGTTGTTGGCGAGCATCACTGTATTGCCGCTTTAGCAGCTGCTACTGACTCTATCGTCTGTTTTGTTGGCTTAACGGGACTGCCAAAATTGGCAACATTCTCCATTGTTGGTTACCCTAAACGCACTGCCCACTGTATTAGTCAGCATTGGGTGGCACTTTTGGAGTCATATCTCCCGCAGGGAGTTTTTTGTAGGATGGTTTAAATGGAAGAATTAAACGTAGTTGATGGTATCAATGAAGCAAGTACTTGGTTGGTGAATAATCAGGAGTTACTGATTCAGTATGCAGTGAATCTTGTCGCGGCGTTACTGATTCTGATTGTCGGTTCAATCATTGCCAAAGTGGTATCACGCATGCTTGGTCGAGTGATGAAGTTGCGTGGTATTGATATCACTGTAGCGGATTTCCTGGCGGCAATGGCGCGCTACAGTATTCTGGCTTTTACTATCGTCGCGGTGTTGGGTCGCCTTGGAGTACAAACTGCCTCGGTGATTGCGGTTATCGGTGCTGCCGGTTTAGCAGTCGGTTTGGCACTGCAAGGTTCACTGTCCAACTTTGCCGCTGGTGTATTGCTAGTGGCCTTCCGTCCCTTTAAAGCGGGTGAGTATGTCGATCTGGGCGGTGTAGCCGGTACCGTGGTGCAGGTGCAGATCTTCTCAACCACATTGCGCACTGTTGATGACAAAATCATTGTGGTGCCAAATGGTAAAATTATCGCCAACAACATCATCAATACTAGCCGCGAACCCAATCGCCGTACTGATATGGTTATTGGCGTGGCCTATGATGCTGATATTGATGTGGTGAAGAAAGTGTTGGGTGACATCATTGCAGCCGATTCTCGCATCATGCATGACAAAGGGGTTACCGTGCGGTTGAATGAGATGGCGGCTTCGTCATTAAACTTTACCGTGCGCGTCTGGACTACCAATGGCGATGCAATGGAAGTGTATTGGGATTTGATGGAGAACTTTAAACGCGCGCTGGATGCTCACAAAATTGGCATTCCTTATCCGCAGATGGATGTGCATTTGCATCAGGTTGATAACGTGGAATCTGCTCCGTCAGCATAAAATCAGATAGCGTTATACTCAGTCAAAACGGGCTATTATTGGCCCGTTTTTCTTCTCTTTTTCTTTTATTGTTCCCACGCGCGAGCTTTAGTTTATCTATTATTAGTTTTACTTATAGTTGATAAGAAATATCAATTTCCTCTGATGGTTATCTCCTCGTAATATGCTGCTAATTCTTCAACAATTCTCTCAGCTCATTTTGAGTATTATTTAAAGGTAACAGTATGTTAGCTGTCTATTTGCAAGGTTTTGCCCTCAGTGCGGCCATGATCCTACCCCTCGGGCCACAAAATGCCTTTGTGATGAATCAGGGAATTAAGCGGCAACATCATTTGATGAGTGCCGCGTTGTGCGCCCTCAGTGACATCATCTTGATTTGTGCAGGTATTTTTGGCGGTAGTGCTTTGCTGAATAGCTCTTCCTTACTGCTGGCGCTGGTCACTTGGGGTGGGGTGGCATTTCTGCTGTGGTATGGCTGGGGCGCATTAACGGCTGCATGGCGTGGCGATAGCTCGTCATCAACTGTTGCCACAGGTGCGCAAGGGCGCTGGCGTATTCTGGTGACACTATTGGCAGTGACCTGGCTTAACCCGCATGTCTACCTGGATACCTTTGTGGTGCTGGGGAGTTTGGGCGGCCAGTTATTACCGGATGTTCGTCCATGGTTTGCTTTTGGTGCCGTGAGCGCCTCTGTAGCCTGGTTTTTTGCACTAGCTTTGCTGGCCGCGTGGCTATCGCCGTGGCTTAATCGCCCAACCTCACAGCGGGTGATCAATTCGCTGGTGGGGAGCGTGATGTGGTTTATTGCTTTTCAGTTAGCGCGGCAGGGATTGAATCTGTAAGTTTTTATCATTAATCCGAATCCCTAATTTAGTAAGATATGCTACGGTTGTCTTATACCCGTCATACTTCAAGCTGTATGTGTGTTGGCTGCCTTCGTTCACCCAGTCACTGACTTGTGTAAGCTCCTGGGGACTCGCTCAGTTGCCGCCTTCATACAACTCGAATTATTTAGTGCATAGTTTTATTATGATTACTTTAGGAGGCTCCGTGAAGTTGAAGACATTGGCTTTGGCCGCAATGATGGGATTAGGGACGTTACCTTTGGCGCTACAAGTTCAGGCGGCTGAACTGCCAGAAGGGCCGCATGTTGTCACCTCGGGTACCGCCAGTGTTGATGCGGCTCCGGATATTGCCACTATTACCATCGAAGTGAGTGTCTCTGCCAAAGATGCCGCAGATGCTAAGAAACAGGCAGACACCCGCGTCGCACAATATTTCGACTTCCTGCGTAAGAGCGGGATTGAGAAAAAAGACATCAATGCGGCCAATATCCGGACTCAAGCTGAATACGATTATCAGAAAACCGGTGAAGCTGTATTGAAAGGCTACCGTGCGGTACGTCAGGTTCAAGTGACATTGCGCCAGTTGGATAAGTTGAACGAATTGCTGGATGGGGCACTCAAATCGGGCCTTAATGAAATTCATTCTGTCGAGCTTGGTGTTGCCAACCCGGACACTTATCGTGAACAGGTTCGTCAAAAAGCCATCGAGAATGCCATTAGTCAGGCAGGTGCTTTGGCTGACGGATTTAAGGTTAAATTAGGGCCGGTATATAGCATTCGTTACCGTGCGACTAACTACCAGCCAATGCCGGTAGCGCGTATGTTCAAGAGTGCTGACGCCGCACCAGCCAATGATGCCGCCCAAACTTACGAGCAACAAACCATCCATTTTGATGATCAGGTTGATGTCGTGTTTGAGCTGAAAACCAGCGCTAACACGCCAGCCGTTGCCGCCAAATAAGCTAGTCTTGCCGTAATACCTGACGCCCGTGAGATAACAGGGCGTCAGTCACCTTTCTCATTGTCCGGCTTTCTGGTGCAAATCGATGCCAGTACAGCATCCGACGTTGCAATAACCCCGGCGTCAGATTAATCAACTCACCGGATGCCAACTCTTTTTCGATTTGCAGATGCGGGATCATACAGCAGGTGGTGCCTTGCCTTGCCAACTGTACAAAGGCTTCCGACGAGTTAACGATATGGCACGGCACACTGCCCGGTGACAAATCGAAATTCTGTTGTAAAAACGCCTGATGCATATCATCCAAATGGTCAAAGGCCACGGCGGGTGCTTTCAGCAATGCCGAGCGGGTCACGCCATTGGGGAAGTAGCGGTCGGCAAAGGGCTTTGATGCAACGAACAGATAATCCAGTGCGCCGAGCTGATCGACCAGACAGCTTGGCAGCGGTTGAGGCTGGATACTGACCGCGCCCACTACCTCGCCACGGCGTAACCGCTCTTGAGTGCGGGTTTCATCTTCGACTTGTAAATTCAACCGGATAGGGGAGTCTGCTAACACCGGTTTCAGCGCCGGTAGCAGCCAGGTTGCCAGACTGTCGGCATTAACCGCTAATGACAGTAACAGCGGTGTATCGCCGCCGTTATCATTGCCGAGCCACTCTTCTTCCAGCAGTTCAACCTGATGCAGTAAGGCGAGCAGTTTCTGCCCTTGCTCAGTCGGGCGGGGGGGCACAGTGCGCACCAACAGCGGTTGACCGAACAGGTTTTCCAACTGCTTAATGCGTTGAGATACCGCCGATTGGGTGATACAGAGTTTTTGTGCCGCGCGTTCAAAACCGCGTTCACGGATCACCGCGTCCAGCGCTTGTAGCGTACGGTAGTCTGGGCGTTTCATCGGAGTCATCTCTCCAAATATTTAAGTTAATACCGCACTATGCCACATTTTGATCATTTTTCTATGTTGGAATGCGGGCGCGCTCGCCACAAATAAACCGGCGTAACTGTGATCCAGCTAGAATTACCACAGACATGAGCCAGCTTTATTGCGATGTTTTATCATATATATGCTCTATAATGACGTCAGGTTTTCTTTCACATCAAGGCGTGAACTTACCATGACTCAGGATGAACTTAAAAAAGCAGTGGGCTGGGCAGCATTAGATTATGTCAAACCCGGCACTATCGTTGGGGTCGGCACCGGCTCTACTGCAGCACATTTTATTGATGCTCTTGCCTCCATCAAAGGCCAGATTGAAGGGGCCGTTTCCAGCTCTGATGCCTCTACCGCCAAGCTGAAAAGCTATGGTATTCAGGTGTTTGATTGCAACGAAGTCGATGTGCTGGATATTTATGTTGATGGCGCGGATGAAATTAACAGCCAAATGCAGATGATTAAAGGCGGTGGTGCAGCCCTGACCCGCGAGAAAATCATTGCGGCCATTTCCCGCAAGTTTATCTGTATTGCTGATGCTTCCAAGCAAGTTGATGTTCTGGGTAAGTTTCCACTGCCAGTTGAAGTTATCCCGATGGCGCGTTCTTATGTTGCCCGCGAGCTGGTGAAATTAGGTGGGTTACCTGAATATCGCCAAAATGTCCTGACGGATAATGGCAATGTTATTCTGGATGTGCACAACCTGACTATTTTAGATGCCATCGCGCTCGAAAATAAAATTAATGGCATCGCCGGTGTTGTCACCGTAGGGTTATTTGCCAACCGAGGTGCTGATGTGGCGCTGATTGGTACTGCCGAGGGTGTTAAGACAATCGTGCTCAAGTAGTTGAATGAATATTATTTAGGGTGAGGTTATTGGCTTCACCCTGATAAATTGTGCCTTTAAAACTCTTTTCTTAAAACCATTAAATTTGGTGATATATATCACATTTAATCATTTCATTTTCTTAACCTGCCATTAACTCTCTCTCCGCCAGTTTTTTATTCCATAAATTAACATTTTCACTGTTTGTTATGCTGACGGGAGGCAATCGTTTGTATTGCCGCCCGCGAAATATTTGTTATGTTGACGGGGTGCTGACCAGATTCATTCGATATCGTCAGCCACATCTGAAGTCTGAAAATAGGGTCGGGGACATGGCAAAAGTATCACTGGAGAAAGACAGAATTAAGTTTCTGTTAGTGGAAGGGGTGCACCAGAGCACGGTTGATAATCTGCGTGCAGCCGGTTATAGCAATATTGAATATCATAAAGGTGCCTTAGACACCGAATCACTGAAAGAATCTATTCGTGATGCTCACTTCGTTGGGATTCGATCGCGCACGCATCTGTCCGAAGAAGTCTTTGCTGCAGCAGAAAAGTTGGTTGCAGTGGGTTGTTTCTGTATCGGTACCAATCAGGTTGATTTAAAAGCGGCAACTAAACGTGGTGTGCCGGTATTCAATGCACCTTTCTCCAATACCCGTTCGGTAGCCGAAATGGTACTGGGCGAGTTACTGCTAATGTTCCGCGGTATTCCATCGGCTAACGCTAAAGCACACCGTGGCGAGTGGAATAAGCTGGCTGTCGGTTCCTATGAAGCCCGTGGCAAAAAACTGGGGATTATCGGCTATGGTCATATCGGGACTCAGCTCGGTATTCTGGCTGAAAGTATCGGGATGAAAGTGTTTTTCTACGATATTGAAAATAAACTGTCGTTGGGAAATGCGCAGCAGGTTCGCCATCTGTCTGATTTGCTGAATATGAGTGATGTGATTAGTTTGCATGTGCCAGAAAATCACTCCACCAAAAATATGATTGGCCCTGAGCAGTTGGCTCTGATGAAACCGGGCGCGATGCTGATTAATGCTTCTCGTGGGACGGTAGTTGATATCCCGGCACTCTGTGATGCGCTGGCGAGCAATCATCTGGCGGGTGCGGCAATCGATGTTTTCCCTGAAGAGCCAGCAACCAATAAAGACCCGTTCAATTCACCATTGTGCGAGTTTGATAATGTGTTATTGACCCCGCATATCGGTGGTTCAACTCAGGAAGCACAGGAGAATATTGGTGATGAAGTGGCCGGTAAACTGGCGAAGTACTCCGATAACGGCTCAACGCTGTCTGCGGTTAACTTCCCGGAAGTTTCTCTGCCAGCTCATGGTGATAACACCCGTCGCTTGCTGCATATCCATGAGAACCGCCCAGGTATTCTGACCAGCATTAACAAAATTTTTGCTGAGCAGAATGTCAACATCGCGGCGCAGTATTTGCAAACCAGTGCTGATATCGGGTATGTCGTTATTGATGTTGAAACTGATGATGCAGAGAATGCAGAAAAAGCGTTGCAGGCCATGAAGGCGATTCCAGGGACTATCCGTGCGCGCTTGCTCTACTGATGCTTTGTCCTTGACGTTGCAGCGTTGTTAGCGGCCCTCACTAACCCGCATCACTTACTTATGTAAGCTCATCGGGATTAGTTCGCTTGCTGCCTGGCTGCATTGCCAGTGACTTTGGGGATAAACATCGAATTGCGTGACTAAACACCCGCTATGTATAAGATATCGGGTGTTTTTTTATTTTGAAAGGTTATCTCTCACCACTGCCACAGTTTTGTCGGTGTCACAATCTCTGGCAACGGCACATCCCAATGCTCACTCGGTAAATGCTCGACTTGCTGGCAATCATGGGCCAGACCAATAGGATAGGGACCGCCTTGCTGCCAGTTTTGCAGTGTACGGTCATAGAAACCGCCCCCCATACCTAAACGTTGCCCGTGGCTATCAAATGCCACCAGCGGGGTTATCACCACGTCCAATTGGTTTAACGGCAGCACGTCACGCACATCTAATTGGGGCTCCAGGATTTTCAAGCGATTGCGAATGAGTTGGCTATCAGGGCGATAGTGGAGAAACAGTAAATTACCTGGGCTGAAAGGATGAAGCACCGGGAGATAAACCTGTTTTTTCTGCCGCCACAATAATTCGATAACCGGGGAGGTATCTAACTCGCCATCAAAAGACAGAAATACGGCGATGGTATTGGCTTGCTGGATTTTGGGGTGGGAAGCGATATGTTTAGCCGCGAAATCGGCAGAGTGTTGCTGTTGTTCGGGAGTCAAAAGACGCCGGCGCTCACGAATTTCACTGCGGATTTTTTTCCGCTCAAGGGCATGTTGTTGACTTAAAAACATATTTTTAACTTAAAAAAACATGCGGTTGAGATAAGTGAATAGAAAACTGCTGGTATCGAAACGAATGTGATAACCGCAAAGTGTTACACGATAAGAAAGGGATCTCCGAGATGCCGCCGCAGGCTGTAACCCTTGAACCCATGGTTCAAGGTGAACGCAGCGTCGCAACCTTAAGGCTTCTCGGCGGACCGAGCATGCGCACCAGTTACGGAGTCGCTACATTCTGTTGGTATTAAATATCGGCTCAGGGGACTGGCCCGCTGACGAACACCTCAGAGAAATTCTTTACTCACTGCTGAATCTATCATTCAACAGAGATTTATTCAAACTGTGCATCCTGACGTTCAGAGATGCGACCCTGTTCAAGCAATGCTTGTTCAATGGTCTGTTGTAACATCCGAATACGTTGCTCCATATTGGATGCATAGTCACGGGTTTTCAACCTTTCCTGAGCTAATTCGTGACATACGTTCAATGCCGCGATGAAAACTAACTGCTCAGTATTGGTGACTCTAGTGCGAACTTTCAGATCTTGCAACCGTTGGTTAAGATCTTCTGCTGCCATGTTCAACGCATCTTGTTGTTCTGGGGGACAGTTCACTCTTAACGATCGACCAAAAATTTGAATATCTACCGGTTGTGCAGACATGCGACCTTCCTGACTAATTTCGCGCCAGCCCTGAAAACCAGAGGCAAAATGCTCGTAGCGGCAAAGCGGGCGTCACTATATATACCTCGATACCAAGATTCAACCCCTTTATACCCGTCATATTTCAAGCTGCATATGCGTTGGCTGCTCTCGCTCGCCCGAATCATTGACTGGCGTCAACTCAGCGGGATTCACTCAATTGCCGCCTTCCTGCCACTCGAATTATTTAGGGTATATATCCATTATTTTCAAGTAACAAAAGGCTTTGCCGCTTCCTGCATCTTGAAATCTATAGGGTATAGAGTGTTGCGTTTTCTGGTATAGCGACCTTTCTTGGTGGTAGCATAACACGAACTTATCCTGCCAACGATGACCAATACGCATGTCTATAGAGAATACATTACCGACTTACCAATCACTTGCCCTGGCATTGAACCAGCAAGCAGTGGCATTAACCCCTGCTGAAATGCATGGTCTGATCAGTGGCATGCTGTGCGGAGGCAGTAAAGACGATGGTTGGCGTGCACTGGTGCATGACTTGACCAACGAGGGCGTCGCCTTTTCGCAAGCCCTTGGTTTGCCGTTACAACAGTTACATCAAGCAACACAAGAAGCGCTTGAAAACGAAGGTTTTATGTTCCAGTTGTTGATTCCTGAAGGGGAAGAGATCACTGTTTTTGACCGTGCTGATGCATTATCCGGCTGGGTAAACCATTTCCTGTTAGGTCTTGGGATGCTGCAACCGAAGTTGGCGCAAGTGAAAGATGAAGTGGGTGAAGCCATTGATGATTTGCGTAATATTGCTCAGTTAGGATATGACGAGGATGAAGATCAGGAAGAACTGGCCCAATCATTGGAAGAAGTCATCGAGTATGTCCGTGTCGCGGCTATCTTGTGTCATATTGAATTTACTCAAGAAAAACCGACGGCTCCGGAAGTACGCAAACCGACATTACACTAAGCTGGCCTGTGTCGTGTGTTGAATGATGGAAACCGGATATTTCAGGAGGGTGTAATGACTCAGCAAGAATACCAGAACCGCCGTCAGGCACTGTTGGCGAAGATGGCCCCGGGCAGCGCTGCCATTATTTTTGCCGCACCAGAGGCTACGCGCAGTGCAGACTCTGAATATCCTTATCGGCAGAATAGCGATTTTAGTTATCTGACCGGCTTTAATGAGCCGGAAGCGGTGCTGATTCTGGTGAAAAGCGATGAGACTCACAACCACAGCGTGCTGTTTAACCGAGTGCGCGATTTAACCGCTGAAATCTGGTTTGGCCGCCGTTTAGGGCAAGAGGCCGCGCCCGAGAAGTTGGGTATCGATCGCGCATTACCTTTTGATGAAATCGACGAGCAGCTCTATTTGCTGCTTAATCGCCTTGATGTGATTTATCACGCGCAGGGGCAATATGATTACGCGGATAAGATTGTGTTTGCCGCGCTGGAAAAATTGCGTAACGGTTTTCGTAAAAACTTGCGTGCACCCGCGACCTTAACTGACTGGCGGCCATGGTTGCATGAAATGCGCCTGTTTAAGTCAGAAGAAGAACTTGCTGTGATGCGCCGCGCCGGTGAAATTAGCGCATTGGCCCATACCCGCGCGATGGAAAGATGCCGCCCGGGGATGTTTGAGTACCAATTGGAAGGGGAGATTCTGCATGAATTTACTCGCCATGGTGCGCGTTATCCGGCGTATAACACAATTGTTGGTGGCGGTGAAAATGGCTGCATTTTGCATTACACCGAAAATGAGTGCGAACTGCGAGATGGCGATTTAGTGCTGATTGACGCCGGTTGTGAATATCAGGGCTATGCCGGTGATATCACCCGCACTTTCCCGGTAAACGGTAAATTTACCCCCGCACAACGGGAGATTTATGACATCGTGCTGGCCTCCATCAACAAAGCACTGGAATTGTACCGGCCAGGGACTAGCATCCGCGAAGTCACGGGGCAGGTGGTGCGGATTATGATTACCGGCTTGGTGAATTTAGGCATCCTCAAAGGGGATGTCGAGCAACTAATCATTGAACAAGCGCACCGTCCATTCTTTATGCACGGCCTGAGCCACTGGTTGGGGATGGACGTGCATGATGTCGGCGATTACAGCAACAGTGACCGTGAGCGCCCTCTTGAGCCTGGTATGGTGCTGACTATCGAACCGGGCTTGTATATTGCGCCAGATGCCGATGTTCCGCCGCAATATCGCGGTATTGGTATTCGGATTGAAGATGACATCGTGATTACTGCGGTAGGTAACGAAAATCTGACTGCCAGTGTGGTAAAAGATCCCGATGACATTGAAGCCCTGATGGCGGCGGCGAGATAACTAATGAGCGTGATAATTGTGGGTGGCGGTATGGCTGGTGCAACACTGGCGCTGGCTATTTCATCTCTCACTAAAGGGGCGGTACCGGTAACGCTGATTGAAGCGCATCTTCCTGACAGCCGCCAACATCCAGGTTTTGATGCCAGAGCCATTGCATTGGCGCAGGGGACTTGTCGGCAACTCGATAGCCTTGGTCTCTGGTCAGCACTGGCCGACTGTGCCACCGCCATTGAGCATGTTCACGTCAGCGATAGCGGCCATTCCGGCTTTGTGAATCTGCGGGCGCAAGATTATCACGTTCCAGCACTGGGTCAGGTCATTGAGCTGTTTGATGCGGGTAATCGGCTATTCACTTTGCTACAGAAAGCACCGGGTGTGACCTTACATTGCCCGGCAAACGTAGTTGATGTGGCGCGCACGGCTGAATCTGCCACGGTGACATTGGATAATGGTCAACAGCTCAGTGCCCAGTTATTGGTGGCGGCGGATGGCTCTCATTCCTCATTGGCCCAAGCTTGTAATATGCAGTGGCAACAGCAGGATTACCAACAAATTGCGGTGATCGCCAATGTCACGACCTCCGAGCGGCCCAATGGGCGTGCTTTTGAGCGCTTTACCCGCAATGGGCCATTGGCGCTACTGCCAATGTCGCAAGGGCGCAGCTCACTAGTTTGGTGTCATGCCAAAGAAGATAGACAGCAAATTGATAGCTGGGATGATGCCCGTTTTCTGGCAGAGCTACAGCAGGCTTTCGGCTGGCGGCTCGGGAAAATGCTGCATGCTGGCAAGCGCCACAGTTACCCACTGCAATTGCTAACTGCCTCGCGCCATGTCAGTCATCGGCTGGCATTAGTCGGCAATGCAGCTCAAACCTTGCACCCGATTGCTGGTCAGGGCTTTAATTTAGGGCTGCGCGATGTGATGTCATTGGCCGAAACCATTGCCCAAGCCGCCCTTGCAGGAACAGACCCCGGTGATTATGCGGTACTCAGCCAATACCAACAGCGGCGACAACAAGATCAACAGGCGACCATTGGCATCACAGATGGATTAATCCGCCTGTTTGCCAACCGCTATGGGCCGTTGGTGGTGGGGCGTAATCTTGCTTTGATGTCGATGGAGCATCTGCCCACCATACGTGATACTTTCGCGCGGCGGACATTGGGATGGGTTAAGCGTTAGTATTTAATATGGGAATATATTGGCATGCAATCATATGACGTGGTAATCGCCGGTGGTGGAATGGTCGGCTTAGCACTGGCCTGCGGTTTACAAGGCAGTGGCCTGCGCATTGCTATTCTGGAACACCAGCCAGTACCCGAGCCGCTACCTGCGCCGGTGACCGGTGAGTTAGCGCTTCGGGTTTCGGCGATCAATGCGGCCAGTGAGCGCTTACTGCAAAAGATGGGGGTGTGGGAAAACATCTTAGCGCTGCGTGCCAGCCCTTATCGCGGCATGGAAGTGTGGGACCAGGACAGCTTTGGGAAAATTGCTTTCCATGCCGATGAGTATGGTTTTAGCCATCTCGGACATATCATTGAAAACCAAGTGATTCAGCAGGCGCTATGGCAGCGAGCCAGCCAATTGGCTGATGTGACTTTGCTGGCGCCCGCCAGTATCAAACAGGTCGCTTGGGGCGAAAGTGAAGCATTTATCACGCTGACGGATGACCGGATGCTCAGCGCCCGGTTGGTGATTGGGGCGGATGGCGCGAACTCTTGGTTACGCCAACATGCTGATATTCCACTGACATTTTGGGATTATGCCCACCACGCGCTGGTGGCTACTATCCGCACTGAAGAATCTCATCAGGCCACGGCACGTCAGGTGTTTCATGGTGACGGTATTCTGGCATTCCTGCCATTTAGTGACCCGCATCTTAGCTCGATTGTTTGGTCATTACCCCCTGAACGCGCCGCCGAGTTAGCCACACTGCCCGCGGAGCAGTTTAACCGCGAGCTGGGAATGGCATTTGATATGCGGCTGGGGCCATGCCAGCTTGAAAGTGAGCGTCAGACCTTCCCGCTAACGGGGCGTTATGCTCGCAGTTTCGCGGCACACCGGTTGGCTCTGGTCGGTGACGCCGCTCATACTGTGCATCCGTTGGCCGGGCAGGGTGTGAATCTGGGCTTTATGGATGCCGCCGAGCTGGTGTCTGAACTTCGGCGCTTGCAGCGTCAGGGTAAAGATATCGGCCAGCATCTTTATCTGCGCCGCTATGAACGCCGCCGTAAGCACAGCGCCGCAGTGATGCTTGCTAGTATGCAGGGTTTCCGCTCACTGTTTGCGGGTGATAACCCGGCTAAAAAACTGTTACGTGATATTGGTCTGACCTTGGCGGATAATTTGCCGGGGGTAAAACCGCAGCTAGTGCGCCAGGCGATGGGGTTAAATGATTTGCCCGATTGGCTGGATGAATAATCTCGTGACCGACTAAACCTGCCTCAGTTGAAAAAATCTAATTTCAACCTGCTTTTCGCATTAGTTTTTCTCACGCACAACCAAAACCTGATAAGTTGATTCTGACAGGGTTTTGGTTGTTTCGTTATATAACATCGCAACTTTTACGCTTTAATTGTTAATTATGTGCCTCCGTGCGCAGTTTTGCAGTGGAAAACTCTGCACAATACCCCTGCCTTTTGTCGTTTTAATGTGTGCTATTGCCTATTTTACCTTATGGTTACCTGATGGATTCGGTGATAACGTTGGGCAAAAGGTATCGTTTGCGTAGACCCGTCATACTTCACGTTGCAGGTGTGTTGGCTGCTTTCGTTCACCCCAGTCACTTACTTGAGTAAGCTCCTGGGGATTCGCTTAATTGCCGCCTTCCTGCAACCCGAACTATCTAGGGTATAGGCCTGTTTATGGTGAGTTAGAGTCCCTAACACTCATTGCATAAAACTGTTTGAGGGAGAATAGATGTCTAAGCAGACCCCGCTGTATGACCAACACGTGGCGTGCGGTGCGCGCATGGTAGATTTTCATGGCTGGATGATGCCATTGCATTATGGTTCCCAAATCGACGAGCACCATAACGTGCGCCAAGATGCCGGTATGTTTGATGTCTCGCACATGACGATTGTCGATTTACACGGCGCTCGTACCCGTGAATTCTTACGTTACCTGTTAGCCAATGATGTTGCCAAACTAACCCTACCGGGCAAAGCCCTTTACACTGCGATGCTGAATGCTTCCGGCGGTGTTATCGATGATTTGATCGTCTACTTCCTGCGCGAAGACTATTTCCGTTTAGTCGTGAACTCCGCCACCCGAGAGAAAGATCTGGAGTGGATAACTCAGCATGCTGAGCCGTACCAGGTGGGAGTGACAGTACGGGACGATTTAGCACTGGTGGCGGTG
This sequence comes from Yersinia kristensenii, assembly GCF_900460525.1. NCBI lineage: Bacteria > Pseudomonadati > Pseudomonadota > Gammaproteobacteria > Enterobacterales > Yersiniaceae > Yersinia > Yersinia kristensenii. The sequence continues at coordinate 2,193,949 of NZ_UHIY01000001.1, forward strand.
CAAGGCCCGACAGCGCAACAGAAAGTGGCGACCTTACTGACTCCAGAGCAGCAACAAGCGATTACAGGAATGAAACCATTCTTTGGTATTCAGGCTGGTGATTTGTTTATCGCCACCACGGGCTATACCGGGGAAGCGGGTTACGAAATCGCGCTACCGAAAGAACGTGTGGTTGAATTCTGGCAACAATTGCTCGCCGCCGGTGTGAAGCCCGCAGGTCTTGGTGCGCGTGACACTTTGCGCCTGGAAGCGGGTATGAATCTCTATGGTCAGGAAATGGACGAAGGCGTTTCGCCCCTTGCCGCTAATATGGGTTGGACCGTGGCTTGGTTGCCAGAAGATCGTCAGTTTATTGGCCGTGAAGCACTGGAAAAACAGCGTGCGGACGGCACAGAGCAACTGGTCGGCTTGATCATGACTGAGAAAGGCGTATTGCGTAATGAGTTGCCGGTGCATTTTTCTGATGCTTCAGGTAACCAGCATGTTGGTGTGATAACCAGCGGTTCATTCTCGCCGACACTGGGCTTCAGTATTGCGCTGGCTCGTGTCCCTGCGGGGATAGGTGAAAATGCTGTGGTGCAAATCCGTAACCGTGAAATGCCGGTACGGGTGACTAAACCGGGTTTTGTGCGGGCGGGTAAGCCGGTCGCGCTGTAATTATTTCGAATTTCACGAGCCAAAACTTTTCGGCTCTATCTCTTTTTAAGGAGTAGCAATGAGCAATGTACCAGCAGATTTAAAGTATGCGTCATCTCATGAGTGGGTTCGTGCCGATGGTGATGGCGTGTATAGCGTCGGGATCACTGAACATGCGCAAGAGCTATTGGGTGACATGGTGTTTGTTGATTTGCCAGAAGTGGGCAGTGAGGTTTCCGCTGGCAGCGATTGCGCTGTTGCTGAGTCAGTTAAAGCCGCTTCCGATATTTATGCGCCAATCAGTGGTGAAATTATTGCCGTGAATACCGAGCTGGAAAGCTCCCCTGAGCTGGTGAATAGCGCGCCTTATACTGATGGCTGGCTGTTTAGCATCAAAGCTTCTGATGAAAGTGAGCTAGACAGTTTGTTAGATGCCGAGGCTTATCTGGCGACCATTGAAGAATAAATGAAAAAAGCCTGAGGTGAGTGAAGTGCAATGAGCCAAGGGTTGACCACATCTAAGGGTGCTCCGGTGGCTTACGCCACTACAACCCGAACGGCGTGTTTACCCTTAGTTCGGCTTTGTGAGTATTTCTAAAGCCCCTCCAAGGCGCGGTTAATCTCAAATATCTCCCGTCCCATGCCCTATTCAGGAATGTGTAGCAAATGACTCAAAATCTCAGCCAGCTTGAACATAACGATGCTTTTATTCAGCGCCATATCGGCTCCTCAGCTGAGCAACAGCAACAGATGTTGGCCGCCGTTGGCGCCAGCTCGTTAAGTAGTTTGATCCAGCAGATTGTTCCGGCAGATATCCAATTGCCAAGCCCACCACCTGTGGGGGATGCCGCCACGGAACATCAGGCGCTGGCGGAACTTAAAGGGATTGCCAGCCAGAATCAGCGCTATAAATCCTATATTGGCATGGGCTACAGCCCGGTTCTGACCCCGCCGGTTATCCTGCGTAATATGCTGGAAAACCCCGGTTGGTACACCGCCTATACTCCTTATCAGCCAGAAGTTTCACAGGGCCGCCTTGAAGCATTGCTCAATTTCCAGCAATTGACCCAAGACTTGACCGGCCTGGATCTGGCTTCCGCTTCTTTGCTGGATGAAGCCACTGCAGCCGCAGAATCCATGGCGTTGGCTAAACGTGCCAGTAAGCTCAAAGACGCCAATCGTTTCTTCGTCGCCGATGATGTCCATCCACAAACCCTCGATGTAGTGCGAACTCGTGCTGAAACCTTTGGTTTCGAAGTGATTGTTGATCGCGCAGAAAAAGTGCTGGAGCTAGAGGGAGTATTCGGGGTGCTGCTGCAACAAGTCGGTACCACTGGCGAGCTGCATGACTACTCAGCACTGCTATCTGAGCTGAAAAAACGCAAAATCATTACCAGTGTGGCCGCTGATATTATGGCGTTAGTGCTGCTGACAGCACCGGGTAAACAGGGCGCTGACGTGGTATTTGGCTCTGCTCAGCGTTTTGGGGTGCCGATGGGTTACGGTGGCCCACATGCTGCTTTCTTTGCTTGTCGCGATGAATTTAAACGCTCAATGCCGGGCCGGATTATTGGGGTATCGCGTGATGCTGCCGGTAATACCGCGCTGCGTATGGCGATGCAAACTCGCGAGCAACATATCCGCCGCGAGAAAGCCAATTCCAATATCTGTACTTCTCAGGTTTTACTGGCCAATATCGCCAGTTTGTATGCGGTTTATCATGGTCCACAGGGCTTGCAGCGCATCGCTGGCCGTATTCACCGTATGACCGATATTCTGGCCGCGGGCTTGCAACAAGCGGGTCTGACCCTGCGTTTCCAGCATTGGTTTGATACATTAACGGTCGAAGTGAAAGACAAAGCCGCGATATTGGCCCGTGCATTGAGCTTCGGTATTAATCTGCGCACTGATATTCATGGTGCTGTGGGTATCACGTTGGATGAAACCACCTCTCGCGAAGATCTTCAAACCTTGTTCACTCTGTTAGTCGGTGATAATCATGGTTTGGATATTGATCAACTTGATGCCCAAGTCAGTCATAATAGCCAGTCAATTCAATCGACTATGTTGCGCCAAGACCCGATTCTGACGCATCCGGTGTTTAACCGCTACCATAGCGAAACTGAAATGATGCGTTATATGCATCGTTTAGAGCGCAAAGATTTGGCGCTGAATCAGGCGATGATCCCGCTGGGTTCTTGCACTATGAAGCTCAATGCCGCTGCGGAGATGATCCCGATCACTTGGCCGGAGTTTGCTGAATTGCACCCATTCTGTCCGCCGGAACAAGCTGCAGGTTATCAGCAAATGATTGGCCAGCTGTCACAATGGCTGGTGCAACTGACTGGTTATGATGCTGTTTGTATGCAGCCAAACTCGGGTGCGCAAGGTGAATATGCGGGGCTGCTGGCCATTCGCCGCTACCACGAAAGCCGCAATCAGGCGAGCCGCCATATCTGTTTAATCCCAAGCTCTGCCCACGGTACGAACCCAGCATCGGCACAAATGGCCGGGATGTCGGTGGTGGTGGTGGCCTGTGATAAGCAAGGTAATATCGATTTGCACGATTTGCGCCAAAAGGCGGGCGAAGCGGGCGATGAACTCTCTTGTATTATGGTGACTTACCCGTCGACTCACGGCGTGTATGAAGAAACCATCCGCGAAGTTTGCCAAATTGTGCATCAGTTTGGGGGCCAAGTTTATCTCGATGGCGCAAATATGAATGCGCAGGTGGGGATCACCACACCGGGCTATATTGGCGCGGATGTATCCCACTTAAACTTGCATAAAACTTTCTGTATTCCACACGGCGGTGGCGGCCCAGGTATGGGGCCAATTGGGGTTAAAGCACATTTAGCGCCATTTGTTCCCGGCCACAGTGTGGTGCAAATTGACGGCATGACCACCCAACAAGGCGCGG